>DAOWEO010000132.1 GCA_030638415.1 Bdellovibrionales bacterium | reverse complement strand
GGTTCAGGTGTATCTGCTACTATTAACCAGCAATATATTGAAGTTGTTGCACTAAAACATTGCGATCGTACTGCCCAACAGGCAATACAGAAAAAACTTAACCAGATTGGAATTTACATTAATCAACAACTAGTAGCCAAGATATCCTTAAGCGACAAAGTACGTCGAGATGCTCCTGACGCCATCAAGAGTCTTAAAAAATTAGGCATTATCCCTGGTATCATCTCTGGAGATATTCCAGAAGTCGTTGAGACAGTTCGTTGTGAGCTAAATATCACCTCTGATCTAGCATGGGCCAAAATATCTCCTGAAAAGAAAAATGAAATCGTCAGCAGATATGACAATGCGATTATGGTAGGAGATGGCGCTAACGATGCTCTGGCACTCAGTCAATCCTTTGTTGGAATCGCTGTTGCCGGTAGTGTTGAAGTCAGCCTACGTGCTGCAGATGTCTATCTTACTTCCCCTGGAGTGACACCAATTGTAAATTTAATTGAAATATCCAAAGAGAGTATGAAAGTGATCTATCGCAATCTTACTTTCTCTCTTATTTATAACGTTCTCGGAACAGTATTGGCCATAATGGGGCTAGTTACTCCACTTCTAGCAGCAGTGCTGATGCCAATTAGCTCTATAACTGTCATTGCCTCCACATTGATTGGAACAAATAGGTTAAGAAAAAGCTAATTAAAAAGAATTTACAAAACTGTGACAAATCTCTTATTATTATACTCTATGAGTGTATTATTTTTTTCAGTGCCAATTGCTTTACTGTTGGCATTCATTTTTGTTGTCGCTTTTATCTGGTCTACCAAAAAAGGTCAGTTCGACGACTTAGACACCCCGGCGCATAAAATGCTCCTCGAAGATGAAGAATATAAGCCCGTCGATAGTAGTGATAACCAAAATCTAGATAGTAATAATTAAGTAAATATAATTTTTAACAAGGGAGTTAAAAAAGATGAACACAAATGCAAACTTAGAATCGTTCTCCTACGATGACAAGATTGTCCGTATGTTTTTATGGGCAACTCTGTTATGGGGAGCCGTTGCGATGCTTGTGGGGCTAATTATCGCCTCTCAACTATCTTTTTGGCAGGCTAACTTTGGACTTGAATGGCTAACTTTTGGCCGTCTAAGACCTCTACACACTAACGCTGCGATCTTTGCCTTTACAGGTAACGGAATCTTCGCTGGTGTCTACCATTCAACTCAACGCCTATGTAAGACAAGAATGTTTAGTGAAGGGCTAAGTAAGCTACACTTTTGGGGCTGGAACATGATAATTGTTGCAGCGGCAATCACTCTTCCACTGGGATTTAGCCAAGCAAAAGAGTACGCCGAACTAGAGTGGCCACTTGATATTGGAATTACTCTTATCTGGGTTGTGTTTGCTATTAACTTTTTTATGACTCTCAAGCAACGCCGTGAAAAGCACATCTACGTTGCTCTATGGTTTTATATCTCAACGATTATTACAGTTGCTGTATTGCATATTGTAAATTCAATAGAGATTCCTGTCAGTCTAATGCAAAGTTATCCTGTCTATGCAGGAGTTCAAGATGCTCTTGTACAGTGGTGGTATGGACATAATGCTGTTGCATTTTTTCTAACAACTCCATTTTTAGGTCTTATGTATTACTACCTTCCTAAAATGATTAACCGTCCTATCTACAGTTATAGACTTTCAATTATCCACTTTTGGACTTTGATCTTTCTATATATCTGGGCAGGACCTCACCACCTTTTATACACTTCCCTGCCAGACTGGGCACAAACATTAGGAATGGTTTTCTCTCTAATGCTATGGGCACCAAGTTGGGGTGGTATGATCAACGGACTTCTCACCATGCGTGGAGCATGGGACCGTGTAAGACAAGATCCTGCACTAAAGTTCTCAGTTCTTGCCATCACTTTTTATGGTATGAGTACTTTTGAAGGACCACTACTTTCAATTAAATCTGTTAGTGCACTAGCTCACTATACAGACTGGATTATTGCTCACGTTCATGGTGGAACTCTTGGTTGGAACTACGGACTACTCGCTGCAATGATGCTTTACCTTTTTCCAAAGCTCTGGAATACGACTCTTTACAGTGTAAAACTGGCTAATGCGCAATTTTATACTGCAACAGTTGGTATGGTACTTTATATCGTTGCTCTCTGGGCCGCAGGAATCACTCAAGGACTCATGTGGTGGGCAATCGACGATGGTGGACAACTTGTCTATCCTGATTTCGTTGAAACAGTAATGAGAATTATGCCTCTTTACCACATCAGAGTTGTAGGCGGAACGCTTGTACTAATCAGTTTCCTTATGATGCTTTATAACCTTATAAAAACAGCTCAAAAAGGAACTATTGATGATAGCAAAGTTTACCAAGCTCCAGCAATGGATCAAAACGCTGAACCAAATGCTAAGATGCACAGAAAACTCGAAGGAATGCCTTTCGTTTTTACTGTTTGGGCACTTATCGCAATCCTTGTTGGTAGTGTTATTGAAATTGCACCGTCAATTTTAAGTAATAACTACATTGTTAAGGACTCGAGAATCAAGCCGTATACTCCACTTGAACTTGCGGGTCGTGATATCTACGTGAAAGAGGGATGTTATACTTGTCACTCTCAACAAATTCGTCCAATGGCTGATGAGGCTCTTCGTTACGGTGCTCCTTCTGAAGCATCAGAGTCAATCTATGATCGTCCATTCCAATGGGGATCGAGAAGAATTGGACCTGACCTTGCTAGAATTGGAAAAAAATATCCAGATGTTTGGCATCTGCGCCACATGATGGATCCAAGAAGTGTTGTTCCTAAGTCAATCATGCCAGTCTATACATGGTTATTTACTAACAAGACTGAGTACAAAGTTCTTACAAAAAAGTTAAAAGTCATGAAGTCACTAGGAGTTCCTTATACTGATCATGAAATTCAAAAGGCAGTGGCAATTGCTAAAGCACAAGCAGCCGAGATTACTCGCGGTCTAGCTGATGCTGGAATTGACATGAAGATGCAAGACAAGCAGATCATTGCAATGATCGCCTACCTGCAAAGACTTGGTACTGACCTTATGAAAGAGAAACAAGAATAATGAAGTCACTAAAATCGGCAGTCCTATCAAATTTCGATCAGCCCTGGATGCCGGTTTTTGTGCTGTTACTTTTTTTTGGACTTTTCGTAAGTGTTGTCTGGTGGGTTATGAGAAAAGACTCAAAAACCTATTATGACAAGGTAGAACAACTTCCTCTTCAAGACCTTGAAGAGATTAAGCAAGTAGAAGGAGAACAAAATGACTGATGAACAAGATACTGAAAAAGTTATAATTACGGAAGAGGATAAAACCTATCTTCTAGACCATGATTATGACGGAATTAAAGAGTGTAACTACCCTCTCCCCTTTTGGTGGGTTGGAATTTTTTGGGCCACAATTATTTTTAGTGTTCCATATGTAATCTACTACCATATGGGTAGTGGAAAAACTCTATTACAAGAATTTCACCAAGAGATGAAAATTGTCAAACTTCTTCGTGGTGAAGGCGTTGCTCAATCCGCTGCTGTAGTCTTTGATCTAGAAGCATTTAATAGTGCTGATCTAGCTCTTGGAAAATCAAAATATGTGCAATTATGTGCAGCATGCCACGGCAAGCAGGGACAAGGATCAATAGGCCCTAATTTTGGTGATAAATTTTGGCTTCATGGAAATAGTCCTGAGCAAATTTTGACTACTATCAAAGACGGTGCTCCAAATGGAATGCAAGCTTATAAAAACATGCTTAAACCTGCTGAGTTAATGGCAGTTAGTAAGTATGTCAAAAGTTTTGAAGGAACAAATCCTGCAAATGGTAAAGCTCCACAAGGTAAAGAGTACTAATTTTTTTTTAGTTTTAAAATAGTAAGCCTCACTTTTAAAGTGGGGCTATTTTTTGTCCAAAATCACCATTTAAAAGTTGGTCTTTGTTATAACTTTAAGTAAAATAGAATAAATAATTTCAGGGATATACGATGAGTGGAAATAAGTTTGATCTGCATGATGAGATGCTTGCAACAACTAGTGAAGATGGTCACCGCGTCTATCTTCACCCAGAAGATGTAATAGGAAAGTGGCGTAACAGAAGAACGTTCTTTTATCTTTTTTGGATCACTATTTACTTTGGACTTTCGTGGTTTAAAATTAATGGTAACCCTGCTATTTTTCTCAACCTTCCTGCTCGTGAATTCCACCTATTTGGTGCAACTTTCTTTGCCCATGATGCACCGATGCTATTTTTCATTTTCGCTGGTTTCACTTTCTTTTTTGCTTTTCTCACCAGTATGTGGGGTCGAGTATGGTGTGGCTGGGGTTGTCCTCAGACTGTATTTATCGATATCTTTTTTCAAACGATTGAACGACTTGTTGAAGGAAAAGCAGGTAAGCGCGCTAAGTTAGATCGCTCACCTTGGAGTATAAAAAAATTGTTCATCAAAGCCACCAAGTGGTTACTGTTTACTGCTGCAGCGATGTTAATTGCTCATGGTTTCATTGCCTATTTTCTAACTCCCCAAGAAGCCTATCTATTGCTTCTAGATCCCAGTCAACATCCTTCTGCCTTTATAATTATGCTGTTTATTACTGCACTCGTCTTGTTTGACTTTGGCTGGTTTCGTGAACAATTTTGTATTATTGCTTGTCCCTATGGACGTATTCAAGCTATCTTCCAAGATGAGCATTCGTATGTTGTAAGCTACGAACCGAAACGTGGGGAACCAAGACGTGGACCTGATGTAGATAAAGCAGTGGAGGGTGACTGTATAAACTGTTACCACTGCGTAAAAGTTTGTCCAACAGGAATTGATATTAGACGTGGAACTCAGATGGAGTGTATAGGTTGTACTGCCTGTATTGATGCATGTGATGCCATCATGACTAAAATTGGCAAACCAACAGGATTAATTCGCTACGACTCAGAAGAGGCTATTGATGGAAGAAAAACTAAAATCATCCGTTTTCGTCCGTTAGCATATGCAGCTATTTTAATTGCTTGTATAATTGGGTTTGTAATTACTTCTATGGCCAAGCAAGGTTTAAAACTTAACTTAATTCGTGGTAGTAAAACTCCTTATCAAGTTATTAGTACCGCAGATAAAAAGCCTGAAATAATGAACCACTTTAGAGTCTTTTTAAGTTCGAATGACAAGACTGAATACAATATAAACTTTAAACTAAAAAATTCCAATGGACTTGTTACTATGGTAATACCTGCACTCCCTATGAAAGTTGGCAAAGGTAATACAAAAACAAATGCCTTTTTTAAGTTTCCTGCAGATATTTTAAAAAATGGTAATAAAATAGTGGAACTCGAGATGTATAATAACGGAAAACTACTGACAACATATCCAGTAGTACTATTAGGACCTCTCAAGTAATAAGGATTTAAATGTTAAAATATATACTCACTCTTTGTTCACTAATTAGTTTTTCTTCTTTCTCAACCGAACTAACTGGTGATGATGAATATTTGCAAAATGAAATTAGCCATCAGCTAAAAATATTTTATAGTTCACCCGATTTAGATGCAGCTGAGTCTCTACATAGTAGTGTTCCTGGCATTATTAAATATTATGAAAAAACTTTTGGCTACAAAATGGATGAGCAGCTTAACGTCATTCTGGCTTCTAGTAAAAATCATCAAGTAATGAATGGCTACTCAACACAACACCCCTTTAATATGACCATGTACTTTGGAGGAGGAGCACTCGATGTTGATTACTTTTCAGCACTTTCATGGGTTGATCTTTTAAGTGCCCACGAAATTGCTCATGACTTCCAACTTAATAGTAAAAATAATTGGGTATCACGTAGTACCCATGCAATTTTTGGTAATACTATCCTTGTATTTCCATTCATTCCTTTAATCAGTTTTCCCAATAGCTTCTTGCCACAATTTATCTTAGAAGGTAATGCAATTTTAAATGAATCTCTATACAACAATGGTGGCAGGCTATTTAACGGTGCACAGCGAGCAACCACATTTACCTATCTAAAAGCAGGTAAATTCACTCCTGCTAATATGATCAACCGTCAGACAGAGTTTCCTTTTGGTGACAAGCCATACATTATAGGTGCCTACTTTCATGCATATCTTGCAGAAACTTATGGTGTCCCCAAGGTTAACTCTTTTTTTGAACATAACTCTACTAAAGCCTTCGGTATTTTGGCACTTAATGACTCTTATGAGCAAACCTTTGGAGTTGGATACGAACAACTGTTTCAAGACTTTCTAGAACGTTATAAATCTCATTTTACACATATGCAGTTTTTAAAAGGTGAGCTTATCACAACTGACTATTACAAAGGGTCAATGACAAAAAGTGGCGAGCAAATACTCTTTAAGGTGCAAGCTCTTGCAGGAGAGAGGCAAATATATCAATTTGATACACACTCTTTAACAATTAAAAAGCATCAGGCTGGACAGTGGCCAGCTGGAAAACCATTTTTATATAATGACAAGTTATATACCAGCTCTAGCGTAAAAACGGCTTATAACAATATTTCGATAGGACTATTCAATAACAACCGCCACGCACTAAAAAACTTTAAAGGAAAAGCTCTCCAAGCAGTAAATGGAAAAGACCTCCTCTATTTTGATGTCCAGTCATCTTATGGTGAGCCAAAACTACACTTTAATAATGATTTTTACTCCATTGCTCACTCTTCTGCTATTTTAGATTCATCTAGTAATATCTATTATTTTAAAAATAGTGGAAAAACACGCACACTATATAAAAACCACGATCCGATTTACTCTTATCAAGGGTTTTGGGGATTTCCGATTGAAGTACTTGATAATGCCATCTACTTTATCGCACCGACAAAACATGGTTCATCTTTATACGTATGGAAGCGTGGGAAGGTACAAAGACTCTCTACTGCAGATAATATAATTGATGCCAAAATGATTACTAGTGAGCAGTTTATTGCTAAGAGTGTTACAAGTGAGTCATATGAATATCGTATAGCAAAAATAACTTCTTTTGTAGCTCCCCCATTTGAATATAAATATAATTTTGAAAACCACTCACCTACAAAACTTTTAGGACATAAGCAGCTAGAGAAATCGTCTAAAGAGTACAATAGCCTTTTAGGACTTAAGTACTCAGGACTCTATACAGTGATGAGCTACTCCTCCGCTCAGGTTAAAGGAGCAAAAGACCCCTATCTATTTTCTTCATCATTACTTTTTGCTGATCCTCTAAAGCATAACCAGCTATCTATTGGATACATGCAAACAGAAGAACTAAAACTCGCCATGGCATCCTATCAAAATAGCCGCTACCGTTTGCAGTATTTTTTCAATGCCATGTATGTGATTGACGATCTTCGGTATCCAAATTTTCTACATGTGGATAGCTCATCAGGAACTGGAGGAAGTTTTTTACTAAATCTTCCACTTATTATCAGTGGACTTCATTCATGGGATTTAAGTTTAAGTGGATATGTTGATTATGATGACATTCATAAAAACCCTTTTGTTCTTTCACTAGACTATCAATACCAAGAAAATTATGGACGTGCCTTAAATCCACTGAAATATCTTAACAGTACCTTATATTTTAAATATGATAAAAACTCTTATGCTGATGATCGCAACAATGGTGATTTGACAATGTTCGGAGGTAAAATAGTACTGGGCCGTGGCTTTTCAAATGAGTTTTATATGCAATTTAAAACTCAATACACTAAAGCGAGTAGTGGTAATACCATCAAAGTTGATGATCAAGCTACACGTTTAACTGAGCCTACCGATTTTCACTTAAGCTCTCTTTATTTTTTCCATACCGCAAATGAAGTTTATAGTGGCTCTGTAAAATTTGCTAAAACTTTCTACGCAGACTGGTATCATCACTGGATTCCATTTAGTATTCGTAGAGAGACACTGTTTTTGGAAGCTGAATCGATGGAGCTACGCTATGATGGTGGTAGTGATTTTATTATCGCCTATCCAGGTCAGGGTTTTACACGTTCTAAGCATATTGTTGAAATGCGTATTGGAATTGATTACGAACTACTTATTTTCCACAATGCGGTAGTCAATTCTAGGCTGCAATATACCCTAAATTCACATAATGGTGGTGTCGATAGTGTTGAATTTGGCATAAACACCTCGTTTTAAGGGATAATTATACTCCCTGTATATAGACGTAAGACTATGCTAAAATAATTTAATGAAATTAATATTACTCATAATGATATTGTCAATTACCACAACTCACGCTAATAGCGTGATAGGAACAGTATTTACTCCAGGAGAATATACTACCACAAATCTTGAAAACTGTAGTGATGGTGAGCTGGTTATTAATACTAAAAATAGCTCTCTACTTCTTGGTCAAAGTATTTCATTTTTCAATATTAACCATCCAATAACAAGTATGAAATCTCCTGTTGGATATCCTGCATGTATAACAAAAACACATACAACGTTAAACCTCCAAGAAAAATTACTAATTGAAAAAAGAGAGATGATTTGCAAAGACCATCAACACGACATGGTCTCCATTAGTTCACTACAAAAAATTAATGGAAAATTAATTTTCAAAGCAGTTGAACATACTGCAACTAAAAAAGAGAAAGTATTACGTAAGGTACAGTGTGAATTTACAAAAAAATAATCTTATATTTATTTTTATACTCTTGCTAACTTGCAATGGAAAGGCACAACAACCACCACGTTTTGGTGCAGGGATTGCAGCATTTCAATATTCAGGTTGGAATAACCTTTTAGCGCAACCATTTCTTAATGCTCCAGTGTACTGTACTGACAAAGTATGGATACCAGGCTGTATATCCCCGCTCCTTAATAAGTTTGAGCAACCAATATCTATGATTGACCATTTTAACTATGAAAAACCAGCTTTGGGAGTCGGAAATCTTGATGACCACTGTGCCAAAAAAACAGCACCTTCTACAATAGTTGAAAGTAGTACCAAACCAGCAAAACCTCTTGATACATCAAAAATATTAATTCGTGATATTGATGACAAAACTAAAGTGCCTACAAGCCCTGACTCAGTTAAGAAAAAACATCGTTTTGTACCCTTAGCAGAATTTACCAATCTGAAACCACTTCCACTTTATCCTAGAGTAAAAGGGGGAATGTCACGTGCATGCAGCAGCTTTATTACATCAAAAGGACAACTCGGCAGCAATGGGAAAGCACTAGTAAAATATATTAGAAAACACTCGGCATTCTACACTCCACATTCACAAAATATTACAAAAACATGTAAAAACTGGAACACCATGTCCAACAAGCAGAAAGAGATTTTTTGGCTTTGGACTTTTAGCGCACTTGCCCATGATGAATCCAGCTGTAGACCACGAGTATTGGTTCCTGGAATGCCCGGACGTCGTGCTGCTGGACTTTTCCAGCTCGAATACTCTAACAAGGCAAGATCAATTAGACCTAGTGACTGCAAACCACCAAAATTATCACCAGCACAAACTCTAAGCCCCAAAGGAAATATTCGTTGTACAGTGGCGATGATGGCTGGATTTTTAGATGATCCAAAAAAGAACTTTCTTTTTTCTAAAAAAACTTACTGGCATCACTTACGAAATAATACTAATAAAATAAAAAAGAACTTAAATAGAAATCCTGTTTGCAATTAATCAGTTATAACTCACTACTATTCGCACAATTATAGGCAAGCTTACCAAACATACGAACAGCACGGTACATGGCAAGTGCCCAATTTTCACATGGCTTAGTGTCAGTACTTTGCATACAAGATATCAGTAGACTATTTTGCAGTTCGGTATCACAATCTTTTTGCGTTTTACCACTTGTCGCAGGCTCACGGTGATAGCATAGGTCATGTTCAATACAGCTAGAATAAAAGAGTTCACTGTTTCCACCTGTTGGCCCCGTACAGCCATCAAAAAAGAGAGGGACTGTCTCAGCACGTTCTATCACACAAAAATCAAATGGAATGGTCAAGCCACTTTGAGGACAGCTATAGCTCTTTTGAATTACTCCCCCCATATCATTACAATGCCTGACTAATAATTCATCGGCTAATATACTGTTACAAGTAAGAACCAGAATAGTTACAAGAAAAATTTTATAAATAACATTTCTTAAATTTTTAATCATTTTACATCAATGGTTTTACACCTAAAAAGGTTAGTGCTGCTGTTACGACTCCCATTAATCCCTCACCAGCGACAAGGCCTGAAGCTACAGCAAAGTTTAGTGCTGCTGCCTGCAGAGGGGATCTCTTTGTCCATACAATCAGAAATAGTGATCCAAAAAACATGGCAACAGAGTAATATGCAGGAACAATAAAAGCGATACCGATGGCCAGTCCACTTGGGATATACTTTTCATTCACATTAGGAATCTTTTTAATGAGAGAGAGCACGACTCCTAAACCAATTGCAACAATTACTGCATTTAGTGAGTGCGTCGGCATTGCGTCGACTCCCTGACTTAACAGTTGAGCCATGGCCTTCCACGCATGGGCAGCAGGTGCAGGAATATTCCCTTCTCCAATTATATATGCACTATCAAAAAGTTTATAAATAGGAATAGCAAAAAATATTCCAGCTAAAATACCTAAACATTGTGCTTTAAATTGGCTTCTGGGACTCGCCCCAACCATATATCCTGTTTTAAGGTCTTGCATCATATCAGCAGCCTGAGAGGCTCCCGCGCCGGTAATTCCAGCGGCCATCAAGTTCGTTGACATATTTCCCGGACTAATCGCTCCATAAACCATTTGAGTAACTTTACCCATGCCACCAATTGGATTTATATCAGTCTCTCCTGTACTTCGCACTGCAATGATTGACAAGATTGATGATAAAGCAACCGCAACTAAAGTAAGAGCAGGATGGATATTAAAAACTAGCTTAGCAATAATCACTAATAAAATAGTAGAAAGAGTTAATCCTCCCATCCACCATAGTTTAGGAATAGACTCTCCCCCAACCTCAATATGTTTAGGAAGCTTGGTTTTCTTAAAAGTATTTATAATCGATTTATAGGATAAAAGTAGAGACATTAAAGCATCTGTAACCATCAAGGCCACACCAGGCCATAGAATCCATCCACGAGCACCAGTTTTGTAATCCATAATTGGACCAGTTACCCATCCTTGTGATGAAGCGTAAGGACCTAGTACTCCCCATGCTAGAACAGATCCCAGCAAAAGAGAGCTACCAACTTTTGGCCCGATCAGAATACCTGCACCAAACATCATAGGGCTGATTAAAATAGAAAATCCCCACGCTGAAACAACTCCCAGTCCAACCATTTTAACGAAAGGTGGATGACCGATAACAGGTATAAAATAGGCTAGTAATGTAAATGTTCCAGCAAACAGTGCCATAAAGAGTAATGTCTTACTCTTTCTTAATGCATCATCTCCTTTAGCAAACATTGCAACGATTGTCTCCGCCGTCGCTGTTCCAGTAGGAAAGCGTAGTTTTTCGACGACAACCATCTGCGCTCTAAGTGGAACGGCAAAGAAAACACCAAGATATGCTACCGACAGTGCCCAGAAAAATAGTTCAAATATAGACAACTCATACCCCAGCATTTTCATTGCTGGAATGCAGGCAACAAGCCCAGCAGTCGAAGACATACTCCCTGCAGCAGATCCTGCAGTTTGAGCTATATTGGTCTCTAAAACTCCAAATTCATCTTTTGGTGATAGTACTTGAAAAAATGAGTAAGATAAGATGGCAGCAATAAGAGAACCACCGAAGCCCCAACCTGTTCGTAATCCAAAGTAGATGTTCATTGCAGAGACGATACCACCAATCAAGCAGCCAATAACAACAGCTCGCATAGTAAACTGTCTTTCATTAGGTTTTGGAGTGTAAATTTGATCAGACATTTAGTTTCCTTGAGATAGATCCTCCGTGTGAAAGATCAAGGTTAAAGCAAATATTTTTATTATAATTTTTACCGTTCAATACTCTAGGAGTCAATAAAGTTACTTAAGGAGTACTTTCCCACTGCTTACCAGGAACTGACCAATCTTCCTTATTTGCAGTTCCTTTTATCCAGTTACTCTCAGCGTAGGAATATGTAATATGGTGCTCATCATGGGCTTCTGAAAAACTTGGATCTCCCCATTCACTATGAAAAGTATCCGGATTTACCACAATATATTTTCTTCCATTTCCAGGCCACTTTTTTCCTTCATACTTATCTGGAAAATAGTCGAAATCCTCATCAACCCACTCTTTAGCATCACGTACACCATTTCTATTCTTATCAAGGTAGCCTTTTATGGGCCATCCTCCCATTTTGTTCCACCATTCTCGCCAATGCTTACGATGAGTCAACTCGTGTAGTAACATTTGACCAAAAGTATCGATACCACTCCAAGTGTTCAATTTGAAATCATCAATATGGAATGCAAACTGTGAAGCAAGTAGAAAATTATCTGATGAATGCCCTGGATAAATATTATCAAGTTTATGTAGATCACACATATTTACATGTTCCTCACCTACCATAGCTTTTTGATTATATTTATTATATTTCTCATTCATCCAATAATAACCGAGCCATTTATTTCCCGCACACTTCGCCGTTAACCCTCGATACTTAATATCTCTATCCATAACAGTTCCATGTCCTGCCTTGGTCTGTTGCCAATAGTAAAACCAATTTGGAATTGCATCAGGTCCTGATGAATTATCGGGATTGTTAAAAAAGTCACGTGGAAAAAATATTTTAACTGGAACTTCATCTTTGAGGTCTTTACACTTCGGCTGCGTCTTATATTTTGCAGTTACCAGTGTTTCTCCAAAATCAATATTTTCTACAAAGAGCCCGGTATATTCGAAAACAACACTGCGCCCGATACCATCAGCAGGAGTCATCTTAAGACTTGATCCATTTTTTTCAGGCATACTCCATTCTACTTGCTCTAGCTCCTCATCTGTTAAGTAATTCACCTCACCAACTGAAGCCTTTATTATAACTTTTCCTGGAGTAGAATTATCAAATACAAATTTCTTATCCATATTATCAATAATTTTAATTTCTAAACCAGAAGGGCAGAGTGGTCCAAAGTGGATTTTAATTTTGCCCATACCGCTGTCTTGAGTAGGGATATTCTCAAGATCATTGTTATTTTCCCATTTAAATGATGTCGTATAGACATCTTCCTTTTTAGCTGCTTTTACAAGCTGTTTGAAATCAAATGAGATAAGGTCAGCATTATTTATTTTGGTACGACGAGGCTCCCAAACACTTTCATATCCAACGAAATCAATCGCGGGAGGAACAATATTAAGATGCTCTGGAAAAATCTCACCATCAAACTCAGTCTGAGGAAAACTATATTCAAAACTAACGTCATAATTCCCTCGCTCAATACTTGGTTGGGCCATATTAACACCAAACTCTTTCCAGTACTCACTGTCACAAGAGCCGTCAATATAGTAAGAGCAGTAACCTCCTTGAGCAATTAATCCCCTAAAAAATACTTTACCCTTATAAATACTATCGATTGCAACAAAAGCGAAATCCTCCTTATCAACGGAATACCAAAACTCCCCAGGAAAAACAATGGATGAGCGACTTTCAACATATGACCGCGGCATATTTTCAAGTCTATTATCAATTTCCATTTCAACAAGGATGGGATGGCAAGCATCTTTAAGACGATATTCATGTCCTTGAATATTGATAACAGGAGTAGTAGGTGGCATTGTTCCAGGAGGGAAACGATCAAACATACGATGTGCCATACAGCGCTCAATATTAAAAGATTGAGCAAATGAGTTGGCTGAAAAACATAAGATCATTATCAAAGTAAGAGTTTTCATTATTTCTCCTAAAATAGAACGATTAAGATATAAAACTATTCTTACAACTCTTAATAGAAAAAGAGAACTTAATTTAAATTTAGCTCAATAAATTACTAATTAAATATATTCATGACATAAAATGGATCAGAGAAAGTCCGCACAAAAGAGATATTCTCAATGCGATTATCAATGCTGAAACTTAGAGCACAGGTACACTTCACATAGGTAAAATAAATCACCAGAGGAATATAAGTATTAAATGAATATACTATATTTACTTAACTAAAACTTACTCCTTTTTACTTATTATCGGGTCTGACATAGTGTCAGGGTCAAGTGGTAAATGACTCCAATTTAGATGATGGTAGTAATTTCAAATACCTTAAACCATTCCAAATCGGTTGAGCTCCAAAAATAGTACCAAATAATAGGCCATAAAAAGTAATATTTCCAAATATTGTTCTAAACAGAATCCTCTCTTCTAAAGAAAGCTGAAGGCCAACCAGCGTATAAACTATAGCCTTAAAAAGAAAATATCCGACCCAAAGCATAGTGAGAAATCGAAAATAGAACAGAGTATCAACACTTATGTCATCCTCTGCAATACGACCCTGTCTTTGTGCAAATTCTAAGATAATAGGCTTGCGATCTCCAATAAGTGTTAAACCAAAAAAAGCAGCTAGAAACAAACTTGTAATTACTGATTGAAATTTCAAAAAGAAAATATTTTCAAGATACAAATCGAGTATGCCAAATCATAAGGAGAAACTGACAGACATAATCAAAAATGCCGTAATCTCTAACTTTTTTATAAAATAATACACACTAACTGATGCATCTTTATCCTTATCAATATGGTCATTAACATTACTCATTCTACAAAATTTAAAATTGAATTTCAATAAATTATTAACTAATAATTTTTATATATCACACTTTCTAAGATATAAAATTTGATGTGGAGTTTGTAAGATATAAACCTTTTGAAGTCTAAATTAAAAACCTTTTTGAATCTGAATAGTTGCTTTGTTGCCAGCAAACTCACGATCTCGGTACTGCACTTGTACTGCCCACTTATTATCCCACTCTTGGGATAGGTCGACATAATTTTCACGTTCGGCACCAGGCATAAATAGTGGCATGCTATCTGTCATACGCCCTCTTTTACCTACTAATACTTTACCATTACTATCATTGCTATACCCTACTCTAAAATCATAAATCTCACCCATGTTATGAATCATATATACTGATTCTAACATCATTTTCGACTGCTCTTGCACTTCTACATCTAAGCTATTTTGGATAAGAATATATTCATGTTGAAGACCATAAGAACCAGTCTCCCTCACATCTGCTAAATTAAATGCCCCATGTGCACTTACTTGAGATTTGAGCTTAACGGGACTATCTTTCTTTCCTACTGTAGAACGTAGGCCATAACTATATTCAAGGTGACCATCATACAGAGCTCCATCATATGTTGGAGACTGTGCCTGACCAATAAGAATGCCGGTAGTAATATTAGTAAATGCCTTTACTTCAACTGCTCCACCATCAGATTTATAAACTTTTTTTGCAGCCTCTGACTGTAATCCGACATAAAAATCTAGTGCATTTATCGTGACACCATCACGATTGTGAGTAACTTTTGCTAGTGCAACTCCTGCATCTGTTTTTGTATCGATTCCTAAAGTCTCAATATGGCCATTAGTTTCAGTAGTCGCTGCAATACCTATTACAGTATCACCTGATTCTGTTTTTCCTACAAAGGCACCGAAACTGTTACCATTGGATTTAAACTTCACTGATACAATATTTTCTTGTTCATCAAAAATACTCAAGCTGTCACGCCCTAAAGTCTGTTCTTTTAGTATTGTCCCTAGTGCTGTTGGAATACTTGCCATCGCCTGGCCATTGGAATCAAAGATTCTATAAGTTGTCCCTATGTCAGGTGCCGATGCATCCATATTTAAGGCATTAGTACCTGTAACATTACTACTTGTACTCGTTACGGAGTAGTTCATTTTTACAAATTTTGACGGGTCATCAGGGTCTTGCGCAATAACAACAGCGTGTCCTATATCCCCTGGCATATAGCCTAAAACGTATGTATTTTTAACACCTAATCCCGCAAGCATCTGTGCTTGACCAACAGCAATATCTCCACACACTCCCGCTGTATCTCCAGTAAGAACAGCATTAAGCATCTCTTGTAGCTCAATTACTCCTGCACTATCACCAAGAATAGAATTCATATTATCTGTCACTCTTTCATGGTCATAGTTTGTAACAAAATCACCTCCAAATGATGAGATAATTCCAATTTTTTCATCAAAGCTTAGAGAATCTTTCACACTGCTGTATATTTTATTACGCTCTAAATCAGTTTTAGAGTTCAGTAAGAAATTTTTTACAAGTGCTTTTCTAATTTCACTTTTTAATAACTCTTGTTCCTCCGCAGTACTGACGAGAGGAACAAGACCACTAGCTGAAACGGCATTATGCATCTCCATGCTTTGCTGGAATATGTCATCAACTTGTTGTTCTAAGCTTTTAGCGTCACTATATAAACTCGTTCCAGGAGACAGGTTCACAATATGTCCAGCAGGATTATCTTTAAAATCTGTTTGGGAACCATTATTTTCTGTTTTGCTAATACGTAAAAGCATCATAATATTAAATTTATCAGTACTCTTGGTTTTGACTTCACTACAAGGTAAGCCAGAAATAGAACTGTTATTTGCATCTTGCCTTAAGGCTTCTAGCTTTCCTCGCTCTAAAAATAGCTCTGTCTCATTTGTTGTTAGATTTAATTTACCATCATACGGGTGTGCTTTTTGAATAATACCATCAACTTCAAGTGATAATTTTAGATACTCTGCCAGCTCATCCACAGCAGCACCTAGATTAGTTGAAAATAAAATAAAAATTAATAGTACATATTTCTTAATCATACAAAACTTATCGGACATCTTGGTAAATTACTTAATAAACTGTGGCTATCCAAAATCAATAATTTCTAATAGCATTATGAGTAATTCATACTTATTACAGTTCACAAAAGGACAAAACATGAAACTGATTGCTCTTATTTTACTAATCCTTCCCCTGTTGAGTCATGCTATTGTTAGCCAAAGTGAATATGAGTCAATTATTATCAAGTCAATTTACAAAGAGATGTATAAGCGAGTTAAAAAAATTCCCCAAGAAGAGCTTAAAACTGAAAAAAAAGAATCAATTAAGCCGAAAAGTAGAGGCAGTCTTATCATAGAGCAGATGAAAGCAAAAAACCGAGCTAAAATTGCCAGAATGAGAGGTCTTGATCCTAGTAAAATTTCATCAGGTGCAGATCTTGTAAATGGACAAAAAAAAGCTAATAAGAAGTTTATTAAAAAAATATCCAAGATTAGAAAAGAGCAAGAGAAGCTAAAAAATCGCTCTTTAAGTTCTAATGAGTGGAATAGACTTTACAATAAGCTGCACGCGGAGTGGGAAAAAGAAAAGCGTGACTTTATAAAAAATCTTCCTAAGTACAAAAAGGCTCAATTTAACATTCCAGTAGTAAAGCCTGTGAATAGAAAAGCTATGACCAAAAAAACTGAAATCAAAATAGAAGAAGAGCACCTTTTTGTTTCCAACGCATTAGAAGTTCCTATTCGTAACCAGAAATACAGACCGACATGTAGTGCTTTTGCTGGTATTCGTGCAATTGAGATAAATTTAAAACAAAAGCAGCAATCAAGAGATCTTAGTGAGCAATTCTTTTACTGGGCAAGCAAGCCAGATTGTCGAAATAAGCGATGCACCAATAGAGGTTCTTGGGTTGGTTATGGCCTAGACTATCTGAAATCACCCCAAAAGAAGGTGCCTAGAGAGTCTCAATGTCCTTATAAGTCTTCCTCCATTAAATCTAATGAGACTCAAATACCACTTCTTTCTGGATGTAATAATGGACAGGTTAGTATACAAGGCTACTCTTACCTAAAGACCTTAGACGAAATGATTACCCAAATTAAAAAGAATAACCCAGTAATTATAAGTATGAAACTGACTCCAAACTTTTATAAAAACAAAGGACTTGTTCTTTATAGTGAAAAAAACAGAGGGCAGTCCATGATGGATAATCATGCTACTGGTCACAGTGCAATTATTGTCGGAATGGTAAAACTATCCCCATACCTAAAAGAGGGAAAGTACTGCTTTATTCTCGCTAATAGCTGGGGTACAGGTTGGGGGCAAGGTGGATATAGCTGCCTGTCTGAGAAGTGGGTTTTGAAACAGCGCGGACGAAACCCAATGGTTGTTGTGCACTAGTATAAACTTTACAAAAGATTTTTTAATTATTGGAGTTCTCATTCTACATGCTAGAACAGTGTAAATATAATATATGCTCATACAGGGAGACCTAGCATGAAAAAGACACTATTTATCATATTGGCAATTCTAGGACTTATTACATCTGTACAAGCAAGAAGAACAAAAAACAAAATTACAGGTTCGTCAGCACAAGAATTATATATGATAATGGTTGAGTCTTCACAGGCAGGTAGCAACTTAGTAGATGATTTAGTTATAACTGAAGAATCAATGAGTTCTAAACAGATTGTAATAAAAAAGGTCAAAAATACTAGTGGAAATATTGAGTGTAAAGAAATACAAGTTGAATCATCTCCTAAAAAATACTACTGCAATATTGTTAGAACAGAAAACTAATTTGCTAAAACAACCTTATTTAACGAAGTCAGCAACTCCTGAGTTCTTACTTACACGTAGGTAACGACTAAGGTTAATTTACTACTTTCTGGTACTGGACCAGAAAGTATTTCATAGAGATAAATCTAATTTTCAATAGAACCTCAAATACTTACGTACAAACTCAACGTCAGCGAGATCAGCCCCTTTTTTACTTAGATGTGAGTTTATTTGTCCATAACCACCATCAGTAAAATTAGAAGGATCGTTTTCATCAAGTCCTAGATCATTATGTTTAACAAAAGTAACTTTTGGATAGTTTTTTATAATTTTTTCAATTTCGTCGTAAAACTTATTTTTGTTTAAAATACTTTTTGTGCTACCTACAAACTCTGGCGTTTCATATAAAATTATCTTTACACCATCACTCTTAAATAAGTCTAAGAGTTTAATAAAATACGAATAATTTATCTCATTTAGATTGTGATACGGCGAGTAGCGACTTGTTAGATAATCATTTTTAATATATGTTTTTGTACCATCCAAAAATTCTGTTGCAATTGTATTACTATTTTTTCCATTACCAAATACATCTTGTTGCCCGGAGATACAATTATTCCGATGCTTTAATTGCCTCAGTCCAAAACGCCAGATTGCTTCAGAAATGAAGGTTCCATTCTCAATAAGGTTGAACTTAAGGTGTCTCAATCTGTTTAAGTAGTTACTATAATTATAAAACCTCTTATGTATAAGCTGCTTTCTGTATTCTTTATTTGTTAATGAAGTAACATAAGCGATATAAGACATTGTTTTGAACATCCACAGCTGTGTAGATAGTACAACGTATTCAGGTGCGGAAAACTTGTCTCTATACTCTTTATAAATGTAGTAATCCAAGTCTAAAGATTGCCCGGCATTAGCAAAATTTTCAATCACCTTATTTTTTAGCAGCTTAGAATTAAGAACTCTTTCTAAATGTGAATCTCCTAAAATAAATACATCAGCCTTTTTATAGCAAAAGTAATTATAATCAATCTTTTGCAATAAAAAGCTAAACAATTGGGGCACGGCAAAATAATCAATGCTGATAATTATCACAACACCTATCAATATTGACCTACAAAATTTAAAAACCTCTGATTTATCCATTAAACCTCAAAATTGAAAGTATATAAAATTTAATGATGTCCACTGCCCATAAATCATTATCATAAGGATAAGTGAGATATAGATCGGCCATCTCATATAAAAAGGACGCCTTCTAATAACATTGCGCAGATCATTGAACTTGTAAGAAAGAATATCAACAATAATTACACATACAATAACAACAAAACACCCAATCAATTGCTCAAACCTAAAAGGAATCTCTTGTGTAATTTGCGAAAGACTTAAATTAGAAAAAAGATTTGAAATCATGTAGTTTGCATCACTTATATTTTTTGCTCGAAAATAGATCCATGCCAAAGTAACGACGTGAAATGTAAAGACCATAGAAATTAGTGAAAATAACTTACTATAAAATGAGCTGATTTTGATTCTATTTTTTTTAGTCGTGTAGAGATGATATTATGTGAAACTACAAGAGCGGCATGGATCCCACCCCATATAATAAAGGTATAATTAGCTCCGTGCCATATTCCACTGACAACAAAAACAATTGTAATATTCAAAAGATTTCTTCTATTGCTAACTCTATTTCCACCTAAAGGTATATAAAGGTAATCTCTAAACCATGAGGAAAGTGAAATATGCCATCGATTCCAAAACTCCGGAACAGATTGTGATAAATAAGGTTGCTTAAAGTTTGCCATAAGGTTAAACCCTAGTATCTGTGCACAGCCTATCGCCATAAGTGAGTAACCACCAAAATCTCCATATATTTGAAATGAGAAAAAATATGATGCTAAAATCAACTGAAATCCTTTATAGTTTTCAGGTGCCTGAAAAACAACATCCACAAGAGGAGCAAGCCTATCAGCAAGAGCAACTTTTAAAAACATACCCCAAGTAAAAAGCATTGCTCCTCGAACAACTCTATCATAATCAAAATTATTCTTTTTATAAAACTCAGGTAACAAGTTGGTAGATCTTTCTATTGGTCCTGCGACAAGTTGAGGAAAAAATGAAACGTAGAGTGCAAAGTTGGTAAAATTACGCTCTGCCTTTCTATTTCCAATAAAGATATCAAGAGTGTATGAGAGTGTTTGGAAGGTATAAAAAGATATTCCTACAGGCAAGATTATATCATAATGCCATTTTGAGAGTGAGACAGTTCCAAAGAATTCAAGAGCATGCCTGACAACATCAACAGAAAAGTTAAGATATTTAAAAATATACAGAAGTCCTAAGTTAGCAATCAAGCTTATCAGTACATAAAACTTTTTTTGCTCTGAGGAATTTTCCATCTTAATACCAACAAAATAGTCAACCAAAGTTGAAAAAATGATCAATCCAATAAAGTATATATTCCATGACATATAGAAGTAATAACTAGCAATTAAAAGAAATAGATTTCTATACTTGTATGGCAAAAAGAAATATATGCAACAAACAATCGGAAAAAAGAATAAAAAATGTATAGAGTTAAATAACACTTAGCCTCACTAAATAAAATACATTAATAAATTTTATCATAATTAGTGAAAGATACAATTAGCAACGATTTCTAGCTCATTGCCTGACAAAACTTCTCGCATTTAGGCTAAGTATAAACATGAGAGTTTAAAAGTATCTTAAGGACTATAAAGTAACTTTGTATTAATCTTAATTTGATAAAGACTCACTATCTCCCAAAAAAAAACAAAATACATAATTTCATGCTAATTATGAAATAGTGGATTTAAATTAAGATATAACCAATCATTTTTTTTTGATATTTTTTGTAAAAGTTGATCAATCCTTGCAAACCACTCCTTTTCTAAAAATGTATTAAGTATTGGAGTGTCATATATATAGTAATCTTTAATTCGCGGAGGCATAATTAGTATGACTTTTATATTATACTTGCTTGATATTTTTTTTAATTTGTGAAGATTTATGGTGTAATTCAATAAAGAATATTCAATCCATCGACTTCGACTTCCTCCAAAGGAATTAGAAAAAAAAGGTATATTTTCATCTTCAGTATCTCCGTGATGTCTCAAGAAAAGCTGAGAGGAAAATTGATTAGTAGTGTTTAGAATAACGTAGGTTAATATTTTATAAAAATCGCTATGTCTATAAAGAGATATATTAATTCTTTGAAGAAATTTCATGGCTTTCGTTGAGCTATGGTTCTTTTCTAATTTAAACTTGTTACTTAAGATATCAAAGTTAGGATCTAATGAGTCACCACTTAGCAGAAACTCATTTATCCAGTGTCCCCAAACTATTAAGTCTGGCTTCTTTCCAAGCATTAAATTTTGATTTATTTTCATTAATGAGTAATCAGAATTCATATTACTTTTACCATAGTTTTTGAAATTTTTATCTGGATAGAGATCATTAAGATAATCAACAAATGTTTTATTTCCATCACATTCCATACCTTGTATTGTAGATCCACCCATAAACCACACTGAATGATACAATTTTATATTAACGTTTTGATCTAAGATATTGGCCGTAAGTAGATGTCCCTTTTCAGTTTTATGAATGTAATCACAAAACATTTCTTTGCTAAAACTGCTTATCATTAGATGTTTTTTGAAATGTTCCCGTCGATCAATTGATATATCTTTTGTTAATTGTGGGAACAATTTTGCATGATGAAAAATCATTGCTCCTATTTCTAGAATAGTAAATATTAAGAAAAAAAATATAAAACTGAATAAAAAATTAGTAAATTTCATCGAGTCGAATTACTCCCCAACCTATTGCTTTAAAAGTAAAATTCTCACCGGTTCATATGTGTAATTTTCCTGCATATGAAACCTCCAAATTTACTTCAGTCTATTCGTATTCATAAAAGCCGTATCCTAAGTTGCTAAATTTTATCTTATTTAAAGGTGCTAATAAAGGAAAGTTTTTAACTTTTCTTGATAAGCTTACTTCTGGTCATAAAATTCTTTTTTTTTAAAAAATTATTAGTTGAAAAAAATATCGTATTCCATTATCATTGAACTATTCAAGGAGAGATTTTTGATGGTTTAGTATGCTATACACAGCGAGAGATGGTAGTTACTTATGGTATTAAGCAAGATGTTATGTCTCAATCAATTTTGAATATTCATTACGGTCACAAGGAGTATTGATATGAATCTAATAGTTATTTCAGGAATTGTAATTGCAGTTATATGTATTATAATCGTTTTACGTAACTCGGTTATTAATACAAAAAATCAAGTTGAAAATGCATATGCTGGTATTGATGTACAACTTACAAAACGTTATGACTTAATTCCTAATTTAATTGAGACAGTAAAGCAATATATGGAACATGAGAAAGAGTTACTATCATCTTTGACGGAACTGCGTATTCAGGCGACAAAACCGAACTTGTCTAGTCAAGAAAAAGTTGAACTAGACAATAAAATCTCAAAAGATATGGGTAAAATGATGATTTCAGTTGAAAACTATCCAGATCTTAAGGCCAGTGAAAATTTTGTTAATTTACAGCAGTCGTTGAGTGAAATTGAAGAGCAACTGTCAGCTTCAAGACGTTTTTACAATTCTGCAGTTACTGATTATAATAACTCAATTGATATGTTTCCAAGTTCTATTTTTGCAACTCAGCTTGGTTATAAGAGACGTGATCTTTTTATTGCACCTGACCATAAAAAAGCTGAGTTACATGTTGGGACGATGTTTTAGGTTACTATGGAGAAGATCTCTAAAAAAGAGTTTACATATTTGTATAAAAAAACGAGAACAGCAACTCTTCCTAAATTATTAAAACTTAGAAAGCATTTGATTGGTAAAATTATTCATGTGGTACTGCTAGGCACCGTGCTAATTTTTGCTGCCTTAGTAATGTATTTTCAATATAACTGGAAAATAGGGGAAAATTACATACAAATGTTCTCTACTGTCTACGTTGGACTTAGTGTGCTTTACATACAATCGTCATTCAAACATTTTAAATCATCCTATAAAAGAAGAATGATAAGACCAATGATAGAAGGTACTTTTAAAAACTTTACCTATCAGGCTAAATCAAAATATTCATTAGAAGAATTTAATAGTTCAAAACTTTTTACTTTATCTGCAAATATGCTTATAGCAGAAGATGAAATTTCAGGAACTGTTGGAAATAGATCATTTTCAATGGTGGAGGTACGGGCAAAACAGCGATCATCGGGACACAGTAGACATGCTACAAAAATTTTTAGTGGATTTCTTTTTCGTTTTGAGTTTAATAAAAATTTTAGTACCCATACTGTAATCAGGCCTGATCTTGCAGAACAGGTACTTGGAAATTTCTTAGGTCAAAAGTTGCAATCTATATCTTTTGGTAAACTAGAGTTAATAAAATTAGAGGATCCTGAATTTGAAAAGCTATATGTTGTTTATGGAGAGAGTCAGCAGGAGGCACGCTACCTACTCTCAACATCTTTAATGCAACGTATTTTAAAAATTAGAAAAAAATTTAAATCACCATGCTCTTTTGCTTTTATTGATAATCAACTACTTATTTCCCTGCCTCGAAGTCGTAATTACTTTGAGCCAGATCTATTTGGTAGCTTGGCAAATTATCGAGATTTTCAACAGATTTATACGATGATTAGTGAGATTGAATTTCTTACTGGAGAGCTTGGACTAAATACAACAATCTGGAAATCTTAAAAAATAGAAACCGGCTTAGTACAGTGGTGGTAAATACTCTCAGATAAAATAGCAATAGACATAGTCTGTTTTAATACTGGGCAGCCTGATTATATACCAGTTTAATGCAGATCTACTCTAAAAATAATTAGTTAGCTCTTTTATTTGGCATATTGATTGCTGTTGATGATAAGAATTTATTAATCGCAACAGATGAACATAAAAGGTATCCTGACATAATTAAAGCTTTAATAAGTATATTTAGATAAAAATACTGAAGTAGTATCGCATAACTCAAGAAAAAATTATAATAACGCCAAGCAACATTAATCATGATAATAATATTTAGTAAGCAACAATAAGCGCTGAATTCAATTATGGCTCAGTAGATAATAGCAACGCTTCCAAATTATTTTTGATCTGTCCCCATTGGGTAACATTACTTTCCAATTTAAAATCTCTACCATTCGCAGTAGTGCTAATACTTCTACTACTTGTAAAAGTAGCACCCACAAGGTTACTAATCTGTGTACCATCGGGCAGTTTGGTGCCGTAAGCTGCATAGACCAATGGAAGCATATCAATTATACTATATCCATCGATCAGTCCTACTCCGTATGGATGCTCTAATCCATATACAAAAGCAATAGGTGAGTTTACATCGTGCTTCGTATATATTTGACCAATTCTACTATTTGGTATCGTTTGATAATTGGGATAAGCAGCGTCTGTCATACACTCTATGAACGGCACATTCGATGGTAAGTTCGCAATAATATAGTCTAATGCCCACTTTGCATAATCATCTTGCCCTCCGAAGTTTTGCCCACCTAGAGTATTTATAGAATCTCTACCTAGAAAAGTTATCATCGAAACTTTATCAGCAACAAGTTGCTTATCTCGCAAAAGAAGCTCCGCGATATTATATAGTTGGCCACCACTCGCAATTGCGACTTTACGATCCGAATTTCGAAGAGCGTTCATATAAAGCTCTACTACGTCACTTATCTTAGCAGTAGTATCAAATTCTCTAATATCTGTCTTATCTCCTACATATTCTGAAGATTGGAGAGGCTTCACAGAGGAACCGACTGTAGTTGCTACACGCATAGTCTTTCCAGTAGTATTTATGCCAATTGGGATATCTAGGCCATGGTATTTAAGTTGTGCAGATGGAATAAGTATTCCATTATTTGCTGTATCTGTACCTACTCGCCCAATTGCCAATAAATTAATATCTTGATTTTTGTGTAATGCAATGGCAGCTTTAAGCGCCCCATCATTATCTGGATCTGAAAAACCAAAATCATTATCAAAAATCACTGGAACACCAATATTTTCCACACTAGGAACATTTGAGTCAGGAGTATCTTCTGTTGGATCAGTCCTATCACTATTACAAGCTACGACCAATAATAGTGTAAAAAATAAAATAAACTTCATCATATCTCCTTGAGTAACTATTCTCATAATAATTAATATTATAGATGATTTTTTCATAATTGCTTAGGAATATTTTTAAATTAACAATATTTTATAGAGTTAGGACAATAGATAATTACATTCAGGCAGGTTTAAGGGTGTAATTTGGCTCAAAAAGCTTCTTATTCACTAAACAATTTGAAGTAAAGCGATGCCTTATAATCTTGGCAATTTCTTAAAGCTAATAAAAAGAAGAGAAATTATACATGATGCACTAAGTGTCGACACCATGCTTTCTAACCGGTAATCCTTCTCATCAACATCTCCACGGGGCCACGCTTATATTTTTTTGCCCATAAATTAGCATAAATAATGGCAATAATCACAAACGTAAAAGAAACCATTAAGGAAATTTCGATCCGATCATGATCCAGTATCTCAAAATATTTTAAAGGAACAATCACAAAGATAATATGAGCAACATAGAGTGATAAAGTTTGTCGTCCAGTAATTTCCAATGGCCGTAGAATTGTTCGTAACTTTTCAAATGCTTCCAGACAAAAAGCTATTCCAATAGATAAAAAGGCAAATCCTGTTCCTATTAATATATATATAGGTAGAGGCGGAATTGAGTCTGTACCAAACAGATCATGCATTAGACTAATAGTATCAGTTTTAACCTGACTATTTATGAGATTTACAGATTCTGGCAGCAAGTTAATCATATAGCTAAGTATAAAATGTGACGATGTAAAAGCTATGGCCATTAGAGTAACCCCACTGATTATTAAAAAATAGTGTAGTTTTTTTTTGGATAAATCTTGACCTCCAAGCCACATACCAACAAACAGAAAACCTAACCAAGGGATCACGGGGAAAAAACCATTATAAAATAGATTTCGTAAAAATCCTTTCAGAGTAAAGAAATCAACATAGTTAAAGTTCTGCCAATTCCAAGCAGTATCGTAATCATACACGGTAAATATTGGAACGTAGAGAATGGTTAAAATAATTGCTAAAAAGATATAAATATACCCCTCTTTATTTAGCATCAGCGCCGCTATAATTAAAAATACACCATATACATGAAGGATGTCTCCATTATAGATAAAGCAATTGATAAATCCAAAACAGAAAAGAAAAAGTCCCCTTTTAATCAATATTAGTTGTTTTTGCTTATGGTCTCCTGCTCTTCCCATTAAAGAAATTCCCATGCCAGCAAGTACAACAAACAGAGCGGCACTTTTTCCATCTAGGTGCTCTGTCAAATCCACAAGAAACTTTGATCCAGAATAGGCTAAAACCTCTAGTTTAAAATTTACAATAATCATGCCAACAAGAGCAAAAAACCGTGCTAAATCGAGTGCTTCCATACGTTTTTGCTTCAAAATAAATCCTTCTTGTCACAATGCTTGAAAATTTTAATAAATCAAATAATAAAAGATAGAGTCTTCTCTATATTCTCTCTTCTATCCTCACAAATGGCAAAATAAATAAATTTAACTCTAATAAAACTATCTATTACCATCGCAGTTGAGTTTCATACATAGTTGTTAATTTTGGTTAAAAAATATGTCACATAAAAATAAAAAAGATGAGTGTTATCACTTTTAAATTTGTGAAAGCAGAGTAGAGTTTATAAACTAAATACTTAATTCTTGAAGGAGTTTATATGAAAATACCAGAGGTGTTTAAAATTGAAGTAACCAATTCTGCTCGTAATTTATCACAGCTGATATCTTTCTTTGCTGATAATAATTTAAATATTGCTGGAATGCATACTTTAACTAAATATCAGAAATCGACACTATGGGAATTAACTGTCGAGATAGCAGAGGAAGAGATTGAAGACATTTTACAAAAAGTAGATACGCTTCAATGTGCCAAAGTGATCGGACGTTCGGATCGTGTTTTTGTTCGACATGAGGGTGGTAAAATTAAAACGATTTCGACTTCTCCTATCGCATCACGACAAGAGTTGAGAGATATTTATACGCCAGGAGTGGCAAGAGTTTGTTTGGCAATTCAAAGTAAACCAGAGTTAGCTAAAAAATATACTGCCATCAATAATACTGTAGCAATTGTCACAAATGGAACCGCTATTTTAGGGTTAGGAGATATTGGAGCTGTTGCAGGAATGCCGGTAATGGAAGGTAAAGCCGCTCTGTTTAGCCACTTAGTCGGTATTTCAGGAGTCCCAATATTAATAGAAAGTAAGTCAATTGATAAGATTATTGATTCAGTTGAGGCAATTGCACCTAGTTTTGGTGCAATTCAATTAGAAGATATTGCTGCTCCTGATTGTTTTATTATTGAGCAGGAACTGCAAAAAAGATTAAATATTCCCGTCGTACATGATGATCAACACGGTACTGCCGTGGTCGCTCTTGCAGCACTTCTATCAGCATCAAAACTTATTGGAAAATCTTTGAAGAGTGCAACAATTGGACAAGTAGGATTAGGAGCGGCAGGAATCGGTATTGCCCGTCTATTACTTGCTTTTGGTGCTGAAAATATTGTTGGAACTGATTTGAATGAAGATGCTTTGCAGCGACTAGAATCACTGGGTGGCAAGCGAGCAAAAGGTCTTAAAGAGCTAGTAACTACTTCTGATATTATTATTGCTACAACAGGAGTTAAAGATTTAATAAAACCAGAGTGGATTCAAAAAGGGCAATTAATCTTGGCCTTAACCAACCCG
>DAOWEO010000010.1 GCA_030638415.1 Bdellovibrionales bacterium | reverse complement strand
GAACAATGCACAAACAACACAGGAAAAACTTAAGTATGCAAGTGAGGTTATTAAATTTTCTACGCCAATTATTAAAGAGTTAGATATTCAGATTGAACTGCTGTCTACTAACGAAGTACCGCGTAGTGAGTTAGATAAAAAAATGAATGAAATAAAAAAGTCTCATCCACGTTTTAATTCGCTAATTGGACAACTCCGACAGTTGCTCCACAATAAAAGAAAGCTCGCAACAAAAATTCAATTTTTTAAGCAGCAGTGGGGAAGTTTATCGGTAGAACTTAGTAGTGATATTGTTGAGTTTATTAAACTTCAGGCGATGCAGGATCGATTAGATATAGGAGGTAATCTTATAATTACAGGTGTGTTGGACGAGTTAGAGCGCAGTGCCAAATTACAGTTACAACGTTACTCTTATTATTTAGTTAAGGCCTTTGAATATCGTTTTTTATCTAGCTATGAACACAGTATTGATCTTGTTGGGTTGAATGAAAGTTTTGAAAGAATGGTTAGAGTCAATCAAGATGCTTATTTAAGTGATGCTCAGTTTTCTAGTTTGATGCACAGTTATGAGTATATAATTTCTGAAATTAAGCAACGTGTTTCAAACAGTGCTTCAGATGGTGACTTAAGGCGTGATGATAGAATTTATCTGCAACTAAATGCTGCAGAAATTTATGAGTTAAATAAGAAAGGAAGTGTCGAAGTAAACTTACTTGGACAGCGAGTTTTTACTGAACAACAAGAAAACATTCGTTTAAACAATCTAAACGTTAGTAACTTTAATGTTGAGAGTGATTCTGCAGTTGAGCTGCAAATTGAACGAATTGGAGATCATTACTTGGAGAAAAATGACATCTTTTATGCTTTTTCTGGAAGTCAAAAAAATGGTTTATGGATTTTTAAACAAGACGAATTGACAGAAGAGTTTTATATGATTGGTGCGAGTGAGCATGAGTCGAACCTTATTTCAGAGCTCTTTGATATGAGTAGTTCAAATACATTTATGCGAGTTGGGGCTAGGGCCAGATATAAGATATCTACAAAACATGTTGGAGAGTATTTAGAAGTAAAAGGTGTAGAATTGAAATTAGATTGTGATTTTGAGTATCACCGATAGTTAAGTAAGTTTAATGGTAGTGTTACATCGGTTTTATAAACCCTCGTGATGCTACCATTTTTACGGATTAAGGACATTTCTGTACCTATTTTATAAATTTGTAAGAATTTGTCAGTACTCATCATTTTTACTACAAGCTAAAAGAGAACAAGCAATCATGAGGGAGATTAAGATGAGAGCAATTATTTGTTTATTATTGATACTTGGGTTTAGTCAGTCTACTAGCGCTCAGAATAAAGTTATTTATGGTAAGGATAATCGTCTAGACTACTATCAGGTTGATAACGCTATGTTTAGAGAGTTTGCCCTCTCAACTGCTGCAATGATCAGCATTAATAATCTTAGTTTTGATGGTGATATAGTTGAAATAAGTTCAATTACACTTAGCGAGTATGGGGTATGTGATGGAGAACGTTTTACTTCACAGCTAATTCCTGCAAATTGCTCAGGCTTTCTTGTAGGAGATGATATATTGGTTACTGCCGGCCACTGTATGCAAAGCTATAGTGATTGTGAGAACTTTAAGTGGGTCTTTGATTTTGCCGTACATCACGCTGGTGATGATGCCAATAGCATCGCAAGTTCGTCAGTATATTCATGTGATGAAATTTTAACCCAAATGTTAGATAGCTACACAAAATCTGACTATGCAGTTATTAAGCTTGATCGTAAGGTGACTGGTCGGGCTCCATTAAAGTTTAGGACGCAGGGACATGCTAGTGAAGGGGAAGATTTAGTAGTTATAGGACACCCAACTGGTCTGCCTACTAAGATTGCTGCAGGAGCAAAAGTTCGTTCTACAAATAACATATTTTTCACTGCTAATTTAGATACTTTTGGTGGAAACTCTGGCTCTGCTGTATTCAATGCACAAACCGGTGACGTTGAAGGAATCTTAGTAAGAGGGGAAAACGATTATAGGTATAACTCTGTTGAGGGATGCTACAGACCTAAGCAGTGTATAATGAGTGGATGCTCTGGTGAAGATTCGACTAACATTACTCAGATTGGGTTGGAAGATTTTATTTAAGATATTCAGTCCGCGTGGTTTACTTTCATTTTAAACCGTTTATTCAATGAAAAATATTTAATTTTGTCATTTTTCTACATTTCTGTGACAAAGTTGACTTAGGTCAATTTATTTCTCTGGTTTTTAACCGATACTAATTACATTAAAAATTAAAAAAAGGTTTATAAATGAAAAACTTGATCGAGTATTTGAAAAACTTGCCTAAAATTTATTACTACTTAGCCGGAGGCGGGCTTGCAGTGGGGTTGATTATCTCACTATCTACAGCAGTAATGATTCACTATACATCCGACGCTGAATTTTGTGGTTCATGTCACGCTATGGAGCCTATAAAGATGGCTTATGATGATGATGTTCACGGTGGTAACAATGCTTTTGGTATAAGGGCTAAGTGTGCAGATTGTCATCTTCCACATGATTCAACTTTGAAATATTTATGGGTTAAACAGATGAGTGGTTTGAGTGATACTATTGACCATCTATTTAAAGATTCTTCAAAAACAGATTGGGTAAAAAAGCAAGCTCGCCGTGCAGAGTATGTCTATGATTCTGGTTGTCTTGTTTGTCACACACGTCTTACAGATTCTCCAAAAATGGCAAATTGGAAAAAAGATATTCATAAGCAGTATTTTAAGCACAAAGACGATAATGATAATTTTCGTTGCGTAAATTGTCATCAGCACGTTGGGCATAAAGATCTGATTAAACATACAACAGAATTTTTTAAGAAAAATAAATAATTAAGTAAACAAGGAAGGGAGAACCATGAAAAAAATGATTATCATTGCAATGGCCTTTACTTTTTCTCTGCTCAGTGCTCAAGCTGCAGATGTAAAAGTAAGTGCTAAAAGTCAGACCTGTATTGCTTGTCACACAAGTATTACTGGTAGTGTTGTTAAACAATGGCATGACGGACGTCACGCTACAGCAGGTGTTGGATGTTTTGAGTGTCACGAAGCTAAAAAAGGTGAAGTAGATGCTATGGATCACTATGGTAGTACTATTTCTGCTATCGTTTCTGCAAGAGATTGTGGAAAGTGTCACAAAAAAGAAGAGAATGAGATGACTCACTCTTACCATGCAATTGCTAATAAATTTACTGGTTCTCTTGATAACGTTTTAGGACGTATTGTTACTGGTGAAGCAAACTTCAGCCTTGGTTGTGCTCAATGTCACGGATCAACTGTTGAAGTTGATAAGAAAGGGCACCCAGTAGCTCCTACATGGCCAAATAATGGTATTGGACGAGTTAATCCAGATGGAAGTAATGGTTCATGTACAGCTTGTCACAATCGCCACACTTTTAGTGTTGCGCAGGTTAGAACTCCTGAGACTTGTGGTAAATGTCATCAAGGTCCAGATCATCCACAAATTGAGATTTTCACTCTTTCTAAGCATGGTATTCAGTACAACATAATGAAAGATAAGATGAACCTTGATAAGAAAGGTCCATGGACACTTGGTGAAGATTATTATCAAGCTCCAAACTGTGTTACTTGTCACATGGGTGCAGTTAAGGATTCGCTTCCATCAACTCACAATGTTGGTGCAAGACTGAAATGGACACTTCGTCCACCTGTTTCAAAAGTTCTTACAGCTGAGCCACATAATAAGCTTGGAGACGGATTTGAGCGTAGAAAAGATATGAAAAAAGTATGTGCAAGTTGTCACGCGACTCCATGGACAAATCAATTCTTCACAATGTTTGACCAGTACGTAAATCTATATAATGACAAATTTGCAAAACCTGCAAAAGGAATTATTGGATGGCTTAAAAAGAATGGCGCAATTGATGCATCACCATTTAATGAGCAAGTTGAGTGGGATTTTTGGCACCTATGGCATCATGAAGGACGTCGTGGTCGTCACGGAGCTGCAATGCAGTCACCAGACTTCGCTCACTGGCACGGTATCTATGAGGTAGCTTATAACTTCTATTTCCATCTTATTCCACATGCAGAGAAAGCAGCAAAGGAAAAAAGTCCTGCTGTATATAAAGCGTGGAAAGTTTATAAGAAAAATCTTCTTGCCAAAAAAGAGCATAAATGGATTTATGGACTATCTAAAAAGGATCGTGAAAACATTGCGAAGTTCTATAAAGATCGCTATGATAAAGAAGCTCATAAGTAGTAAAGTGAATTACTAAAGTAATATGGGAGGACATGAGAATGTCCTCCTTTTTTTTGGAGATAAGATGAAAATTATAATATTGTTAAGTTTACTATGTAGTCAGACGTTGTTTGCATATAATCAGTATAAAGATGTTAAAGTTCCAGCGAAACCTGGTATTGATAACAATAAGACTTACGACTTTAAAAAAGAGCCGGTTAAGTTTTTAGAAGCAGCGTATATGGATCACCATTTTTCTAGTTTAGACCGTGGATTAAAGCGAGTTAACCATGCACTTAGTGTGATTGATCCTCTTTATAAAAAAAATCATAATACTCTTTTCGCACCGAAGAAATTTAAAAGAGCAAAAGCTTTTGAAATAAAGGGAACACTACATATTTTAAAATCTATGTTGTTATACAAAAAAGGTAAAAGTGTGACTGTTGAGACTTCTGCCAAAGATGCAAAAATATTTAAAAAGATGTTAGGTAAACAGAAAAAAGCAGATGGAAAATTAAGTGCAAAAGATATGGCACTCTTTGCTGAAATAAAAGCTCAGAGTCGTGGCAAGGCACAAGGAAAAATGCAAAATCTTTTAAAGCAGTCTATCGAGCAGATGGAGTTAGCGATTAAGATTGACCCTAAAAGTCCAACGGCTCACTATCAGTATGCAAAACTAATGCTTAATTTTGTATTAGATCAAGATAGTTCACTTATTGAAAAACATCTTTATAAAGCAGGAGATCTTTCACATAAAGAGAAAGATCTAGATGGTCTTGTAAAGTCAATTGATGCCCTAAAAGAGTTAAATCCAAAATCAACTTATATTGCCAAGCTTGAAAAATTAAAGAGTGTTAAATGATTAAGCTCATATTTGTTCTAGTGTTGCTTAATTGCTCATTTGCATTTAGTCAGATGATGGGGACAGCTTCAAGTGCTTCTGCCCAAAAAGTTATAAATCCACCAGCACCTATGGTGCTGGGAATGGATATGGCAAAATTTGATTCCAAGCTGCGGGCAGCACGTACCTTTATTGATCAGGGAAATTATGAAGAGGCATTGCGGTTGCTAGATTTAGCCATAAAGCAGCGTAAAACAGCTAAGCTTTATGAATATTTTGGTGATGCCTATACCGCTGATAGAAATTATTCTGATGCTGTCGCGGCTTATCGAAAATCATTTGGGTTTTATATAACATTAAAAAATAGAAAGCGTGCGACAGTCGTCTTTAATACGCTTAAGTTTTATGAAACAGAAAAAACTAAAGAGTTTAATCAAAAACTGGCAGTGCAGTTACGCACTCTTTAGACCCGAGTACTTATGAGTAAAAAAAAAATATACCTTCTTATTGCATTTATAGCGGCCATTATTGTTACTCTCGTGAGTACATATTTTTTCTTAATAAAATCTCTACCTGGTAGCTATGGACCACGTCGTATTTCAATTCTTGATTCAGAGGTAAAAGTAATTAAGGATAACTGGGGAATACCTCATATTTATGCAAAAAATAGCAAGGATCTTTATCGTGTCTTAGGCTATCTTTTGGCCAGAGATAGGCTTTTTCAAATGGACATTTATCGTAGAACTGCAAACGGACAACTTGCTGAAGTTTTAGGTCCTAAGGCAGTAAAGCTCGATATTCGTTCAAAAGTATTAGATTTAGCCGGACATGCTAAAGAGAATCTTGCTACACATAAAGCAGAATATTCTCAAGAATTTTGGGATAGCTCTAATGCTTTTTATGAGGGTATTAACTATTATATAGACAGTGGTGAACTGTCGTATGAATTTTCACTACTAGGATATAAACCAGCCCATTTCCAAATTGAAGACGGTCTCGCTTTTACGGGGGTGATGGGATTGGGGTTTTCTGTTGGCCTAAAACAAGATCTACTGCTTAGTAAAATTACACAAAGAGACCAAGCTGTAGGCCGCTTACTTCGAGGAATTTTACCCGAAATAGATGATACTAAGCTTCCTGTAGTAAGCATTACAGATCAAGCTTTGCAGTCTCTTTTGAGCCTAGTTAGTGAGTCACCTGTAAATTTTATTGGCAGTAACTCTTGGGTTATTAGTGGTAAAAAATCCAAAAGTGGATTTCCGTTACTGGCCAATGATCCACATATGAGCTTTTCGATGCCAGGTATTTGGTATGAAGCTCACCTGCATACTCCTGAATTTGAAATGTATGGTCATTTTTTACCAATTATCCCTTTTGCTATTTTAGGTCATAATCGACACCATGGTTGGGGTATTACGATGAGTATGGCAGATGATGTTGATTTTTATAAAGAGAAGATTGACTATGATAGACACAAGGTAATGCATAAAGGAGAGTGGCAGCCTTTAGTTTATAAAGATTATATAATTAAAATTAGAGGAGGAGCAAAACGAATATTACGAGTTCCGCAAACCGCTCACGGTCCAGTGGTTAACAGTATGCTGGGTGATGATCAACAGCAGGATATCTCTATAAAGTGGTCATACCATAATAAGAAAAATTTAACGATGAAGGGTCTATTTAAATTAAACCGGGCTAATAATTTAGCTGAATTTACTGATGGGTTGAAGCTTGGTGTCTCTCCCGGATTAAATATTAGCTATGCAGACCGTGAAGGAAACATTGGTTGGTGGATTTTTGGTGAACTGGCAATCAGACCACCTAAGTGTGATTCTAGAGTTGTTAATCGTGGAGATGATGGAAGTTGTGATTATCTTGGCATTATTCCATTTGAGCAACACCCGCACTTAGTTAACCCTCCTGAGGGATATATTGTTTCTGCGAATTCCACTCCACCTGTAGAGGTGGCTAATGTACGTGGAGATTGGCGACCGAATGATAGATACAATACGATTAAAGAGCTTCTTTTACGTCAAGATCTACATGATTACAAAAGTATGATGGCAATCCAGAGTGCTAACAAAAATCTCACAAATCTTGTTTTATTAAACATAATGGTCAAAGCTGTTGAGCAGGACATGCCAAAATCAAAACTAAAAAAGACAACACTGCTGATTTTAAAAGAGTGGGATGGTGAAGCTAATTTAAAGAGTATTGGTATTTCTATCTATTCCATCTGGCTAAGATTTTTATCGCAAGAAATTTTTGATGAATTAACGCCGCAGGAATATAAAGTATTTGCTGATCTCTCACTTAGTTACGATATTTTAAAAGAGTTATTAGATGATTTTTCAAATCCATTATGGAAAGTTGTAGAGGATGAAAAAGGGATAACGCCACGGCAGGTAATTCACAAGAGTTTTGATCGAACTATTGCATATATGAATAAAAGGTTGGGACCAATAACCGAGTATTGGACTTGGGATAATCTACATCAAATAGAATTTGTCCATCCGCTTGGAAGGATTCCTGGGTTGAGTAAAATTTTTAATTATGGACCATTTCCAATTGAAGGTGGAAAAAGACATGTTAATGCACTTTCAACACATTTTTCTAATTTATCTTTTAAAGTTAAAAGTGGGGTTTCTACTAGGAGAGTAATTGATTTTGCTAATGCAGCAGCCTCTTTTGGTGTATTGCCACTAGGTCAGTCGGCACATATCTTGAGTAAGCATTATAGTGATCAATGGCCGCTGTTTTCAAAAGGTAAGTATCGTAGTCAATTAATGGATAAAATATTGATCGAGCAAAGTAAAGAGAGTGTGATTATCTTTCTTCCTAGTAAAAAATAATTTGGATAATATTGCACTTTTCGCTTAGAATAGTAAAAAAGGATTTTTATGGAATTGAAATTTACGCAAGCGAAGAAAGTAAAAGAAATCGAAGAGGCATATAATTATAATATTGGTGCATTTTCAGACTCTCCTGATTTTAACTGGACGCTCGATGCTATTATTAACGAGACTAAAGATGGATGGGAAGTGTGGCAGGCAATTCATTCAGAAGAGATTATTGGCGTTGCTTTTATAAAAAAAGAGGGAACAACTCTTTTAACTAAAAATACCTCCATAAAGATGAACTACCAAGGTCATGGCTACTCACATAAAATTAAAAAATTTTTAGAGAAGAAAGGCCAAGAGCTAAAAATGAAAGAGATTGTCCATTTTTGCAGTATTGATGATTTTCGCATGTACTCACTTAATGAGAGTCATGGTTATCAGAAAAATCAAATTAAAGAGAATGAAAATGAGTTAGTAGTTCGCTGGAATAAAAAACTTTAGCGTTTCCAAGAGTAATTAGAACTTCTATAGCGATTGATATAAGAGATTGGAATAAATCTAAAGTTGTCTTTATTACTCATAAATTTACGACATTGCAAAGTAGGATTTCCAAAAGGAAACTCCTTTTTTCCATTTAAAAAATCTAAACAGGTGGACAGATAGTGATCAACATATTCTGGAAAGTTTTGGCTCAAATGTGTCATCAAGGGAAGACGTCTTGATCTATCTCTCAGCACAAAAAGATTGTCAGGTAAAAAGCGCTGCTTCGTAAGTCTAGATAGAAATAGTTGGCGCTGCTTATATGATTTTCCTAAAATTGTTATATTTTCCCACGCATAATTGAGCATATCTCCAATATGTGGAGAGGTCATGAAGTATTCAAATAAGAACATTTGTTTTGTTTGTAGCGTAAGAAGACTATTTTTTTCTAGAATTTTATAGATCATAAGCCTTTCTGATAGTTCACTGTTTTTGTTAGTTAAGTTTTTAATTAATGTAGTCTTCCACTGGGTCAAGCAGTCAATATTTACAAGTCTATCTTGTTGAAGAGCAAGAGAGTTGGGATCTTTTGCAAAAGACTTTTTAAAAGAATCTAGAAGTATCTTTTGTATTTGAGGGTCTTGACAGTAAAAAGTAGATGCAGAACCATTAGTAATCTTTGCTAAAATATTAAACATAGACTTTGGCACGATCCCTTTAGTCAGTGATAGTTGGATTAGACTAAACGCTGTTTTGGACGATTGAGTTGATTGTGTCCAGAAATGATGTAGGTCACTAGTGGACAAATTGTTACGATATTTAAGCTCTTGCAGTTTAAATTGATCATATAACTGGTGAAACATTGAATTGTTTTTTAGAAGAGGCCAACTCAGCAGTTTTTCTACTTGCGTGACATAGCTAGATGAGTACTTCTCAGTAAATAGAAGGTGCTTTATATACTCTTGTCCCATTAGAGTTAGTTGTTTTTTCCACTGACGGTTGCGCTTGGTGGGGCGAATATCTTTTACGTGGTTAAAAAACTCACTATATTCTTTCTGAACAACTAGAATTTGCAGATCTGATGCTGAATATATTTGGGTAGCATTCTTAGCCATTAATGGGTTGAAGATGCTTAGCAACATAAAAATGAAAATAATATTTATCATATATGAGGATTCTACCAATGTTAGAAAACATCGGTCAAATTTAGTCTCTTATTTTATGATTAGATGTGATTAATAAGTAGTTTCAAGCAGCTTTTTATGCGCTTCACTGTATATATATATAAAACTGCCACCTTTGAGATTGTTTATTACAGTGTGGATGATGGCAGGATCAAGAGCAAGGCATCCATGACTTCTGCCTAATCGGCCATATTTTTTTACCCATGCATCTGTAGTATATTTAGCTGAGTGAACGACTATGTCACGATCTTTTGCTCGATCATTTAACGACTGTAAACCTTCAAGTTTAAGTGATAGCTTATGTTTACCTTGATAAGCGTTCTTAGCAAGGTAAAGTCCAAGGCTGCTTTGATGTGATTCATGGCTATTACTAAATTTGGTAGCGATTGCTCCACCACTATTTGAGCCATGTGCTACACGCATGGTAACAACTTCGCCGTTTTTTAAGTTACATAAGTAACCTCTTTTGTTTTTAGAATGCTGTGAGAAATCTACAACCATAATCCAGTTGCTATTAGCAAGTCTGTCACGGTCATGGTCTTGTGCTTTATTGAGTGCCATTGCAAGTGCATTCCTTGCTGTTTGTGGAGCTGTTTGTGGAAGTTTAATTTTAGAATATAACATCTTCGATAGATCATATGAATTTTGGGTGTCTGAAGTTGCATGTGAAGTGGTAATGAAGCTCATTAATATGGTTAGCATTAGTATAATTTTCATAGCATCTCCTAAAAGTTATAACGCACTGTATCATTTCAAAATACTCAAGACTATTTTTATAGTAAAAAGGGTAAAAATTACATGTAAACCAATCCATTTTTTGCCAAAAAGTCAGAGATTGGCTAAGACAGTTTACGGATAATAAAATATTGGAGAATTTATGAGAATATTGTTGTTTTTACTTATGACTATGTTAATTAATCAAGTGGTTTTTGCTTCAACCAGCTATAATTGTACACATGGCGGACAGGCAATGTCTTTTCAACTTGATAGTAAGACCCATATTATAAAATTTAGCAATATTGACTATTTTGGAGCAGCTCAAATCTTAGCAGATTACGAATTCAGTGCAGAAATGAGTAACAATATGGTTCAATTTAACTATGATTGGTACTATACCGCAGAATATAAAATGGTTTTTCTAGAAGATTTTACTAAGCATTCACAATTAGAAAACGTAGAAATGCTACTGACTTTTAATGATTATGATGGTGCTTGGGAAGATGACGTTTTAATGAACTGCCAGATTGTACCATTAAGATAAAACAGTTCTTTTTACTTATAGATTTTGTGTGACTATAATTTCCTAGCATTTTTAATTTTTGCTAGGGAGTATCAATGAAAATTCTTATTATTTTAATGCTATTTTACACAACATCAGCACTGTCGTGTGATCCAGATGGTAAAAGTGGAATAAGACCTGCTAACAGCATGAAAATTGCAGTTGATAGTAAGCAGCAAAATGGTATGACTCAGATTGAGTTTAAAGCAATTTTAAAGAAATTTGAAATAGTATATAAGCCAGTAGTTAAGCAGATAAAACGACGTCTAAAGCTTATTGGTAAATGGAAAGATGAGACTGTAAACGCAACAGCTGCTCAAGTTAGAAAAACTTATAAAATTACTGTATTTGGTGGCCTTGCCCGCCACCCCTTTATAACCAAAGACGCACTACTGTTAGCCATTTGCCATGAAATGGGCCACCATTTGGGCGGAGCCCCTCGTAAAGGGATTAGTCCAAAATATTGGGCATCAAGTGAAGGTCAGGCAGACTACTGGGCCACTATGAAGTGTATGAGAAGAGTATTGCTAGATGATAATAATGAGAAAATTGTTGAGCAAATGAATATTGATGAAGAAGTTAGACAAAAATGTGAAGGTGTTTTTCAAGATGGGAATGAACGGGCGTTGTGCATGCGTTCCGCTGTTGCAAGCTTGAGCTTGTCAAAATTTTTGGCAGATGAAGGTGAAGAAGTTAGTTTTTCTACTCCAGATCTTAATGTTGTGGTTAGAAATCTAACGGCACATCCAGACGCTCAATGTCGTCTTGATACGTACTTTCAAGGTGCTTTATGTGAACGTGATTATCTAACAGATGTTGATTTTGATGATTCAACCATAGGTGTTTGCTTGCGTAGTGACTACCTTGTACTAGGGCCTCGTCCACTATGTTGGTACAAGCCTATTTAAGACAATTTTTTATTGCTAGGTTCAACTGAAAATTTTGGTAAATAAGAGTACCCAGATTATCTTTCTCACGAGAGTCACAGCCATTATTGGTATGGATTCCAATAATCTCATTACTGTCTTCTAATATTATTGCAGATCCTGAGTTCCCAGGTAGCGTATCTACTAAATGGGTGATGGTATGATTAAAAATAGATACCTTTCTAATTTTTGCAGTATGCGTTTTTTGTAATACAGCATCGTCAGAGTAGAGTTTTTCTACACCATAGCCGGTAATTGTAACTTTTTTACGTTTTTTGGGTTTGTCTTTCGAGACTTTGTAATAGCCTTGTGCCTCTCCTGCCATAAGGCCGGTGTCTAGATTCGGTAGTAGTTTAAATATGGCCCAATCTAATAGTTCAATATTTTTATATTTAATAGATTCAGCGTCTACTTGGTAGATATCATGAACGTTTAATGGATCTCTTGATCCATCTGCATTGGGATGTAAAATATTAAATTCTACAAAGTTAAAGTGATTATGACAGTGTCCTGCAGTGATTACACAGTTTTTTCCAATTAGAGTTGCAGTACAGCCGATACGGCTTCCTGGGACTTTGACAACTTTTCCTATTTTTTTATCATATGAAAAAACGCGATCGTCATGTCTACCACAAATTGCTTTACTGAAATCTTCTGCCCATAAGCTTGTGGATAATAAGATAGCTATTAAGGTTAAAATATACATATTTACTCCTGTGTGCTCTGTTGAGACATTATCGAGATCACTAAAGCTTGGAAAGTACATGTAAGATAATGTCAGTACTCATTTAGCAATATTCTTCCTAGAATTCTTACTTAATAATAAGAAGGAGAATATTATGATCAAGTATGTGCTACTAACACTTTCGCTATTACTATTTAGCTACTCGACATGGGCAAAAGTGTCGGTTGAAAAAGAGGGAGTAATCACTAATTATAGTTTCAGTATAGATTCATTAAAAATTACTAAGGTGAAAGTTGATGGAATGTCCTTTGAAAAGGTACTGCTGAATGGAGTTCAAACTTATTCAGGAGTGTTTGGAAAATTGGGTGGCCCTGCTATTCCAGTAGTGCGAGTTATCGTTGACGTTAAAAATTTAAAAGATATAAGTGTTGAGTGGGATAGTGCAAAAGGAAATCTTAAGTCATTAGGTAGCACTGTCTATCCTGTCCAGCCATCATATTCAAAGTCTGCAAAGCAGGCTCCTGACTTTATTTACAACAAGGATCAGTATACAACTAAAAAGACAGCACCTAATTTTACAACAGAGATTGTAGGATCATTCCAAGGAGCTAAAAGAGTGATGGTTACTCTTTTTCCTTTTCAGTACCATGCGGACAATAACTCATATAAGTTAACTAAACGCTTTACAGTAAAAGTTAAAGAGATGAGTGTAGAAAAAAGTGGCGATGAGGCAATTGTATTTGTAGTTGGTAGGGCATTTGAAAAATCAAATGGCTTACAAAAATATATTCAACTTAAGCGCCAGATGGGATATCGGGTTTTCACTCATCAACTTACTAGACGTAATAAAAAGCCGGCAAAAATACGTGCTGCAATTCAAAAGATTTTCAAGACGGACGGTGTGAATTTAAAATATGTTTTACTGATTGGCGATGATGATGATGTGCCAGGACAAAAAGCAAAATATATAATGGGGACCACAGACCACTATTATCGTGCAGTTGATACCAATGATTATGACTCAGATATTAATGGACCTGATCTAGGCGTTGGAAGAATATCTGCTAAAAACAATAAGCAGTTAGATTCAATATTTAATAAGCTCACGGTCTATCAGCGAGGAGAGTTTAGTGATGAAAGCTGGCTAGAACAGATCGCTTTTATCGCTACTGATGATCGTTATAAAGTTGCTGAAGCATCACATAACTATGCAATTGATACCTATACTAAAGCTGCTAATTATATTGGAAATTATCCTAACAATGGAGAGTTAGGTGGAGATCGTTTATATGCTATTACGGAACACGCTACGGCCCCAAAGACAGTTAAACATATTTCAGATGGGCGTTTTATTATTAACTATTCAGGACACGGAAGTACAAAAACATGGGCCGGTCCAAGAGTAAGTCAGAGCAATGTTAGAAAGATGGATCACTCTGATGCTAGACCATTTGTAATCTCGAATGCTTGTATTACCGGACAATTTCAAATTAGAGAGTGTTTTGCTGAAACTTGGTTACGTCATCCACAAGGAGCTGTGATGATGTGGGCGTCGATGGATAGTACCTATTGGGATGAGGATGATTTACTTGAAAGATCTATGTATGATGCTATTTTTAAGTTGAAATTACAAAATTTTAATAAAATTACGCAATATGCTTTAGG
>DAOWEO010000068.1 GCA_030638415.1 Bdellovibrionales bacterium | reverse complement strand
TCTAAGTGACGGAGAGAAGCAGAAGTGTCTGTTGGCCAGAACTTTTATTCAAGATACTCCTAATGTCTTTTTAGATGAGCCAGGATCATATTTAGATATTAAAAATAAACTAGAGCTTTTTCTAACAATTAAAGAGTTAGCACAAATAAAAAATAGGCGAATAATCTTTTCTACCCATGATATTGAGTCTACAAGTAAGGTCTTTGATGTATTTTGGTTTTTAGATGAAATAAACCAGCAGATGGTCACAGGTGATCATACTCTCTTTGAAATGCCAGTCTTTAAAAAGGCTTTTTCCAGTGATCAATTCTTTTTTGATCAGAGGAAAAAGACCTTTGAGTTCAACTAGTTACGATTATTTTAATTGTATTAAAGTTATTTTAGTATATTTGACCTTAGAGTCTCGTAAATACTTAACCCGTACTTTATCACCAACTTTATGGAGATCAAGAACTTGGTAGATATCATCAAAGCTATTTAATTTGACTCCATCAATTTCTAGAATAATATCACCAAGATAGATTCGACCATAACGATCTTCTTGAATCCCTTCTAGTCCAGCCTTGGCTGCAGGAGAAGTTGGTGACATTGATGCAATTACGATTCCACGTTCAATACCAAAGCGCTCTTTCATATGGTCAGGTAGTGGAATTATGCCTAATCCTGGACGTATAATTTTTCCATACTTAATGAGCTGAGGAACAATTCGCTTAATAGTATCTACGGGTACTGCAAAGCCAACACCCGCACTAGTTCCAGATTGACTAAAAATCATCGTGTTCATTCCAATGAGCTCTCCTTTGGAGCTTAGTAGTGGTCCACCTGAGTTACCAGGATTAACTGAGGCATCGGTTTGTACCATGCCATGAATTGATACGCCTCCAAAGCCTTTAATCTTGCGGTCTAAGGCAGAGATGATTCCGGCTGTCATAGTATGATCTAGGCCAAAAGGATTGCCAATAGCGATGGCCTTTTGACCTACTTGTAGGCTTTTTGATTCTCCGGTGGTGATGACTGATAATATTTTTGGACGTGTTTTCAATTTTAAGACAGCAATATCTTTATTGGGGCTGCCGCCGACAAATTTAGCTTCGTATTGTGTTTTGTCCCCTTTAAATGAGACTAAAAACTTATCCCCACCGTTTACTACGTGAAAATTAGTTACGATGTGACCTTTGCTATCCCAAACGTATCCAGATCCTGCTCCAGTAGGAGTTTCATTTTGTATTTGGCCAAAAAAGCCTCTTCTTGCTCTTTGAATGTTAGAGATGAAAACTACACTTTTTACAGTAGCCTGGAATACCTGTACTGAGTTTTTCTCATTTTCTAGCATTGCTGCTTGTTCGTTAAAAGCCTGTGCATTGGTGGTAAGAAAAAGAATTAAAAATAGTAATAGAGATTTCATAGAACACTCCTTATAATACAGACAAATCGACAAGGAAGTATAAATGGATCTGCAGTATTTTGACAGATATAAATCAAAAATGGTTCAAGAAAAAGTATATGGTGGACAGGCCATAGAGTGGCTATATAGCTCTACTGTAGGACGAATGCTTAATAAAATAGTGACATCTAAGTGGGTCAGTAAATTTTATGGAGTTTTACAGAGCTTGCCATGGTCACGCTTTAAAATTGAGCAATTTTGCAAGGATTTTAATATTGAACTCAAAGAGTTCCAACCCCAAGATGGACGAGGAAGATTGGCGCCATACTCTAGTTTTAACCAGTTTTTTATCAGGCGCTGGAATGAAGGAAAACGTCATTTTAACTCAGCATCTTGTGAGATGCCGGCATTTATTGAGGGACGGTATTTAGGTTATAAAGCTATTAGTGATTCTAAAGTTCCAGTAAAGGGGATTTTTGTTGATCCACTTGCACTGCTGGCAAACTCAAAATGGACTAATATGTTTACTGGTGGGCCCTTACTAATTGGTAGGCTTGCTCCAGTGGATTATCACCGTTTTCACTTTCCAGATGCCGGAGAGATTCTTGATAGTTGGAAAATTCATGGTCAGCTTCATTCGGTTAATCCAATTGCTCTTGAAGCCTATCCAGAGCTATTTTTAAAAAATGAACGTGAGATTACAATTATAAAAACAAAAAACTTTGGGCACTTAGCCTATATTGAAGTGGGTGCAATTTGTGTTGGAAAAATCGTACAGACTCATAAACAAACTCAGTGTGAGCGTGGTGATGAGAAAGGATATTTCCTGTTTGGCGGATCAACAGTAATTGTCTTAGGCGAGCCTGGGAAATGGGAGCCTACTAAAGATATTTGCCAATATTCATTGCAAGGGATAGAAACGTATATTCATCTTGGCGATGAAGTGGCCACAGCAAATAAATAAGAGGAGCTACATGGATGCTCAAGAGCAAAAACAATTAGATGATTACCTAGGAAGAGTTGAAAAACTCTTAAGTCATATTAGTGTTGAAGATCGTATTAAAATTTTAGGAGAGGTGAAGGCACTGATCCTCAAATATCATAATGAAAATAATTTGGCTATTCCAGTCGTATTACGGCAATTTAGTGATGTTATATCCTTAGTAAATGTTGAACTGGCCAAGGTTGGAAGATCTCCTATTAAAGAGAAAAAAGTACGCTGGTGGAAAATAATACTGTTGGCATTTTTCTCGTTTTTTATCATTGGAATTATTACCATTGTATTTGCAGTAAAAAGCTTTTTACCATTAGTTAATGTTAATGATATTGACGGTACTCTCGAGCTTTTTGGCAGCCGATTTGTCTTAGAAAAAGATGATAATGACTATTTTCAAAAAATTAATGATGAGAAATTTATCCAGTGGAAAAAAGGGGCTAAGCTGGCTAAAGGAACATTTGATTTTGGAGGTAAGGTTAAAGAACACTCTTTATCAATAAAACTACGTAAGGGTGAGTTGGCCATCAGAACACATGATAAGGATAGTATTCGCTATACTTGCTATACCCAAAAACAGCTACAAGAGATATTCACTAAAAAGAGAAATACATTTATGATGAATTTAGATGCTACGCAGTCTCACTGCCTAGTATTTGTTCCATATTTTATGAAACTTAAAATTGAGATGGGTGAAGGTAATATTAATCTGAAAAGCTTGCAGCAGGATTTTGGTATTCACTTAGGCAAAGGTATCTTGTCTTGGAAGCAGCATGATCACCACGATTATTATGTGCATCCACTTTTTTCAAAAAATATGTCAGGTGAAGATGATAAGTTTTCTAAAAATGGAAAATGGAAGGCTTCTATTTTAATTGATGATGGGGAGATTAGACTACGATGAATACACTTATACTTGGAAATTTTATTGATCCGACTTCGGATACTCAGTGCCAATTACACCGCCAAAAGCTTCTGCATATTGAAGATGGAAAAGTTAGAGGCCTTTTTCCTCTTGAGAAAAAAGATGAGTTCGACTTAAGTAAAATTGAGTTTTTAGATTACTCTAACCATCTTATTATTCCTCCATTTTTTGATATGCATTTTCATTGGGTTCAAGATGATGTGCGTATGATGCCTAAGGATAATTTACTAACATGGCTAGAAAAGTATACTTGGCCATATGAGCATAAATTTAGTGATGTCGATTATTCCAAAAAACGAGCAATCTCTTTTTCTAAGGAGCTATTAGCGGTTGGAACTTTAGGTGGAGCTTGTTACTCATCAATTCACTCTCACACTGTAGACCATGCATTAGAGCACTTTCAAGGTGATTTTATTGTAGGAAATGTATTGATGACGATGAATTCTCCTGATTATCTTTTGCAAAAAGAGAGTGATGCCATCGAAATTGTGAAAGATCTTTCAACAAAGTACCGTGAAAAGTATGCACTAACTCCAAGGTTTGCTATTACGACTTCTCCTGAAGTTATGAGTGCTACTGCTGATATTGTTGCTAATACTAATTCATTTATCCAAACGCACTTAAGTGAAACAGAAAATGAGATAGATTTTGTTTTAAGTATTTATAAAGAGCTTGATGGATTTAAGGATGTAAAAAATTATACAGAGATCTATGATCGATGTGCTCATCTAGGAAACAAAACAATTATGGGGCATGGGATTTATCTTAGTGAAGATGAACTACGTGTAGTTGCTAAAAGTGATACTGTAATTGCCCATTGTCCTACCTCTAATGGACCAATTAGTGAAGGTGGTCTTGGCTCAGGACTGTTTGATTTTGAAAAAACTGAAAGCTTTGGCATACGCTGGGCCTTAGGCTCTGATATTGGAGCAGGTCCATATCTATCAATGTTTGATGTAATTAGATCTTTTGTTGAGCAAAATAGAGCTCAAGGTCAAGATAAGGCTACCTTTATTAAAGGCCTGTTTAGAGCAACTAGAATGGGAGAGAGTATTTTACATCCTGAATGTAAAGCAAGCTTTTTAGAGCAAGAAAATACAGCAAGTATGCTATTTATTTCTGCTAGCGATGAGCTACTAAAGTTAGACTCTGCGGAAGAGATTCTAGAAAAAGTAATAACTACTTGTTCTCGTGACTCTTTTGATACGTTAGTTGATAAGGTTTGGCACCAGAGTGCTTTTTTATAAGTGATTTTTTAAATAAAGTAGGTAACATAGTAGTATGGAAAAACAAAAGTCAGAAAAGCTATTGATTGATATAATTTTTGAGTTGCAAAAATGTGGTATCGACTTTCTTATTGCTGGGGGAGTTGCCGTTGTCCTTCATGGTGTTGAACGGTTAACCATGGATTTAGATTTAGCTGTATCTTTAGAAAAAGAGAATGTTCTTAAATTTATTGGTGTGATGGAAAAATTAAACCTGATTCCCCGTCTTCCCGTTCCTGCGACCTTCTTACTTGATTCTGATAAGATAAAGATGATGGTAGAGCAAAAAAATGCTCTTGTGTTTACCTTTATTGATCCAGATGTTCCTCTGAGACAAGTTGATTTTTTTATTGCTCCAGGATTATCCTATGCTGAGCTTGTAGGAGATACTGTTAGTTTTGATCTCGATGGAAGAAAGATAAATGTTTTAAGTAAACAAAAAATAGTTGAGTTGAAATTAAATATTTCTCCAATGAGAGATAAGGATATGTTTGATATAAAAGAGCTTCAAAGGTTAATTAATAATGAAAAAAAGTAGGCAACAAGAGCTTGCAGATTTTAAAAAACTACTTGAATCTTTTGATGAATCCGATTTTGATGGACATACTGATTTTCAAAAACTAACAGCTAAACAAAAACTGGAATGGCTTTCACAATTAATTGTCTTTGTTCGTAAAGTCAAAAAATAGCTTTAAAACTTACTCCTATATAAATGTAAACAGCTATTTTTTAGAGGTAAAGCCTCTGACGTATTTAGAACTCTTTTTTTATTTTTTGCCCACTTTTTGTAAACCTCATCTGTTCCATACTTAGCACAGACTCCACCATCATTTTTGAAATGTTGTGGGAAATAGTAAAAATATGCAGATTGTAGTGTAGGGTCTC
>DAOWEO010000107.1 GCA_030638415.1 Bdellovibrionales bacterium | reverse complement strand
TCCTCATACTTTCTACTTATTACTACAGAGCACTTGCCCCCATATCGAGCTTACTTTTATTAAATTGTAAAATACGCTCTTTTAAAATCTCTTCATTTTGAATTGGTAATTTCTCAACATTATTAATAAGAGATTTACCATGTGTATGTGAACGCTTAGCATAAAGAACATGCCCTTCACTTCGCTCTTGCTCTTCTTTACAGTGAAGACACTTTGTTGCTACTGGCCTGGCATTTAAACGTGTCGATGAAATATCTTCTCCACATTCCATACACTCTCCAAAAGTTCCATCTTCAATCCTGCCAAGTGCCTCATGTACTTTTTTCATATAAAAAGAGTCACGTCCTTTAAGTTTAAACTGTAAAAGATTATCTCTCTCTGCTGAAAAACGATCTGCATCGTCACCTGTCGCCGTATTTTGATCCAAATCGGTCTCTAGAGTTGGATAGTTTTTTAGAATATCTTGAAAAAGGTTTTTAAATTTTTCTACATTGATAGTCATAATTCCTCCGATTCTAATGACATTCTCTTCCTAAGAAGTTCCATTAAGACCTCCATCCTGGAAATCTTTTTGATAATATTCATATTGCGAAAAGCGTGCCAAAAAAAAGAGAAACCATGTTCTCTACACAAATTATGTTTTATTAGATAGTTACATTGTAATTATTAGTGGGGCTAATGGCACCAGTAAGGTCAGTTTGCCACAAAGGATATTATTATCAATGAGTGAGACTAAACCAGTATGTCCCCGCCAGCTTTTAAAATCAGCTCACCACACTCAGCCTTGCGCTGAATAACTTCCATAACCTTTTGGTACGATTTGCGAACTTCTGGAACTGGTTGAGGAGGGCCATCAAGCACCTCTTTGATCTCTTCACGCATGGATTTTGAAATAGAGTTTAAAATATGGTTTTGTACCTCTTCTGAAGCAATTCTTAGTGCCATAGCTAAATCACTAAGCTTCACCTCTCTTAAAAACTCTTGTAGCATTTTTACAGTAGCATATTTAAGATCATCAATTGAAACTAGATTTTGTCTCAACGTTTCTGCCATTTTGGGATTTTTCTCAACAATAAGCTCAAGTATTTTTTCTCGCTGTTGCATATCAAGTCCGGCTAACATTTTAGCCGCCTCTTTTACCCCTGCTTTGAAACTCATAAAGACCTCCTAAAAGTATGGACCACTCTCATTTAATAGATGATTTTTTACATAATCATCAACACCTTCTTCTAAGCTTAAAAACTTAAAATTACGAAAAGTGTTATGGAATTTTTTCATATCAGCTTTAGTATAATATTGATACTGCCCACGTAAGTGCTCAGGCATTGGAATATATTCAATATCAATTTCTCGCTCCATTGATTTAAAGGTAGCTTCAACTAGAGCTTTAAAGCTACATGCTTGCCCAGTACCCATATTATAAATACCAGACTGCTCACGCTCCTCTCTCTCTCCCATCAAGATCATGGCACGAGTCAAATCCTTTACGTAAACAAAGTCACGTAACTGCTCTCCATCTGCATATCCTTCTCTATGGGATTTAAATAACTTCACTCTACCTGTCTCTTTAATTTGCCCATGGGCTTGATGAACTACAGAGCGCATGCTTCCCTTGTGGTATTCTTGTGGCCCATAGACATTAAAAAACTTAAGTCCAAACCAAAAGCGTGGCTTTTTATATTGCTTAAGTACCCACTCATCAAAAAGCTGCTTAGAATATCCATATGGATTAAGTGGCTTAAGTGTTGGCAAGATAGAGTAGTCATCACAGTATCCTAACTCACCATCACCATAAGTTGCAGCTGAGCTAGCATATATAAATGGAATATCTTTTGAAATCGCTAATTGGAAGAGCTTTTGTGAATATTCCACATTATTTTTCATCAAATAGTCCATATCCATCTCTGTTGTAGATGAGCATGCTCCCATATGAAAAATCTTTTGAATTCTGTTGTGCCAACGCTCATTTTCATCCAGGAAAAATTCATCTGCGTTGATATAATGAGAAAATTTTAAACCACGTAGGTTTAACCACTTTGATGAAGACTCCAAACGGTCCACGATAATAATGTCTTCAATACCTTGAAGGTTAAGCTCTCTTACTAAGACACTTCCAATAAAACCAGCACCACCTGTAACTAGATGCATTTTTTCTCCTTGCTATGAATACCAATAAAGTATATCTACTATTTACAGATAATACATCTCAATTTAAATGATTCTTGCTAAAATTTTCTAATTCGGTATCATTAAGCTTGAACATATAACAAGGAACATTATGGAACGTACACTACACATTCAACGCTGGGTCTTTGGACTTGCTGGGTTTTTTATTATTGCTAGCTTAATACTGGGTCACTATGTTGATAACCGTTTTGCATACTTTACTCTTTTTGTTGGAGCAAATATGTTTCAATTTGCATTCACCCAGTTTTGTCCTCTTGCAGTTATCTTAAAAAAGCTAGGAGTCGGTGCTGATAAATAAAATACTGCTATTGGTATTCCTCATCAGCTTTAATAGCATACAAGCACAAGATTTTTCCACTAAGCTGCTTCCTTGTCTTGGACAGGAAGAGGCTAAGTTATTTAAACAGAAAAAAATCTCATCTTTATATACCTTAAATCAAGAGTTGATAAATATTGTAGTTAATAGTCCAGACTTAAAACTAACTAAGAAATTTCATACTCTCATTTGTAAAAGGCAGGTTTCAGCATCCAAGAATACTCTTCTCTATGCTCTACTGCACAAAAAAAATATTTTTATTCAAACGGCCACGAATACTAATAAAATAAAGTTCTTTTTATCTCAGATTCCGGCACTCTTTTTTTCATATATAGCCAAAGTTCAATCAGAAATGCCTACTGCTGATTGCCTAAACAAAAACATTCCTGAAATACCATATTTTTTAGAACGCTATAAATATTTACAAAATGATCTAACAAGCATGCAACTACTAGAGGAAACGAATAAAATTAAAAAAATATTTTTTAAACTTAAAACACCTTGGAAATTATTTAAGAAGTGTAATAAATAATATTAAAAAGATATAAAAGATACACGAAATGAATATCCCAGCTCCGACATTAAGTAATCCTCAATTCGCCAATTAAGATCACTAAATTTCTCAGGATTTTGTACTTTAAACTCTAATTGATCTTCTTTTTTTGAATGAAGATGCATCAATCCCATTTTAAAATAGTTAGTAAGATCACTCCACTCCATTAAAGTCTTTTCCAACTCCTCAATACTTAATTTAGAATAGTCACAACTACTTTTTCTAGTCGCATACATAATATTTTTGACTTCTCCAACACATGATTGACATGCACCAGTTACATTCAGAGCGTTTGTAAGATCTATCAGTTTTGCCTCTGGAGTACTCTTTAAAAATGATACTATCTCACTTTTTTTAACAGCAAAACAAAAGCAAACTATGTCATCGTTTTCACTATCAACATTATCTAATATTTTTTCACCTAAAAATTTAGAAATTATTTTGTGTAATAAAAATAGTGGTTCACATACAATTGGTAACTCTCCATCATCATACCGCTGACTAAAATCATCATCGTCTGCTACTTCAATTATATCTACCCATGAGAGAGAGAGAATATCTTCACAAGCTAGCCCCTCAGTAGTTTTTGCTAAAAGAGCATATAAACTAAAGCTATCAGGCGATAGCTGTTGCTGACTGAAAAAAGTAAACTCTGTAACTGTTCCACAAGAAGATATAGACAGGTAGATGGTTATATTTTCATCAAGAGAAGTTATAATATCCTCTTTAATAGTAAAATCAAAAGATGTTTTAAAGTGATTACTCATGCTACTAACTATTTAAAGTAGGAAGTGTTAAAATTTCATATCCAGACTTGGTTACTAAGATAGTATGCTCAAACTGTGCTGATACTTTTTTATCTCGAGTAACAACCGTCCATTCATCTTTTAACACTTTACAGTACCGTTTTCCTGCATTAATCATCGGCTCAATAGTAAAGACCATCCCCTCTTTTAACTTAAGCCCTGTTCCCTTACGCCCGTAGTGTAAGACCTGTGGTTCTTCGTGAAATTCTCTACCAATCCCATGACCACAGTACTCATGTACAACGCTATAGCCATGAGCATGGGCATGCGTTTCAATCTCTTCCCCCACATCTCCGAGTAAAGCTCCTGGTCTCACCTGCTCAATACCTTTCATCATGCACTCGTGAGTAACCGTCACTAATTTTTTAATTTCATCAGAGACTTGGCCAACAAAAAATGTCCTATTAGTATCACCGTGAAATTTATTAAGGTAAGTAGTAACATCAATATTTAATATATCTCCATCACGCACAATATCTTTTTTACTAGGAATGCCGTGACATATAACCTCATTGATTGAAGTACATATCGATTTTGGAAAACCATGATAATTCAGTGGTGATGGATATGCGCCATTTTTAGTAATATATTCATGACACAGAGTATTTAACTCCTCGGTACTTACTCCTGGTTTAACAAAGGGCTCAATATACGCAAGAGTGTTAGCTGCTAATTCACAACTTTTTCGCATAATTTCAATTTCTCGTGCTGACTTTATAGATATCATTTTGACTCCAATATCAAGTATGTTCATAGTACCAACCATATATTATACTTAAAATACTGTATCTCATAAAATACGGCAAATAGATTTTTAACTAATAAGAAGGTACTCTAATGTTACTGTTTCCACCAATTGAGACTGCAGATGACAGTGGTTTACTTGCCTTTGGTGGAGATTTAGAAGTTGATAGTATTGTTAGTGCTTACCGACAGGGAATCTTTCCTTGGCCTATAGACGAAAAATACCCATTAGCTTGGTTTTCACCGGATCCTCGTGGGATACTGTTTTTAGAAGATATGCATCTCCCCCAATCATTTGAAAAATGGCGAAAAAAAACCACTTTCACAGTAAAATTTAACCATAATTTTCACCAAATAATTACTCATTGTGCCAATAGCCCAAACCGCCAACAAGGTAATCAAACATGGATCTACCCTCCAATTATTGAAGCCTATTGTGCCCTATTTAAAAAAGGTCTAGCTTACTGCGTAGGTGTCTATGATAATTCAACGTTGGTAGGAGGATTATATGGTGTGAGGATTGGTAAATACATAACTGGTGAGTCAATGTTCTACTTAAAGACTAATGCCTCTAAGTTAGCATTGTACTCTCTTTTGACTGAGCTTATAACTCAAGAGATTTCGTGGATTGATACCCAAATGGTTACCCCTACACTTCAAAGTTTTGGTGGTAAGGAAATTCCTAGAGATCACTTTATTAACCTACTCAAAAAACAAATTATATTATAGAGCCCTAAAGCGGTTCTCAATTGGTAAAAAATTAAAATCTACTTTTTGCAGTTCCAATAAGTTCTCGGGACATGCGGATACACAATATTGGCAATATGAACAAGTCATGAGATCAATTTGGAGTTTTCTATTTTTGAGTACTATAGACCCTTCTGGACATAAACTCTGACATATAGTACATGACCCACACAACGTTTTAGCCTTTTTATGATCCATTAAGACTGGTAACATATTTGCTATTTCCCTACGATCAGTCTTAAAAAGCAGTAGATCATAAATTTTTTCCCATCCTAAATAGCTTAACATTTTGAAATAGCTCAGCAGAAAATTAAATTTTTTATAACGTCTTTTTTCAATGATCATTGTATAAACTCATTTAAATCAATACCTAAAAAAGGTAGTAGTCCAAAAGCATTTTCAGCAGGTTGCTGCTTTACCAAATCTAAAAAATAAAAAAGTGACATACTATCAGCACCTTTTAACCGAAAACACGGTTTCCCCTGATTGACAGTCCACCAAATACCTAACTCCCCTCTCACTGTATCAAGTGCCGAATAAGCTATGAAATCCTGCTCAGCACTCCCAATTAACTCCTCAAAAGATTGCAAATTATACACTTTAGGAACATTCTCTTCTTTTTGATAGACAGGCATACCCGCAATTAGCAATCTTAAATTTTTGACAGAGATATCAATCTCTTCCATCCATACAAAATAAATATCAATAACTTTTTGCTGTTGGCCTAAACTAGATTGCACATCCAATTGTTCATATAAATAATATGGATCAAAAACTCTACTATCATGGTTAGACCCACTAGCCTTTAGCAAAAAGCCATCAAGTTGAGACCCATAAGTTAATTCCCCTAAATTAATACTTTGAGCTGAATAAAAATAGGAGTTATTTTGTAAGGCCCTCTCTATCTTTCTTTTTGCAATTTCAATATGCTCTATAACTCTATTAACTCCCTTTATCCAATTTGCACTGAACTTACTCGAGCAGGTTCGAGGAAATAGCAGTCCAAAATGCTCGTTAGGAGTCTCACTACATATTACCTTAATTTCCAATAATATTGCGTGTGTAATCTTATATAAAACATTAATATTAAATTTCAAAAAAACATTAGAAAGCAGTGAAAAAGTCTCTCTAATTCGATCCATTTCTAAAAGAATCATTCTTAATGCTTGCTCTCTATGTGGTGGAGTAAGACCTAAAACCTCTTCAATGCTTTTATAAAATAAAATGTTCATTGATTGGTAGTGCTCAGGAAAATATTCTTTTAGAACTATAGGAAATAGTTCTAAAGGATGGGGAGTTAAAAAGCTATTAAGCTGCCTTTGTTCAAAACTTAAGTCCATTTTTATCTTAGACAGAGATCCCTGATTAATTTGATAGTAGAAGTCCTCACTCCCTTTCCAATTTAAATATTCACTTTTATTATCGGTATCACATAAAAAATATTCATTTTTCTCAATGAAATATTTGTCATCACTTGAATTAATGAGTAATTCAAACAGAAATGCATTTTTCCACAGTGAACCAAAAGTTTGCAGAGGAAGGGAGGTGTTTAAAAACTTAACTTTAACATATATTCGAATCGGATAATCTCTATGTTCTAGAAATAGTATGAGTGATCCACTATCTTGAGATTTATCCAATATAAAAAAATCAACTAACCGCTGAAAGATAAATTTATGAAATAAAATATGTAGATTATTATATAAATTTTCCTCACCGAGCTCAACCCAGAGTTTACCATCACGCTCAAATGTTACAAAAGTTTCCGTTACTCCTAAAGTAAAACGCTCATACTTCATCGAGTAACTCCTTATCCATTTTATCTAAAACTAGCATCAAAGAGGTGATAAGTTTTTGATCAGTAATCTTACTATCTGGAATAAAGTAATCAATACTGATGAGATCATCCAACGGTGTAATTTTCTGTCGATCAAGATTTGCTTTCATGCATTCATGACCAACTGCTATAACCCATACCTTACCTGTTATTACTTGTTTATATTGCTTCAGTAACAAACATCTTTTAGGTGATAAATATCCTTTAACAATAAAAATACCATATTCAATATGTTTAATATTGTCTTCCATAGTTGGAAATATAACGTTTTCAATCAGTGGAAATGATCTACTTTGACTGTTTTTAAAAAAACATCTAGTAAAATTAAAGGCAAAAATGGGAATATTAAAAATATTTATTTTACTCAACTCTTCGCCTCTACCTGATATAATCATCATTGACTTCTGTATTAATGCCTACAGGCAAAGCAAAGTTATCCCATAGGAAATCAGTAGGAAATCCTACTTTAGCATCTACTTTTATCTGGTTACTATCTTTTTCACATCTAAGTTTTTTCCCACTATCAACTACCCATGAATACAATTTATGATGAGTACCCAAGGCACCATTATCATAATCGATAAAATGAATATAACGATGATCTCCTCTGCGCAGTGAGTTTAAATAGTTAGTCATTGTCCTAAAAACACTATCCAAATCACTGTCAGAACAGTTTTGTAAACGATCATAAATTGTTTTTTCTATAGTCTCTTCAAAAAGATATTTATGCCTAATTAACCATGAACGCGTTGAACATTTAAAGTTATGCCCCATCCGATCTAATTGAAAAAATGCAATTAAGTATTCCATAAAAACTGCTCTTTTGGGATTACTATTTATTGAAGCACTGCGCACATATTTTGAACACAGATAAAACTCCTCTCCAAAATTTGCTGAAAAGTCTTGTAGAAAATTTTTAAATAATGTTGCAGGATTTATTGTCTTCTTCTTCTTCTTCTTCTTGCTATTATTCAAGTTAATTTTTTTTTGTAATTCAGCTAAGGCGATCTCCATCTGCGCTAAATTATTTTCAAAAAATGCCCCTCGGCTAGCATTCAACTTCTGTTGCTTAACCTTGTGCTTAACCTGCTCATGCTCATACTTTAATACTACAGTGATGGACTCTTGTCTCACTAATAAAGAACTTTTCCAGACATATTCATATAGATCATAGCAGCTTGCACGCATTTTTTTCATATTTTTAAAGACAAAATGTTTTCCATATTTAAAAGCGAAACGTAAGCTTTTTTCAGCATCACTACCGCTTAAAAGACGATAAGCAGGTTTACCCCTTGTCAACTTTGCACCATCAAAAGATCGCCCCTCACCATTCTCGATAAATGCTTTAACTTCACGCCAACTAGTCAGCAAGGCCAGATCTTTTAAGTTTTTTACATCATCAAATTTACTATCTCCATTAGGTACAGCAAAAAGCACTATTTCACTTTTCCACTGATGTTTTTTACATGGATAGAGGTCACAAAATTGTAAAATACGGCCTCCAACAACTCTAACTCTAGAGCTTTGTTGATACTGCTGACCATGTTTCACCGAAAAATTTTTCTTGTAGAAGGACTCACTTCCAAAAACAAATACCTTTTGTGGGGTTCCACGTGCATTCAATAATCGGGGCACAAAAGCAGTTGTAAAAGGAGGACGATTAATCGTATTACGGTAAGATCTCCAAACATCTTTTTGTTTACAATATGCACGCCTAGTATAAAAACGGCCAGAGAGTAGGTTAAAAGCATATTCAACAGGTGATCCTGCTGGAGTTTGGATAACAACATTTAACATATTTTTATTAAAATCAACAAATGGAAGATGATCAAAAAACAGATGAACAGGAGGCAAGTCATCCTCTAAAGATGAGAGGTGAAACTCGCTAGCTTTTTTTTCTGACATTCTAAAAGTATGAGGAGCATCCAACCATAATGGAATAGGTGCAGCTAACTCTGGAGCTTTTTTTACTCCAGAACAAGAGACAACAGTAAGTAGAAGTATAAAGAACTTAAACTTTTCTACTCTTTTTAATTGACAAAATACCCTCAAATAGTTCAACATCATCTTACCTTACGAGCCCAGGTGGTGGAATCGGTAGACACACTGGATTTAAAATCCAGAGTCCTTAACTGGACGTGCGAGTTCAATTCTCGCCCTGGGCACCATTTTTCTTATAATTTTAGATAATTATGACACATCGGTCAAACGGATTATTTCACTTTTGACTTTTTTCATCTTACTTATTGATCCTGCTACCATAGAAAGAAGTTCAATGCTAATTTACCAAATATATGATCAAGGACTATCTTTTATGAAGTTTTCATTTTTGACTATTATTTTTCTGCTAAGTGCATGTTCAACACATGAAAACTGGATATCATCTAAAAAAGATATAACGATTATGACATATAATGTTCAAAACCTATTTGATACTACTCACGATAATAATAAAAATGATTATGCCTACCTACCTAAAGAGGTAAAACAAAAAAATCCCCGCTATATGGCGCAGTGCCACTCTATTTCCAAACGATCATGGAGGAATGCTTGCCTCAACGACAATTGGACTCCAGAAGTATTAAGAAAAAAAATGGAGCGACTTGCAGATGTTATACTTAAAGTTAAAAATGGCAACGGACCAGACATTCTTCTATTACAAGAGGTTGAAAACCTATCCGTCTTAGAAATGTTACGTACCAACCACTTAACTCATGGTCGCTACCAGAAATCAATTTTAATTGAAGGTCCAGACAAACGTGGCAT
>DAOWEO010000029.1 GCA_030638415.1 Bdellovibrionales bacterium | reverse complement strand
TGAAAATGATATAACATATCGGTTAGCAGTGTTTGAGAAAAAATCAGGTGCATTTATTGGCTATACTTTTTTAATGGATATTTCTCGTGGTATTTTTCAAAATGCATACTTAGGTTATCAGATTTTAAATCCCTACTGGGGGCAAGGTTTTGGACAGGAAATGGTTGAAGGCTCTGTTAAGTTTGCCTTTAAAAGTCTTAAATTGCACAGAGTAGAAGCAGGCATCTCTCCATATAATAGACGTTCTATTCATCTTGTTAAAAAACTTGGTTTTCGGAAAGAGGGGAGAAGTAAGAGGCGTCTTTTTTTGAATAAAGAATGGAAAGATTTTATGATTTATGCTTTCACTGTTGAGGATTTAAAGAAATAATTATCTTTTTAAACTCTTCAAACTCCTGAAATCTCTCAACCTCGGTTCGATATAAGGGAACTAAGGCCCACCAATCTTTTTCACTCTCAAAACTCACCATCAATTTAAACAGCTTTTTGTAATTATATTCAATAGTTGCATCCTTTAAAATAAGGTTCGATGCAACGATTTCTGGGTCTTAAAACTTGATGGTGGAAGAAACTCCAAACTGACGATCTAGACGATCACATGAGAACCAATTTTTAGTTTTCAAACACAGATATCGCAGAACAAATCTTAAATTTCAATACGTTTCACAGGATGTGGGCACATGAATCTATGCTGACTCTTCAGTCGGCAGGGATTGCTTGAACCTTTGGCCAATCTAAGGCCCTCCAGATCTTGTCCTAACTACAACTGTAGAGAGCTCGAAGCCTATAGGACAGGAAAAAGAAGAACTTTTAAACTATCTTCTGAATACAGAGAGAGTACTTTTTAAATTACCTGTTGGTGGAGAAGCTGAGATGAAGAAAGATTATTTTGAATCGCTTACAGCTTCTTTGTTGAAGGAGGTTTCATGATAGAAGTGAGAATTATTCTAAGCTATTCAAAGTTTGAAATTTATCAACCTCAGTCGATATAAGGTGATGGGCTACTTTTAAAACTTAATTTATTTTTTCCTATTTCATTTATGGAATATCTCCACTGAGCTGACAGCAATTTGTTGAATCTTCTTATTTTACACTGTAAATATCTTCAACTGTTGAGCTAAAGTGAAAAAAGATAATAAACTGATTGAGATTACAAATCGTATCTTTATTATTAGAGGTCAAAAGGTGATGTTAGATCGTGATCTTGCGGAGCTTTATGGTGTTGAAGTTAAACGACTTAATGAGTAGGTAAAGAGAAATATTGAACGCTTCCCAGAAGAATTTTGCTTTAAGCCTCTTTTAGAGGAAATAGAAAATAGTAGGTCGCAAAATGCGACCTGTCTTTCATCAGAAATGATAACCAATCGTAATTATAAGCCAATAACTGTTTTTACTGAGCAGGGAGCCTATGCTTTATCTTTTGTTCTCAGATCACAAAAAGCAATTGAAACAGTAATTTTTATTGCAAAAGCCTTTACTCACCTAAGGCGCTTTGTTTTAAAAAATGAAAATTTAATGATGGAGTTAAAAAATAATGATCATCTTTCTAAGACATTTTCAAACTTTGAAAAGAGAATTGAGCAGAACTTGATTGTTCTTTATAAAAATAGCAAAGATAATAAAAAATATTTAATAGTCTTGATGCAAGGTTAAAAAAAATAGAGAGTAAAGATAGAAGTTAGGAGTAAATGAGATTTTTAAATTCCTCCAAGTTGAAAGTTTTCAGTAACTAGAGTTTAATAAGATATGGTGAAAAAAATATATTTTATTTGTCTGATTTTAAATTTTATTACTTCATGCTCTGAAACAGATATACCTAAAAAAATAACATTTGATCAAAATGGAAATGAGACAAAAGAGTGTACTGTTCGCGCTGCAGATGGAAGAGGTTCATATCTTCCACTGGGAGTAATGAGTGAGAGAGTGTGTTATCAAAAAATTTCAAAAAAATGTAGAGAGGTAAAGTTTAAGCAAGTACATAAAAGAAAAGGACACTTTGCTAGAGGTAAGTTTGGTAATAAAATTATGATAGGACTTTGTCCTTAAGGAGTTCTTGATGGATGATAAAAAAATTGCAATACAGTGGAATGAAAAGCTTTCAGTGGGTGTTCCAAGTATCGATGCTCAGGAAAAAATAGTCATAAAAATGCTCATGCGATGCTAACTAACAAGGTACTCGAACTAAAGGCAAATTTAGATGCAGAGCATGACAAAGAGAACTCCTTGAAATTAATGGCCCTGCTAAAGACATGGTTATCTGAGCATATAATGGTGGAAGATATGCAGTATGCTGAGTTTCTTTTTATAAATAACCTTTCTCGCGCATCCAAGCATCGTTAAATACACGGCCTAGATATCTACTTCCGGTATCTGGGAAGAGTGTCACAATCTTTTTAGCTTCGGGATGAAGCTTGGCGTATTTTATTGCTCCAACCACAGCGGCTCCAGAGCTCATTCCGGCAAGGATACCTTCTTCTGCAGGCAGGCGTCTGGTCATGTGCATGGACTCTTCATCTTCAACGACAATAAATTCATCAATAATATCAAAGTTGATAATTGGTGGAATTATATCTTCACCTAGGCCTTCTAAGACATATGGTTGTGGGGCAATTATTTCTTTTGTTGCGTGGTATTGAGGTAAGATAGATCCTTTTATATCAATGGCAACAACTTTTAGATGAGGCATTTTTTCTTTAAGGTAGAGAGCTGTTCCCGTAATGGTTCCACCTGTTCCAATACCAATGGCAAGAGTGTCAAAGTCTCCATCCATCTGCTCGTAAATCTCTGGACCTGTCGTAGTATAGTGTGCTTTTGGATTATTTTCATTATTGTATTGGTCAACGTAGTGAGAATTTTTAATCTCAAGGGATAATTTTTTTGCTACACTGTAATATGATTTTGGATCATCAGGTAATACTTCGTAGGGGCACTTTACAACTTCAGCACCGTAGGCTTTTAAAATATTTATTTTTTCTTGAGACTGCTTATCTGTCATGACAATTATACATTTATAACCACGAAGTGCCGCGTATTGGGCAAGACCAATTCCAGTGTTACCGGAAGTTGCTTCGATAATTGTTCCACCAGGTTTAAGCTCTCCTGATTTTTCAGCTTGCTCTATGATATATCTACCAATGCGTTCCTTGATTGATCCACCTGGATTTAGAAACTCACACTTTGCAAATACTTCGCATTTTAGGTCTTTGGTGATGGCGTTAAGCTTTACGATCGGAGTGTTGCCGACAACTTCTGTAATGTTTTGAAAAACTTTACTCATGATAGAACTCTCTTGTTTAAATAACTTCTTTAATTTCAAGGCCTGCTGCTAAGTTGGCAAGCCTTGCAATAATTGAGTACGTCGCTTCTTTTGCCTTGTGGTCTTGGTCTTGTCTGATTTCACTAATACAAAATTTTCTAAAAACCATACCTCTACTATTTAAATTTGAAATACTGTCTTTTTGACCATTGACGCGCATGAATCCCCCAATGCTAACTCCATCAACGAGATAGATTGTCACTTCCGCTGGAGCGTCATCGTATTTTAAGATAGTATCCACACCTTCTTGAATAACAACAGAGGTAAATTTCTTTTTATTTTTACCAACATCCATTTTGTTTCTCTTTTTTCTATTCATCAAGAGAACTTCTTCTCCACTAGAAACAACTTGGATACCCATGCCATAAGTACCTTGGCCGGCTTTTATAAAAACTTTTTTCCCAGCACCAATTTTATCAATAACAGAGTCGACTTCTTTTGCTAAAGTTTCGATGCCCTCTTTAGTGGAAAAATCAATTCCATCAGTGGAGTGAAAGTAAGCTTGTAGTAAGCTTGGATCAATTGAGTAATGGTCACAAAATTTTTGCACCACTGTTTTATATAGTTCAAAGTGGTTAATTTTATTACGTTTAAACCAACCAATCTTGGGAGTTGGGAGGACTGGAGTTTTAATGTTATCCCAGTCTTGCTCGATTGGTTGTGATTGATCATTATTTAATATGCACATATCCATCTCTTGGCCATTTTCAGCAAGAGCGATTTTACCATTAGCACTAATTTCAGCCTTATAGAGGGTGATCTCATATTGAGAGTTTGAGATAAGATTTAGGACTTTCTGATCAGCAAACAGATCATTGTCAAAAGATAGGATGGCAACTTTGAAGCCAGCATCTCTAACTGCCTTTGCAAGCATTCCGATATTGTCTAGGTAGAATAGATTTTTGGTGTGAGACTCTGGAAGTATTCCAATAAATTTTGCTTCTGGAGCGTGCTTGGTAATTACGTTTTTAAACTGCTGAGAGGATTCTGTCAGATCAGTGAGGCAGATATTGTTAAATCCCGCAGGATAGATATTGTGATCTACTGGAGCAAATTTATGTTTACTCTCTCGAATATCAATACTGGCATATAGGGGGACAGGCATGCCTATTTGTTGTTTATCGATATAAGAATTTACCTGATTCCAGTTGTGAGAAATGAAATCTATAAACTCTTCTTTATTTGTAATTTTAAATTCACTCATGGTGACTGGTTTCCTTTTCAGCCCACTGCTTGGCAAGGGAGGTAACATGTTTTTGCGGTTCAGATTCTAGCACTTCTGTAAAAGCATGAATAGAGGAAAAGTGAGTTCCTAAATTTTCAAATAGTTGATTTTGCCTATGTTGTAATGATTTTATAAGAGTTGT
>DAOWEO010000017.1 GCA_030638415.1 Bdellovibrionales bacterium | reverse complement strand
TCCATTACCCTCAATGCCTTGCTCAAGCTGAGTTTCTGTCTCAGACTCTGTAGCTTCTTGTTGTGCGTAAATAGGACTAACTAATAACATCATCATAACTATTGCGATTAACTTTTTCATTTATTACCTCCAAGTAATTTTTCCCTAAATTCAGTATCGGCGATAGTTGTAAATTATTATAATTTTTTATGAAAAAAAATAACGTTAAAACGACTACCCACAGGTAGCGTAAGGCATTGATAAAACTTAATTCTAGTGATAATAGACCTTTCAGAGGCATATTAAATACGACATGCATAAAGCATTTTAACGAAATTTATTTTAAACATATAAAAGATAGTAGCCTCAAACTTATGGCATTTTGTGATAAGTACCAAAAAACACTTTGATTTTAGCCATCAAAAATTTCAAAATAATTTATACCATGTACAGTCTTTTTTATTTTTTTCTTAAAAGAGTAAAAACTAGATCAAAAAATTCCATATAAACATTACATAGTAACCAAGAAGCACTAGTTTACAGACATACTATTTGTCATATTAAGAAGAGCTTTCCACAGGAGATAATATGAAACACACTATTTTAATTTTAATTTTACTTAGCAGTAGCCTGTCTGCCTTTGCTCTAAACCTAAAACAATTCACGGGGAATTTTGAGTTAGAAAGTGGTGACTGCCCCAACCGAATTATTGTCAAAATTAGTAGTAAACGTGCAATTGTAATTAACGATCTTGCTGCCGCATCTTATGAAAGTCCATATCTATGGTTTGAAAATATCAATAAAGGTATGCAGTCATGGATAGCACCTCCTGATTATTACAATGAAGGACAAATCTGGGATACCAGTACCTACAAAAGAAAATCTTGCTTTAAATCGACTCTTAAAAAAAATCAGCTAACTCACTATGTAAAATACTTTCTAGGGGTCTACACCATGTGTATGTTTGTTGATCTCGAACTTGGAAAACGTCTTCAAATCAATGGAGATACACTGCATCTATATAACTTTGGATCACAATGTAAGTACAAAAAAGTTGTCCAACCTTAGTCAAGAACAACTTTTTTAATACTTTTCATTTTTTCTAAAACCAGTGGTAGTAAAATAAGATTTGCAAATGTACCAGAGATCAATCCATAAGAGAGTGCCAATACAACAGGTACCAAACTTTTCACATCTCCACCAATACCGTAGACACTAGGTAATAGACCTACAACAGTTGTAACAGTTGTTAGCAATATTGGTCTAAAACGACTAACTGCTGCCTGCTTAGCACTAAACCCATCACCTTTTATAAATGTCGTCACCATAATAATTGCATCATTTACCAGAATTCCTGATAGCCCGATCATACCAACAAGGCCCATAAAGTTCAGTGGAATACTATGAGAAACAAACGCTAATACAGCACCCGAAATACCAAAAGGAACAATCACTCCAATAATAAATGGAACAATGTAAGAGTTAAATAAAATCACCAATACCATATATATAAATATTCCACTGATAATCATTGCAAAGAATAGGTCACTCATGGCATCTTTAGTCTCTTTTGCCTCACCTTTAATTTTCATTATCAAGTTTTTATACTCACCCTTATGTTGCTGCCACCATAATGATATTTTCCGCCCCATCTGTCTTGGTGTTAACTGAGATGGTTTCGTCTGAATTTTCATCAACAAGCTAGGATGTCCGTTAGTATGAAGTACCTGCTTAATCCCTTTTTGCATTTTAAATTTGGTAAAATTTTTCAAGGGAATCAAACGCTTCTCATTATTTAAGATAAGCAGTTTTTCTAAAATGTCTTTGTTACCACGCAGCTGCTTCGGCAGTACAACACGATAATTGAGAGTATAATCGAGTAATGGATCTTCGGTGGCAACCATACCATTAAATGCTGCTTGAATAGTTTGTGATACCTGAGATACATTTATTCCTAATTTTGCCATTTTTTGAAAATCAAACTCTAGCTTAATCTCTTTTAATGAAGACATCCCTCTTTTATCCACAGAGATTACTCCATTTTGCTCCAATATATATACTTCCAGATCCTTTACTAATTTTATGCGATTAGCATGTTTAGCCCCTGATATTACCAGCTCCACACCTTTGCCAGGATTAGGACCCATCACCTGCTCTTCCAGTAGTATGGATGTAAAGGGCCACTGCTTACTATCAATTTTCTTTTTTAGTTTTCGTAAAATATCTTTTGCAATAAGCTTTCGCTCCACTCTAGGAACTAGTGTCACTAGGATCTGTCCCCAGTTTTCATGATTCCCTTCAGATCGAATTCGCTTCACAGTGTGGTGACCAGTAGAGCTTTGTAAATTTAATACATCAGAATCTGTAATATTTTTTCTTACAAACAAGCGTAACTCTGACAGCTCATCATCCATGCGTGCCAAGCTTGTTCCATCAGGTAACTCAACGTTGATATATATACCTTCAGAGCTATCATCATAGAGTAAGACAAATTTACCAAAAGATTTTACACCAAAAAAAGTGGCTACTCCTAAAAATAGAGCAAATCCAATAATCACAGTTTTTGAATATTTAAAACACCAACTTAGAAAAATTTCATACTGTCCGCGAAACCATAAAAACCATTTTTTCTGCTTTACGGGCTTACTGTCTTGCAGGTGGTGTGGAAGTAAAACGGTTGATTCAAAAAGACTCGCACTTAATGTTAGAAAGATAACAATAGGATAAAATTTAATAAATTTCCCCATCACGCCACCCATATAGGCGAGAGGTAAAAATGCTAAAATAGTTGTGCCAATCGTTACAGCTAATGGCCAAAATAGTCTGGTTAACTCTTTTGCCGTCTGCTGTTTGCTCAGATTTTTTTCACGTGAGTTAAACATTGTTTCACCCACCACAATTCCATCATCAACCAGCATACCTAACACAGTTATAATTGCTCCGAGGGTAATAATATTTATACTAATACCCCACATATCCATACCAATCGCTACCAACAATAAGCTTATAGGTATTCCCATGGCCGTCCAAAAACTCGTTTTCAAATCCAAAAAGAGTAGTAAACAGATGAATACCAGAAAAAAACCTAATATAGCATTTGACTGCACTACTCCCAGCAGTGAGCTTATGGTCTTCCCTTTATCACTGACAACTTTTAAGTCATAGTTATTTAAAAAGGGCTTTTTACTATTTTTGTCTAGCCACTTTCTAGTCTGTTTTACTACTTTCAAAACATCGGAAGCCTCTTTTTTTGTAACTTGAAAAATTACAGCGCGCTCACCATTTATTTTTGAAAGATTTTTCTCTTTAGTATGCTCTCTGCTCACACTTGCAACATCTTTTATCTGAATGCCCTGCCCCGAGAAATTACTTCTAATTACGACATCTTCCACCTCTTTGAGCGTAGTAAAGCGGCTTACTGTTATAATTGTCGTGTTTGATTTTAATGACTGCAAACTCCCACCATTTTGATGGGTATTACGATTTCTAAGGGCCATCCAGACATCTTCAATTGCAATATATTTAGCTGCTAATTTTTTAGGGTCTACTTCAATATGAATTTCAGGATCCTCTAATCCAGTAGTACGTACTTCAGCCACTCCAGGCAGACTCTGTAGGGAGTCCCTCACTTTTCTGGCAACCCGAAATTGATCTAAAGTATTATTATGATTTTTAGCAATTAGCGCCAAGTTAATTACCGGCATCAGCTTAGGACTGGCATCAATTACCTTTATATCATCAACCTCAGGACCGATATTTTTAATATTCTCCACAGTAATCGAGCGAAAAATCTCATCTTTCACCCGCTGTGGATACTCTCTATTACGGTCTAGATAGAGATAGATAATTCCCTCATTAGGATTTGAAATTGAGTTAAAACTCGCAATTTCACTAATCTCTTTAATTTTTTGCTCAATTGGAATAACAGCATTTACTTCAATATCTTTCGCACTACTACCAGGAGATACAACCTGGATAATCATCGTATCAATGTCAGTTAGTGGAAAGACATCCTTTTTCAGGCCTAAGATAGACTTAATTCCAAATAGTACAATAATAATAAACAGAAAGCTTAGTACCTTACTGTCACCTAGTATTTTTTCAAATAATTTAACCATCTATTATTCCTTCAACTAAAATCAAAAAATTAACAAAAACATCAAAATTATAACATATAAATATTTAATTTTAGTAAGAGATGAAGGTGGATATAATTGACTTTTTTACTCTAAAAAGCTATTTTTACTCTATTGAGGAGAACAGTTTGTCACCACTTATCCAAGAATTTAGAGATAGTATTAAGACGCCTGACACTGAAGAGAAGTTAGATTTAGTCTTCTACCGTCCCTTGGGGTTTTTAATTGCAAAGCTTGCCCACCTTTTGCATATGGGACCAGCGGCACTATCAATTTTAGGCTTAATCGCAGGATGGATCAGTGCATATCTATACTTTCAAAATAGCGATGAGATCTCAATATTTTTGCTAGCAAGTGGACTATTTCTATTATCAGGTATTTTTGATAGTGCCGATGGGCAACTGGCCAGAATTGCCAATAAGTCTAGTAAGCTCGGACTAATTCTTGATGGAATATGTGACTCTTTAGTTACTGTCAGTATTTACTCAGCAGCCGCTTATCCATTTATTGCAATTCATGGATGGGGATTTGCAGTATTCACATTTATCGCAGCATTGTTTCATTCTAACCAGTGTGCAATTTTGGACTTTTATCACCGTGAATATGCCTATTTTGGTTATGGAAAAGTTGAAGGTGACTCTTACTGGAATCCTAGTATAAAAGAAGCGCAGCAAAGCGTTGATAGCGCAACCAGCTTAAAAGAGAGGCTAATGAATAAAATTCGTCTCAACTGGATCAAGCAGCAACATATGCTCTCCACTAGAACCGATGCTCAGCGCCGCGCCCTAAAAATAATTATCACAGACCTTAACCACCCACTTAATTCAAAACTTAAGACTGAGTATAAACGTCTCAACAAGCCAATGTTACCAATTTGGCGTTTAGTCGGAACTAATGCACATACTATAATGCTGATAATTGCCTTCTATTTTCATCGAACAGATTTAGGATTACTATTTTTTGATTATATATTATTTAATATTGTAATTTTTATCGCAGCTCAAATTCAAAAGCGTAAAGATGATCAGCTTTTTGAAATTCTTAAGATTAAATAAAGATGAATAAAGCACAATTAGGAAAGTTATTTTTTACAGTCATCGGATTGGTTGGACTCTCTCTTATTATAAGAAATTATGGTGTCGATCAAATTGTGAAAGACATCAACTCCATTGGCTTTAACATTATCTGGATCTTACTTAGTTTCATACCTGTTGTGTTCTGCTATGGTCTCTCGTGGCAACTCGTAACCAACTACCAAAAGTTTAACCACTCTTTTTTATATAACTCACCTCTATTTACCATCTACGCGATAATTAGCATTGCCTGGAATAATTTAACCCCTTTTTTGAAAATTGGTGGAGAGCCTGTCAAATATATGCTGTTAAAGCGTCATCTGTCACACACTGATGCCCTCAACAGTACTATCAACTATAATATAATCCATATTATATCAACACTACTCAGTCTAATGATTTTCTCATTTTTAACTCCACTGTTATTTCAGGGAAAATCTTCCATTTTTTTTATTAGTATCGGATCTAGTATTGCACTTATTCTAAGTATCATTATTTACCTCGCGATAAATCTCAGTAAAATGAAAAACAGTGCTCCCCTTTTTTTACGTCAGCAACTAAGTAAAAGAAAAATTCGTATTGTACTATTTGTTGTAAAGCGTTCTATTAGAAAGCTCTACTTTCACTATCAGCATGATCCCCAAAAAGTAATATTGGCAATATTTTTTGATACTTTGGCACGTTTTATTGAGGGATTAACTTTTTACCTTGCCTTTCATTATATCAACCATCACATCCCTTTTATAGTCGCAATGATGTTAGATATAGGTCGAACTTTTATTGATACCTTCTTCTTTTTTATCCCTTATCAAATTGGAGCAAGAGAGGAGGGCATAAGATTTTTTATGGAAAATGTTTTTAATATAAGCTCTATTGGGTTTGTCACAGTAGTTTTACTCTATAGAGTGGTAGAAATTTTTTGGATATGTTGTGGTTACATCATGTGGCTATTTATCAAGCCCACGACTAAGCGGGACGTACCAACTTTGTAATATTGATGAAAGAATTAACAATGGCATCGGGGCTGCACTCCTGTGTCTTAATTCTGTTTTCCTGTGCACTAAATAGATGAATTGTACGCATCCCTAATTTACTCGCAGGAATAATATCTCGAATAGCGTTATCTCCCATGTAACAAATCTCGTTTGCGGTTACTCCAGCAAGTTTTATGGCCTTTTTAAAAATTGCAACATCTGGTTTCGATACACCTTCATGATAGGAATCAAGTACAAAATCAAACAAATCAAAGAGACCATACTCTTGTAAAATCAGTTCCAAATTACCACTAAAATTTGAAACAATTCCTAGTTTAAATTTTTTACTCATTCCAATTAATATTCCACGGTTACGTATTAAATACTCTGCCTGAAAAGATGTTATCTTATTTGCAATTTCTAAAACCACTTTGTCATTTAGTCTATTTAATTGCTGGGCCATTAACTCAGACATTACAAAATTCATTGTGAATAAATTTGCTTTCACTACGAGGGAGTCCGCAATAACTTTCTTATCAGCATGAGTATAAGCATCTTGAAACAACTCCCACTCATCACGATTAATGATGCCTTGCTGTAAAAAGAAGTGAAAAAAAATCGCCCTAGAGTGCAAACCATCTGCATCCAGACATCCTCCAAAATCAAAAACAAGCCATTTCAGACCAGTAATCATTTTTGCTCCAAGAAAAGCTCAGCACTTTTAATATCTTCGGGACGGTCAATATCTAATGACTTTTCCACTTCAAACGAGTGTACAATCTGTCCCTCACTTACTAGTGCTGTTAAAAAATTTCTCATTTTCATCATCCCATTATCAATACAACTTTGCATGATACAAAAACTCTCAGATGAGAAGCAGTACATACCAGAGGTAATTAATCTTGATTTTTGAAGAGGTACCTGAAAGTCTGAAATAATATCTCCATCACCTAGGCTAACAGTTAGTGGATTCTCATCTTCAATAAAAGCAGTAGTTAAAACAGCACTCTGTGCTATCGGTAACTGCGCACAATATTTATAAAAATTATCAAAATCATTTTGGGGTAAAATCGAATCTACCATTGAAATTAAAATATGCTCTCCACCGCCTAATTTTAACCTTTGCATAATAGCAAATAAAGAGTGCAGTGAGCTGGGAGTTGTTTGAAAAAAGTACTGAGTATTTGGTTGATGCAAAGCGGGTAGATCAGTCAAATCCATCTGCTGCTCTCGCTCATTAAAAATTACCATAATTTGTTCAGGCTTACAGCCATCTACCATCTGCAACGTCCGTTGAGCAAGTGGTATCCCTCCAACCATAACCAATGGTTTAAACTGGGCAACCTCTTGTAATCGCGAGCCTTCTCCTGCTGCTAAAATGCCAACCAGCACTATTTTCTCCTAGTCAATTGAATGCAATTATCATAGTCTAGGAAGCGCAATTAGTCATATTTAAAGAGGATTTAATGAACTTTTCGGGCCATGCTTTAGATCAAAATATTTTACTTAAGACCAGTGTTCCTGGTCCGAAAAGTGTTGAGCTAAGAAACCGGGAAGACAGCTTACTTGCCAATGGGCTGCAAGGCTTCGCTTTAATGTCCGGTATTGTGGTCGATAATGCATACGGGAATATCATAACAGATATAGATGGAAACCAGCTTTTAGATATGATTGGTGGCATTGGAGTTAACGGACTCGGTCATTCCCATCCCACATTTGTATCTGCAGTTCAGCAACAGGTTGCGAAGGCCAGTGTAGGGAGTTTTACCTCACAAGCACGTATTGACCTGCTACAAAAAATTGATACTCATAAAGTTGGAACATTAAATAGGCTTCAGCTATATTCCAGTGGTGCTGCTGCTGTCGAATCTGCACTGCGCCTAGCAAAAAACTATACCAAGAAGTGGGAAATCGCGAGCTTTTCAGGAGGCTTTCATGGTAAGACCCATGGAGTTTTAGGATTAATGGGCTCCAAATTTAAAGATAGCTACGGCCCCTTTGCCCCAGGATGCCACTCGCTACCATTTCCTGATACTACCAACTCAAATGTAGATAGTGCTAATTATTTAGAGCAAATTAGAACTCAATTAAAAAAAGATGTCACCTCTGGTTTGGCAGCTATTATTATTGAACCAGTACAAGGTACCGCTGGAAACATTGCTCCTCCTCGGGACTTTCTTCTAGGCTTAAAAGATATTGCAAAGGAATTTGAAGCCCTACTCATTGTTGATGAGATGATTACAGGATTTGGTCGAACAGGTCACTTTTGGGGTAGTGAAATTTCAGGAGTTATTCCAGATATTGTAACAATTGGTAAGCAATTTGGTGGAGGATATCCCATCAGTGGAGTTCTAACAACCAGTACAATATCAAACACCAAGCCATGGGGAGATCCATCAGGATCATCATCTAGTTATGGTGGAAATCCACTTGCCGCTGCTGCGGCCCTCAGTGCACTATCAATAATTGAACAAGAGAACCTTGTGGCAAATAGCAAAGAGATGGGTAACTATTTTCTTAAACATCTCAAAGAATTTTCAGATAAATTTCCCTTTTTGGCCAATGCAAGGGGTACGGGATTAATGTTAGGCATTGACCTTGTGAACCCCAAGACAAAACAGTTATTAGATAAGTCAGAGTGCACTAAAATTTTTAATAGCTTTTTACAAAAAGGCTTACTCACAATGTCATACTGTCCACGTTTTCGTATTCAACCTGCAATGATTATTGATCAACGCACGAGTGACAATATGTTTCAAATAATGGATGATGTTTTCAAAGGAATTAAACTCTAATGGGAATCAAGCAACAAGTAAAACGTGTATTATATATTGACCACCGTCCGGCCAATCGCAAGGCCATACAGATGCTACTCCAAAAAAATGATATTGAGGTAGATTCTATGGAAAATGGATTTCAAGCTCTATCTTCACTAGAACAAAAAGAGTACAATCTCATTATTGCAGCATACGATATGCCGCTAATGAATGGAGTGGAAGTACTGCTCACCCTCCGCCACCAATACTCCAAAACAGAGATGCCTTTTATCGCATTTACCTCCAATCAAGAGAAAGATGTTATTGCAGAGTTTATTAAATTTGGAGCAAACGCCTATATCGTTCGTGATAATAATTTAAATCCACTGCTAAAAAAAGTACAAGAGTTAATTAAGTAATAAAACTATATAGACGCTCAATCTCTTCATCCCAAATGTCACTATTAACAGTTTCTAGAACCATTGGAATTTCATCAATTCTCTCATCTTGCATAATAAATTTAAATGCATCAATGCCAATATATCCCTCTCCTAATGAGTGGTGACGATCTTTTTTACTGGATAGTTCTGTTTTTGAATCATTCAAGTGCATACCACGCAGATACTTAAAACCTACCAGCTTATCAAACTCATTCATTGTTTGATTATACGCTTGCTGTGTACGTAGATCATAACCAGCGGCAAAAGTATGACAAGTATCAAGACACACTCCAACTCTGCTTTTATCAATAGAGTTCTCCATTAAAAATCCAAGATGCTCAAATTTATATCCCAGATTACTTCCCTGTCCCGCAGTATTTTCTACAACTAAAACAACACTTGAAGTTGCCTCGAGGGCAGTATTCATAGAGTCTGAAATATTTTTCAGACACTCTTGTTCTGAAATTTCACGTAGGTGACTGCCTGGGTGAAAATTTAACAGATGTAGTCCTAACTGCTCACAACGATGAATCTCATCAATAAAAGCATCTAAACTTTTTTGTCTTTTTTCAGAATCAGGATGACCTAGATTTATAAGGTAACTATCATGAGGAAGAACATGTTTAGATTCAAAACCACACTCAACCATATTATCTTTGAATGCCTTAATACCGTCAGCCTCTAACGGTTTTGCATTCCACTGTCTCTGGTTTTTAGTAAATAGAGCAAAGGCCTTTGCCCCAATTTTTTTTGCATTAAGAGGGGCATTTAAAACACCCCCCGCTGTACTTACATGTGCTCCAATATATTTTGCCATTAATTCTCCTTCAAATTATTGGCAAGAGTAATTAGAATCTCCTAAGTTGTCTAGTAAAAGCATCCTTGTGCTTATAGCTAGCACGAGTAAGGTTTTCAAAAACCTTCGTAACATCTTCTGGCATTCCCACTACTTTTTCTTCTAAGTCTTTAATATCTAAAATTTCAATATCCAGACCAACTTCTAAAGCTGACTTAAGATTTGCCTCACCTCTGGCCATAAGTACATTGTAAAGCTCAGTTAACTCCGCCAAAGCAAAGACTCCAAGAGCCTCATCAACTACTGGAATTTCTAGCTCATAACGTACAAGTAGCCGCTTGACGGCATCCATATGTTTTTGTTCTGATTTTGCAATATTTTTAAAAATTCTAAGCTTTGGATATAACGTACCAAGCTGAGTGTAAACATCTCGCGCCACTTTCTCTTCTTGCCACATATATGCTAGCTCTTTAGCCTGATGTGCAGTAATTTGCCCTTTCTCCATTTGGTCAAAATCACAACCACCACGTTTCCCTCTTGCAACTACTTGAAAATTCATTCCTAATACCAATAATAAGATTATCACTTGCTTCATTTACAACTCCTATATAATGCGTTTACTGCTGCATTAACTACTTTGACGGCACTTTTTTTAAAAAGGTTCAAAGCTAATGAACTTTTTTGTAAAAAAGAACGTCTAATCTACATGAAAGGCAGTGACACACGTTTTCTTTGCCATATACTCATAGGAAGGAGTTTTTATGACCATTTTTAAAAAAATTATTTTAATTACAATTACATCTATTTTTTTCATAGGGTCTGCATTAGCACAAGGCCATGAGCAGTCTCCCCTAAAAAAGCTAGACCTCACTCCCAAGCAACTAAATCAGATTAGTAAAATTCGCCAAGACTCACCAGTCCACATGCGTTCCTTAATGAGCAAGCTGCATCATTTAAAAAAAGAATTTCAAACGATGCTCTCATCTATTATGACTGCACCACAACTGCTAAAAAATAAATTCAACGAAGTAAAAACTCTAGAGCGTAAGATTGCTCAGGTTAAATTTGATCGTATGCTCAAAATAAGAGCGATTCTCACTCCACTGCAAATAAAAAAAGCGTCATATCTATTTATCCAAACATCATCAAATAAAAAACGCCAACATCGCAAGTATAAGGAACGCTCTAAACATGAGTGATTTTGTAAATATCTACAACAGCTATAATCTTCAGGTAAGGTCTATTCTTTTTAGATACTCTGGAAGTGAAGAGCAACTAGACGAAATGGTTCAAGAAACCTTTATCAAAATATGGAAAAATTTTAGTAAATTTTCTGGTAATTCATCACTTAAAACTTGGATCTACCGAGTTGCTGTAAATAGTGCCATCGATTATCTGAGGAAGCATAAAAGACATAGTAATAGTGTAAGCTACGATGAATCATTAAGCAGTACCGCATCAAATGAGCAAGCAATTATAAACCAACAACTTATTACCACATCGCTACAGTCTCTATCATCCACGCAACGTCAGGTAATTATTTTAGCTATCTATCAAGAACTTAAACTTACAGAGATTGCTCAAGTCCTAGAAATACCCATAGGAACAGTAAAATCAAGACTACATAATGCCAAACTAGAACTTTTAAAAAGTTTTAAATCTCATGGTATAAACCACATTGATTTTTTTGCCAGTACCCAAGGAGGCAACAATGAATAAAAAAACAAGTATTGAACATTTCATACAAAATAACTCAAGCCCAATACCAACAGCACCAACTAATGAACTAGAAACTCTATTGAGCCAGATTAATACCAAGGTAC
>DAOWEO010000166.1 GCA_030638415.1 Bdellovibrionales bacterium | reverse complement strand
TTTTTAGATACACTTGATGGAATGATTGCTTCTGCAAGTGGCGATATGGATATTGTTGATAGTGTTGCAACAACACTTGCAAAAGAAGTCCTTGATAAGGTCGCGCCAGGTACCTCTGGTATTTTAAATTATGAAAATTGTAAGTCTAGTCATGCAGCAGACTCATCCATTCTACAGAGGTACTTTCTTGCTACCTATGAAGTTCTTCTACAATAATATTAAAATTCCAAGTAAAGAAAACTTCACTAAAAAAATTATATTTACCTTCAGTTATATCTCTCTTCGCCGATATTACTCTTACTATCAATTATGTACTTAAGGAGTATGAATGAGTAATCTTAAAGAAGTTATTTTAATGGAAGGTGAGCAAATCCTATTTAATCTTGAGGGAGATGCATTTAATGTTGATCCAAACCCAATTTCTAAGTTAATTGGCAAAGTAACAAAAATCTTAGGTAAATTTATTGGTATTAGTAAAAAGGTGTATATCTTAAAAACATCTCACCGTCTCTTACGTGTTGAAAAAGATGTTATCTTCTGGAAAATTCAAAGAAGTACAGTTGTAAAAACTCTTACTTTTGCAGCGATTGATGCTGTCGGGTATGAGCAGAAGAAAGCTTGGTTAGTATTTAAGTCACTATTTTTTGTTTTAGAGTATAGAAGTGGTAATGCTGATTTCATTAAGTACAATGGAACTCTTGAAGAGTTAAATGCAGCAACACATTCTATGAATGAGACACTTTATGATAAGTGTGACTCGGTTTCACACGCAGCATAATTAATTAATAAATATGAGGGAGCAAGGCTCCCTCTTTTTTTGGACATATTATGAATTTTTCAGCAGCCTATTGCCCTCATTGTAAGAATGTTAATAAATTCGACTGTGGATCTGATGAGCAGGCAATATGTCTTAATTGTGAAGGCCATATTAAATACCCAGCAGCGGCAAGTCGGTCAGCTTATTTACTTTTAGAAGACATCAGTAAGCCTACTCGAATTCCATGGTGGGGATATATTACACTGTCTATAGCTGGAATAGGTTTATTACTACAATGGACGGTTCCTATTGTTGTCACATACTTTGAGCTACAGGTCAGCCGTGAGATAGCTTCAAAACAGGTGGAGGTCGTTACGAAGGTAATTGACCATGCTAAAAAACAATTAAAATAAAAAATAATTAGGGTACTCGATACGGTAAACAGTCCTATCCTTGGGATAGCAATTTAACAGAAAAAGAGTTAACAAAAACCTTGTCAAAAATATTAGCAGATGTGGGACTAATTTTTCTGAAAACTGAGCTAACGGGAAAAGTATATGCTGGAGCACATGCATATAGTTTCAAAAATGGTTCAGGCATAATTGCACAACACATAAAAATTCAATATAGTTTTCTTTGTCTTAAAGAGAAAGGGTATCAGAAGTGTCGTGACCTATATTCAAATGAGTTTTATAATTATAAGATTTTGGATTATGTTCCTGTTTTTGTTTGGCAATGATCATAAGAAGATTATGGGTATGTATGGTAATTAGGGCTTGAATAAGTATGTTGTTCAATAGATGATATATACCTTAGAAACAATATTTAAGGGTGTGATCATGAAGCAAATTTTATTAGTATTATGTATATTATCTATCTTTCCATTAACTGCAATAGGAATAGAGCGCTTTAATACTAGCTCTAGTTTGACCTTAGTATCTAACTATTTAATACGAGGATTAACTCTTACTGATGATGCTCCTGCAGTACAGGGTGATGTTAGCTTGAACTTATGGAATGGGGCTTATATTACTGCGTGGGGATCTAATGTAACAAAGGAAGCAGGCTCTGCAGAGATAGATGTATTTGCGGGACATAAATTTACTTATAGTGATGATTTAAGTTTAAATTTTAGTTTCAACTTTTACAACTTTTTAAAAGCATCACATACTAATACTAGTGAGTTTAATGTGGTGTTGCAATATAAGATCTTGTCAGCCAGAGTAGCGTATACAGGAGATTATTTTGGCTCTTCTAGCTCATCTCTATATTATAACTTAGCTCTTGACATAGATATTGTGAAAAATATATTTATAGCAATGGCAATTGGACAAACTCAACATGAAGACAGTGGGCTTGCTGGAGAAGATTTTTTAGATTGGAAGGTATCTTTAGGTCGATCTATTGGCGAGTACAAACTAGCTTTAAATATGAGTGATACTGACGGAGAGTCAAACACTCAAGCATTTTATATATCTTGGAATATGTCACTTTAAAGTTGCTTTGGTGGCCTACTGCTAGAAAAAATAATTTTTCCTTTTTTATCTACAACTAATGTCTGAGGTAGCGATGAAATATTTAGTTGTTTTGATAGAGTTCTATTTTTGTCCTCCAAGATAAGATAGTTGAATGGATGTTTTCTTAAAAACTTTTTAATAATTTTTTTTCTCTCTCCTGCATTGATTGCAATAAATAGATACTGGTTTGAAGAATATTTTTTTTGTAGATCGTGAAGTTCATCAAGCTCAGCAATGCAGGCAGTACACCATGAAGCAAAGAAATTTATAATAATATTTTTTTTACCTAGGTGTTGCTTGAGCTCAAACACTTCTCCTGTACTATGAATTGGTAGGCTAAAATCGGTTATCTTTTGAGCATGTGCTGTAATAGATAAAAGTAGGAGAGCTATCAAATAGAAATTTTTCATTTTGTTAATCCTTGGTTTGGTATTGCATTGCTGCTTTGTTGCTCAAAAGTACTTTGCCTTGCTGATTGATAAGTACTGCAAAAAGATCTTTTTTATTAAGAAAGGCGAGGGCCATCTCCACTCCCATTATTATAGATGTAGTTGCCAGAGTATCTGCAATAATAGCCTTGTCGGCAATAACGGTACTACTAATAATATCTTGAGAATAATTACCGGTATGAGGGTTGATGATATGATGAGAAACTTTTTTGCCGTCTACTTTGATGTTGTTTAGATAATCTCCAGAAGTTGCACATGCTTGATTAGTTAACTGTACAAAACCTGCTTGAGTTTTCTTATTGAAAGGATTTCTAATCCCGATACGCCAAGGTCGTGGTGCTGCTGTATGTGAGTGAACTCTAATATCTCCAGCACCATTAATATAAAAATTTTCAAATCCCTGCTGCTCTAGTTTTTCATAAATTTTATCGACAGCGTAGCCTTTTCCAATTCCGCCAAGACCAATTCGCATTTTATTAGATGGAAGAAAAACACTTTGATTTTTGCTATTAAGCACAATCTTTTTGTAATCAATGAATTGTTTTGCTTCTTCCCATTGCTGGTGGTTGATACTTTTCTTATCTTGCTTTTTTGCTCTCCATAGGTGGCCAAGTGAAGCATAACTAATATCAAACAGACCATTGCTCTCTTTGGAAAGTTGCTGAGCATAACTTATAATATCCCAAATCTCTTTATTAACAGTTACTGCTTTTTTTCCTGCTTGGTAGTTTATTTCATTGAAAGGGGAAGCTTTGAAATCTGTTAGTAGCTGCTCAATTCTATGAGCTTCAGCGAAAGCTTCTTCACAACATTTTTGCACCTGCTGCCTGCTTATAATAGGTTGTGGAAAACATTTTATAATAAATGTTCCTCCCATTATTTTTTGTTGAAGCTCAATTGGTGGTTGTGCCATTAAAATTGAACGTTAAATGCCATTTGGGCAATGCTATAGGTGAGGTCATTACTGCGTTTGTAGTAATAAATTGCGTTATCAAACTGAAAATCTACAAATTGAACTCCCCAGATCGTATAATCTCCGAAGTTATGTCCATAATGAATTCCATACCGGTTTCCAGAGAAGCTCTCCATGTCAGAGTCACTAGTCATAAAAGTTTCAGAAGTCGCAAACTCATGAGCATAGTATTTGTTAGCACCTTGTGAGTAGTGTCTATAGCTAAGTTTAAGCAATCCATCATCCTCAAAGTAGCTTTGTACTAAACTTAGTTCAGCGGTATGCGCGGTAATTCCCCATGTATCATCATAGTAGCGGTATCCAGCATGAAGTGAAGTTTCATCACTAAAAGCCTGAATATCTTTAATGGATAGGGCGTATCGTTCACGGCTATCTGGGAGTCTCTCCTCTACACGGCTAAGGGCATTAGAGTAGGGGTTGGAGAGAACTTTAACGGTATTGGATATGTTGTCCATCATGCCATGCATATGGATATAGGTGGCACCGGCTTGGACAATATTAGAGGCGGTTAAAATTTGTGATGCAGAGATATCTAATGAATATATGGTTCTTCCCGAAAACTCTGTAACGTCTTGAGCAATTAGGTCATATTTTTTAGCTCTGTCTAAAAAGACTTGAGGGCTAATGGCCAAGACAAAATTATCTTGAGCGAAGTTTTGCTGAACTGTGCCCCCAAAATTAAGTGACTTGTAGTCGTATTCAGATGAGATTCCAATTCTTGAGGACCATAGCCATGATTTATAATCTTTTGTAATCCCAATTTGTGCACTACCGCGACTCTGGTGCTCGATAGCTTTTTCTACTCCACCACCACTGGCACCTGTGTTGCCATCAAGTTGTGTATCACTTGCTGCCGTCCATCCGTCTAGGACAAAATGCCCATTAATTGTCGTATTTTCATCTATAATGTGATCTATAAATAGCATTGGCTCAATTACTGTAGCACTCTCTCGCTGATCAACTCCATATATTTGCTCACCTTGTCCACCATTTTGATCGTAGATATTAAGTAGAGTTTTAATCTTGGTTTTTGTCATGGCCATTAACTGCTCAGAGCAGAGACCTATGGTAAGAAGTAAGGAGTAGAAAACTTTTTTAGTTACAACCACATCCGCCTCCTACTGAACTAGAGCCACCTGCAGCTGCTTCACGGTATGAGTTTACTTCATTTAAAAATACTGACTCCTCAGGGGTTGGATCAAATTGCATAATTCGGCTGGACAATCTTCCACGGTCAATTTGTTGAACATTGGCACATCCAGCTAGCAGTAGTAGTAAAATCAATGTAGTTCTAATCATATTTTCTCCAGTTTTATATACTAGTAAGGTAGCAGAGTATTAGAGTGTTGACACCATCTTAAAATAAAGTAAACTAAATAAGTTCTATATTGATTTGGAGGTCAAATGCTTAAAATATTCTCACTTGCTATAATGATATGTTCTTACTCTGTGGTATCTATTGCTGCTCAAAATTTTGGTGAAGGTGCAGATAAGGCTAAATTAGTCTCTATTTCAAAATTACTAGAAAACCCTAAAGACTTCACAGGAAAAAGTATCACTGTCAGTGGAACAATTGTGTCTGTATGTAAAAATCGTGGATGTTGGATGAAATTTGCTAGCGATAAAAAGTATCAGACCTTAAGAATAAAAGTTAAAGATGGAAAGATGGTATTTCCTATTTCACTACGTGGAAAAAAAGGATTTGCGACAGGTACCTTGAGAGGTATGACTCTACCTAAGGAACGGGCGATTAAATACCTTGCTCATATGGCCGAAGAGAGTGGTGAGAAATTTGACGCTAAAAGTATCACGGGTCCACATATTATCTATCAACTTGTTCCGACAGGTGTGACAATTGAGTAAACTTATATTTTAACACATAAAAGTTAACTAATTTTATGGCCAGCCGATAAGGTTATATGACATGGTTTGTATTAGTTCCCTTTATTTTCTCCTCATACTTACTCAATGCAGGTGACACTATAAAGTGTAGTAGCAGACCAATTAAAATTGAGAGTAGTCAGGACATTAACAAAATTACTGCTCAGTTATATACTAATGACGTATCTCCAGAAAATTTCCCACATAGCTATTTCATAGCTCTTGCACCATATATTGACGATTCTGTTCTAAAAAGCTTAAAACTTGAAAATACTCAGAAATTCTCTTGTCTAGATCTTAAAAATGGACAACTTCCTACTTCAAATAGTGAAGTTGCATTAGACCTTAATAGTCGAATTGGCTTCTTGCTTAAAAACTTCTCTCTAGCTCCTAAAGATCTTAAAGTATTAGAAAGTAGACTTAAAATGAATCTTAAAATTAAGCTCATCTCTAATACACATGGAATACGCAAATGGCGGGATATAAAAAAATGTTGGAGTGAACTTTCGTTAATTTTTAATTCTCTTAAAGATTTTAAAAAGAGGTTTCCAAGTAAAGTTGTAAAACATCAAAAAACGTATGACATTCTACTTATACTTGCTCATGGAAAACACCACAATACCAAGAGTGCTTGGCAATTAGATTTAATAAGAATAGAAGCTTTAACTAGTATGCAAAAAAAAGTAGACAAAAAAATAAAATCAAAGAGTTTTTATTATAAATTTCTTCATGCTGAAGAGATGGAATCTTTGGCAGAAATAAAAAAAATACTGGATCAGTTTATTATTAAAATAAGGAAGGAGAAATACTACAATGTTTCTTTAAATGCTTCTTTATACAAAGATTGGGACCATACTTGGCATTCAGTTGAGGTGTTTAATAGCTCTTTTGAAAATTAAGTTCCTAATAGATCCACATGTTATCTATAAACTTGTTCCTACCGTTGTGACCATTAAGTAAAATTATATTTTGATATAGGCATAAATAATATCTAAAATATCAATTCTAGGTACAATAGAAAAACTAATTAATTTATGTAGCATTGTAAAAGGCAACTTATTGTCAAAGGTTATAACTTTTTGTAGGCGCTTGTTGATAATATCATCTGCAGTAAACGTTGCAGTTAACTGCAGCTCTTTTTCAATCTTATTTATAAAAATTTTTGCATGGTCAGAAAGATAGCTGGGGAGTTTTGAGTGAAGACATATTAGTGTGTCACGTTGATTATATCTTGAGTATTTAGAGCTATCAAAAATATATTGGTAAATAATAAAGAAAAATCGTGCAATTAACTCTTCTGGATGCCCTTTTAGTAGCTCGATACTCATTTGAATTTCATGATAACATTCAGGGATCTCTTTAAAATCAAAGTGTTTTTGAGAGAGCATTAGGCGTCTGTATCCTAATTGTAGCGAGTCTGTTGTTGCTGAAAGTTCTTTTTTTGTTTGTGAAATTTTGCCAGTACAGTTTTTAAAGTGGTCAAAATGACCATTGTAAAATTTAGGGGCAGGACCTAAATTATAAAGGCTCTCTTGGGCTTTTGGTGAGAAAAGAATGGATCCAAGGCTGCTCATTGTACTTGTATCAATATTCCAATTGGCGCTATTTTTTAGTGACTGCAACTTTGATTGGCCTGCTATTTTTAAAATACTATTATTGGTATGTTCTTTTTTATTTAGCAGAGTTAATTTTTTCTCTGCCGATTTATAGCGCATATCACAATAGTTCTCAATACCTACTGGAAAAGTTTTGTCTGGTTGGTGCTCTAGAGGTCTGTTGTTAATATAGTGCCAGCTATTAGCCTTTAGATTACACTCTTTAGTATGCAGCTGATCTCCTGCAATATCTATCTCTAGTACCTTACCAGATTTAAATAGAATGTTGATTCCCCAAGTGGTTAGGCTGGTTGTTTCGCTTAAGTAACGTAAAATTGATTTTTCATCATGACAGTTAAAAAGAATATTATGAATTATTGTAAAAATGGGAGTGCCTTGTACTTCTAAAGTTGGAGTGAATTTTTGGTGAAGTGCTAGTGAAAAACCTTCTGAACTCATGGCATGAAGTGCTGGAAATGGCATTCCTGCAGTTGAATAGGTAAAAACAGTTGGGTAATTTAAAAAGTCATATTGAATTGCCCGTTCATGTATTTCATAGGTTGGAAAAAGAGAGAAATCTAAAATACGCATATGAATAGGTTCTTGCTTATTGTTCAGGCCAAAATAAGAGGAGCACCCAATATTGGTTGGTAGTCCTGGAAGCCATTTGCCTAAAGTAGAAGCAAACTCTGGCAATAATAGAGAAAAAAGGTATTCGTTTTCGTCCATTCCCAGACCTTGGCAGTAGGAGTCTAGAAGATGCTTGAATTCGGGGTCTAATTGCAGCATTGATGCAGCAGAAATTTCACCTACCCTTTTTAGAACTTTTTTTACTCGATCTCCAGGGATTTTTAGTATCTTTTCCATGTGCTCAAAGAGCATTTTATGCCCATCGCGGTCTTTTACACCTAACTGGTAAAAATTTTCAGCTGGGCTGCCGACAAGCTTAATGAGCTCCAGAGATGGGGGCTTATTAGTTTGGTCAAAAGACGAGTTAGGAGTATTCATGGATAGTATTTTAAACGTATTTACCGATACAAGCAATTCGGCACTTACTTTTACCCTTCTTTGCCTATGTGTTTTTCGCTTTTATCTTGAAGTCATTGACTTTAAGTTTGAAAAATTACCTATTGGTCGAGTATTGGCACAAGCTTATGGCCCTGATCGTTTTCGCTCTTTTCACCGGTATGGATTTTTTCTTAGTCTTGGTTATTTTTTGTTATTTGCACCAGGGTATTTTCTGCAATAACTAGAATATTTCAATCAGTGGGGCAACATCTTTAAAAATGCTATTATCCAGTTTATAACTACTTTTACCATTTAATGCCCTAATCAGTATTTTTGTCTTAGTTTTATAAGTTGCAAGTTTTTTTGCATTTTCTATTTGGTATAACTTACCGAGAATCTGTATATTTTGTTGGTTAGTAAATTGGAATTCTGGCAGGGTATTAACTCTTTTCCATATCTGCCATGCTTCTAGTTTTGATCCAAGGGCCAAGGCTAGTGTTGCGTAGATTGCTGGATCAGATTCATGATTATCCCCCATAAGAACAAGTTCCTTAGGAATGCCTACCATTAAAATAATATTGAATAGCTGATTTAATTTGTAAAAGCCTTGAATCTTAAGGTCCTTTGGGGAAAGGTCTGCTGGTATATAGGATAGGGCCTTCCTAAAGTCTTTCAGAAAAATACCAGCAGTAAAAATATTGTTGGCATACAACCAGTCACGAATAGAGTCTTCATAAAAGTGAGGAGAGGCCGTGAGTATAAAAGGGTGAAAGTTATTTTGAGTATACTCTTTTAGATGTGCAACACTCGCTTCCACCGTTGGAAAGAAATCTAGCGGCTTAGTCAGTGACTGATAAATCTCTTTGGCAGTAGAGTATTTAGTATCTGCTAATGTTTTGTCAAAATCAGAAATGATAATATTAGGAGAATCTTGCAAGCATAATGGACGAAAGGAGCCAAGATAATATTCGACACCACGTGTGTGCTCAATTTCATAAATTTTAAGGTGAGTGATTTTATGGAGAGATTTGCTATCGGTTATTTTAAAAAAGAAATTTCCAAAGGAATTTGACTCATAAATTTTGGCAAAAATTTTGTTATTAAGATCATCAAAGCACTCTATTAATAGTGAAAAACTGGTTTTTTTTAGCCTTGTTATTGCATCAATAGGAGTATTTTTAACTCTGTGTTTTTGGTTATAGTAGATGCTATCTAAAAATATAGATAACCTTACTGCTAGATAGGTAGGTGTTTTTACAGCTATAAAATTTGAAAGCTTTGGCTTTTGATGCATCAAAATATCCTTAAAATATAAACAACTGACTAATATATTAACACTTTTAATTAATGTTTCTCTACTTTTTAACTAGTTGCACTGTTTTTTATGGAATGCAATTTGCAAATACAGTTACAAAGAGAGGAAATTATGAAAGGAATAACTTATTTTAGCTTAGCGCTGTCTTTGGTATTTGTTTTAAGCCGTGTTGTAGGAGAGGGAAATCTTTCTGCACGTAATGGAGTGAAAAATTATATTGAAAAAGAGCAGGTAAAAGTTATGAAAATTTATTCTGCACGTAAGAAAGTTTAATTTTACTCTTCAATTTGTTCTAAGCTTTTTATCTTAAAATAGCTTAAAATTGCAGCAATGTTCATTCTATATGCAGTAATATCTTCCAAGTCAGCTAGGTAGTGATAGCGTAACACTTCCAAAGTCGTTGGTTCTTTTAGTTTATCAACAAGAAAGTAAAATACTGCTCTTGCATATTTCTCTTCTCCAGAATCCATTTCACCAAGCACAATAATAACGTTTCTAAAAAGCCTGTAAGCATCTTCTAATTCACCATAAGTCATTCGGTTATCAATACGTCTATGATCAAAGGCAACATAAGCTGATTCAATATTTAAGAGCGCTCCAATCGTAAGAGTCCTATCACGGTCATACATCATAACTGGGCTGCCATCTAGATGGTTCATATCGTCACGAGCAAATTCTTCCACATACTTATGGAACTGAGCTAGTTCGTGCCTAGAAGACTCTTTATAATATAGATATAGCATCGGAAACTTATTTTCTAGATGGAGGTCCTCAAAAAAGACTGTGAAAAAGTAGTTACGATAACATTCTGGATCAAAGATAATAGAGTCGTCTTCGGAGTCGTCACTGTTTAGCACTTGTTCACAGTACTGCTTCATCCCTTCTTGTACATCAGTTTGAATAGACACTGTTGTGAGAACGAGTTCAAAATACTCTGTCATCTCATCTAGACCAATATGCATATCCCCATTTGATTGAGTTTGAAAAAGATCGGCGAGGGTAACCATATTATAAGCAAAGGTTTCAAATTTTTTGGGCCAAAAGTTAAATTCCATAAGTAGTGGTTTTAGAGCGATTAGAGCCTCTTCTACCTGTTCTTGTGTTCCATAGTAATCACCATTGGCATTAGGTTCGACACTACCAAATGCACGCAGCAAGCGGTCAGAGAACCAACGTAATAGATATATCTCATTGAAGCCATACTTAGTTCTAATAATTTCTTGTTGAAAATTTTGAATATGAGAGTCACTATCACTATAGTAGTGGTAACGTTTAGCTATGTGTGAAAAGAGGTCCCAGTAGTGATCGATCTGGTTACTTCTAATTGATCGCATCTGAGGGATATCGTCTAAGCTTGGTAGAATTATTTCTGAAATAGGACTAGTGTCTTCCATTCTTACTTGATAGTAGTCATATAAAATACTATTAAAGTAGATACCTTCTAATACTTCTTGAGATAGCGATAGTATATTTTGAATATCATGTGAAGTGTAAAAAAGTGCTTCTCCTCCAAGAATTTTACCTTTAACCATCTCAAATACTGATTTAAAAGTGTTAAAATCTAAATTCTGGAGTTTTTCAGATAGAACTGACTCTTCGTCATCCTCAGTAACTGTGACTAGACTATTTAAAGCATCAATTAGCTCTTGAGTAGTGAATATTATTTCATCACGATTAAAGTATGGGTAGACTCTTTTTTGAAGTGAGTCCATATGGTTAGCAAAAAGATAAACCTGTTCATTAGGTTGCGATTCAAAAACTTCAGTCGTTCCATAACGTATGTCAAAGAGAAGTAGAGAGAAGTCAGGAAGCTTACGTAGTAGATCGTGAACTTCATTGGTTTGAATGGTCTTCTTATTTCCACCGAGAAAGATTCTTTTTATGAATAAGAAACTTTCGGCAGTTTTAATATCAATTAAATCGTCTTCGCTAGGATCATCTTTGAATGCTGTATTAGCTTTTTCTAAGAATTTGACAATTTCGAGTGTGTCTATATTTTTTTTCTTACCACGCAGTAAATTAGTTACGTAGCGTGATAGGCGATCAACAGCATTCTTGTAGCGTGATCTTTTCATCATGAAAATTTCATAGCAGTTGTCAGTTGGATTAGATTGGCATATGTCTGCAGCTTTTTCATTAGTCGTATCATCATTTACAAGTTTATGTATAAACAATGCCTCACGGTTAAATGCCTTAAACAGTAATATTAATGGTTGAATATTTTCTAATGATATAACTTGCTTTTTGTCTTCTAAAATTAGGTTAGAAATATCAAATAACATATCAATAGACTGATTTAGCTTAGGTGCATCTTCAGGAAAAAATTTTGTAATGAAGCGACTAATTTCATCCTTGTTAATATATCGTGAATCAGTACGTCTTACATATTTAGCAAATTGGTTGAGCTTGGCCCCAACGCACTCAATTTCAGCTGTAACATCTTCTGTTAGAATTTTTGCTAGTTTATCACTATCAATTTCACAGCTATCTTCTAATCTTTCTACAATGAATGTACTTTCATTATCTGCTTCTGGTGTGTCATTGAAAAAACATCCAGATAGTGCAAACATGCAAAAAAGTAGAATTGAAAAAGTGTTAGTTATCAGTTTCAGCATAAGTCCTTAAATAATATAAATACGTATTAAATACCTAAGCGGTATAATCATTATAAAATATTAGCAATATTTAAAAAAAATATAACAAAAAAAAGCATTTTAGTATATTACCATTACTTTTTTACATCATGCGTCATAGTAAAAACAGGGAGTTAACATCCTAAGTAGTATCACCTGAATAAATATTTTAAGAAAAAAGGTTTATTAAGTAAATCTTTTTTCTCGAGATTTAGGGAAAAAATTGTCCTCACTAAAATTATGCTTGAAGGCATTTTTTATTTGGCGATGAGAGAGTAAATAGCTAAATTGTTTTTTTAATCTTTAAGGATGAAATATGCACCAAATTGGACAAAACTGTTTTAAATTTATCATTATAGTGATGTTAGCATCATTATCTCAATCGCTTGTGGCAAAAGTAAGTCTGTCATATTTGCACCAAGAAAATATTGGAGAGACTATTAATGGCGAGGCCAGCAACTGGGCAGGTCTAAGCATAAACTCGAACACCGAAAATAATTTTTTCAACCACCATGTTGATCTGCAGGCACGTATTGCGACTGATAGCGGTAGTTATCAGGTATCACTTCCTGAGGTATATGCCTCACTGACCGGAGGATATGGAGAGTTAGCAGTTGGTCGCAAAATTGTAGAGTGGAGTAGTGGAGATGGAGAGTGGGGACTTGCGAATACAAATGCAAATAAGGGGATTAAATATCTTGATTTTGCCCAAGAGGGGCTTTTTGGTATCCACTATGCAACCAAAAAAGATGGACTTTTTGCAAGTTTTTTTGCCTCTTTTTTTCATCTACCTCAAGTAAATCCTGGTCTCGAAGATGATAATGGGAAAATTATTGGAAAAAGCCAGTGGACTCGCATACCACCAAAAAGGGTTTTAATTGAGGGTACTGAAGTTCCTCTCTATTTTGATGTTACGATGCCCCCTATAGCCGATCTTATATTGCAACGTGCTGTTGGGATGCAGACAGGGTATAGTTGGAACAGTGGTGAAGTATCACTTTATGGCTCGTATAAGCCAGAATCTAATGTTCGAGTACTTGCCACCTCACAGTATGAACAGATTGGGACTGAGCAAGTTAGAGTTAAGGTATCTCCTTTTGTTAATCACACTTGGGTTTATGGAGTAAAAGCGGTTCAGGCCTTAGGCAGTTTTACCTTTATAACAGGAGCTGATGTTATATCTCCTGATCGAAAAAATGCAGGAAGTGTTTTTGATGTTGGTAGCACTCGCTTTGCACCAAAATATGTGGCAAGAACCTATTTTCACTCTTCATTGCAGTATACTCATAAGTTTTTTCACATTAAATTGAGTTATTTAAAGTTAGTTAAAGGTGAGGGAGGAGCTGATGATTATTTCTCTAATGATACTCCTTGGCATAATGCTTTGGGAGCACGCTGGAAATTTAACTTTTCTGATTGCTTTTATTATACTGGCAGCTTTCGCTACGATATAGATAAGGAAGATCAGTTGCTTACGAGTGAACTAGGCTACAGAATTAGTCCGTCTTTTGATATTTCATTAGGGTTTGAGTTTGTTGCAGCTAACAATCAGACATCTTACTGGTATCCATTTCGCATGAATGATACCATTTATTCTCAGCTTACTTATTCTTTCTAATGAAAGTAGTTGTTCACTATTTTGCTAGACTCGCGTGAAACAGCAACTTTACAGCTAATATTAAAAAAAGAAAAATATCTAGGACATAGCTTTTTAGTTAGTTTTCTTTTTAAATATTTGAGCTGTGTTTTTACGATACCAAGACGTTTTGAAAACTGATTGTTAATAAAATTTTCAGTTTTAGGAGTTAGAAAGTTGTTGAGTGGACTAAGCAGTAGGTCACTCTCAGAGAGAAAGTAGCTAATGCCTTCCATACGTTCTTGTTCAAAAAGGTCACTTACATAGGTCGCTTTAACTTTTATATCACGAATGAAAATATCTCCGCTGAGCTGGTGATTATTTTTAAATTCCAAATAGGCGTCTTCGTCATGAGAAGAGTTATCTCCAAAAAATAGTACATGGTCATGAGCTTGAATTTTTCCTTCATTCCATAGTCGCTCTAGGAGGCCTGTTTTAAAGGTTCCATTCGGAGTTGTTAGTTTTGGCTTTTGATATACTGGGCCATATGGAAAATTGTGCTTAGCTACCCATTTTTGACCATTATAAAAACGGTGATATGAGGCACTAATGTAGATGAACTCTATATCTTCAAGTTGCTTTAAATCATTAAAAATATACTGCATGGCCCTGAATGGTTTAACTCCTCTTATAATTGCACCAAGTGATACGGCGTAATTGTGAGTTTGAGAAATTCTAAGAGTTTCATCTAGATCAGAAATAACCACTGTTTTTGCATAAATCGATGGGGCAAATAAAAGTAGGGCAATTAGTAATTTCGCTATCATTAGTTCTCCATGTTAATGGCAACGGTAACTTTTTTGATAATGAATGTATAGATGCTTTTTAAACTGTCTTAGCACCGTGGTGTTAGCAGCGCGTCAACGACGGTGGCTTGCTGGCGATTAAATACTTTTATTCAGGCTGCCCGAGCCAAGTTGCTAAAATTATTTCTATATTTATTGTCTCGAGGATTTACCACCACTGTAGTGATA
>DAOWEO010000141.1 GCA_030638415.1 Bdellovibrionales bacterium | reverse complement strand
ATTTTAATTTAGTCCTAAATAGGCATCAAAAGTAGTATGCTCATCTGTTTTTATCTTCACATCAATATCAATTACTCTATTAGCAACGGTTTGGATAAATTCATGATCGTGTGATGCAAAAAGTACTGTACCCTTGAATCTAGTTAGACCATCGTTAACTGCAGTAATACTTTCGAGATCAAGATGGTTTGTTGGGCCATCCATTACTAAAACATTTGCACCTGATAACATCATTTTTGATAACATACAGCGAACTTTTTCTCCTCCAGAGAGAACCTTAGTTTTTTTCAGGGCCTCTTCACCAGAAAAAAGCATTCTTCCTAAAAATCCTCTAATAAAATTTTCATCAGGATCTTTTGAATATCCGCGTAACCAATCTACAATTGTCTCGTTATTATCAAAATATTTTGTATTATCTTTTGGAAAATAGGCTTGAGTTGTGGTGACTCCCCATGTGAAACTACCTGCATCTGGCTGAATCTCACCCATTAGAATTTTAAATAAGGTTGAAGTCGCGAGGTCATTATCATTTATAAAAACGACCTTATCTCCTTTTATAATAGTGAAGCTAATATTATCTAATACTTTTACTCCATCTAGAGTTTTTGTAATTCCTTCAACACGTAAGAGGTCTTTACCTGCTTCACGATCTGGATCAAAGTGAACAAAAGGGTACTTTCTAGTAGTTATTGGTAGTTGGTGAATCTGAAGTTTTTCTAGTTGTTTTTGTCTTGATGTTGCTTGCTTCGATTTTGAAGCATTGGCACTAAAACGTTGAATAAAAGCTTTAAGATCGTTAGCTTTATCAACTGCTTTTTTATTTTGGTCTCCACGTAAGCGTGCGGCCAGCTCACTTGAGGTTCTCCAAAAGTCGTAGTTACCCATGTAGATAGAAACTTTTTTATAATCAATATCGGCTATATGGGTACATACTTTATTGAGAAAGTGACGATCGTGTGAGACAACTATAACGGTACTGTCAAAATTGATTAGAAAGTCTTCTAGCCACTGAATGGCCTTAATATCAAGGTGATTTGTTGGTTCATCTAATAAGAGAATATCTGGTTCACCAAAAAGGCATTGTGCTAATAGAATTTTAATTTTTTCATCACCTGTCAATTCATGCATTTTTTTGTCATAGTACTTATTGGAAATTCCTAATCCAGCGAGTAAAATTCCTGCTTCAGACTCTGCTTCCCAGCCATTCATCTCTGCAAAATCAGCTTCTAGCTCGCTGGCCTTAATACCATCTGCATCAGTGAAGTCTTCTTTGGCATAGATTGCATCTTTTGCTGCCATTATTTTATAGAGTTTTTCATTTCCACGCATTACTGTCTCAATTACACTAAATTCATTGAATGCGAAGTGGTCTTGCTTTAAAACTGATAAACGTTCACCAGGAGTTATATGAACCTGACCCTCTTGTGGCTCTAGGTCGCCAGATAGAATACGTACAAATGTTGATTTACCCGCACCATTAGCACCTATTAGGCCGTAGCAGTTACCGGGAGTGAATTTAATGTTTACCTCGTCAAATAACTTTTGCCCGCCAAAACTCAAACCAATGTTGGATGTACTTATCATCTATTTTCCTTGTCTTAATTCAATGTGTAGTTTAAAAAGAGTATAGATAGCATAAGCAGTAAATCTACTCAATATAAAATTGAGAAAAAAGGTATGAGATATGAGTTTTATGTCCAATGTTGAAGTAGACAAGCCCTATACTTGGAAAAAGTATAAGGATGGCATGTGTAACCATTGCCTTGCTAATTGCTGTAAAATGCCATTAGAGGTCTCAAAAGCGGACCTTTTGCAAATGGGGTTAATTACTGAGTTTGATATGGATGAGCCAGTTAGAACCTTGGAAAAAAGACTTAAAAAAGAGAAAATTATTCAACATTATCGTCATAAAACAGAACTTTTTTTGATTAGGCAAGAGGTTAATGGTGATTGCTTTCTTTTAGACCCAGAAACAAAAAAATGTTCAATTTATAATAATATGCCTCAGGCGTGCATTAATTTTCCAACAGTTAGCAGTAGATCTGGTTTTTGTCCATATTTACGTAATTAGCTTTTTAGGGTAGGCTCTCGTTTCACCAAAAGGAGCGTGCATGCAACAAATTTCTATAGATAAAATTAAAATTGATAATACTTACCTTCGTCTAGATACAGATGTGAGTGAGTTAGAAAAAAGTATTAAAACTGTCGGCATCATTGCCCCCCTTATAATTAATAAAGATTTTAGATTACTGGCCGGAGGAAGACGCTTTCGTGCTCTTCGTAACCTTGGCCATCAAGAAGTTCCTGTTATTCAAGTTGATTTGGATGAGTACGAGCAGGAGCTTATTTCAATTGATGAAAATATTGTAAGAAAAGATCTTCATAAACTTGAGTTTGAGGCGCACTTGTGTCGTGCCAAAGTGTTATATACGGAGATTTTAAAAAGAGATAAGACGCAGCAAGAAAGTGTTCGTGCTGAGCTAATGCAAGATGGCGAAGAGATTGATCAAGAAATTTTAGGAAATGTTGAAGGCGTTGCGACTGAAAAGTTTGTAAAAGATATTCGGGAGAAGACAGGACTTAGCTCTAATCAGATCTATCAAGCAATGAGACGAGATGAGCATTCTGCTCCTGCTGTAAAAGAGGCACGTAACCGCGGAGAACTATCTATCACTCATACTAATGAGCTGATTAAGCTTGGTGAAGATGACCAAGAAAAAATTCTTCCATTGATCTCTGATAAAACGGCGGCAGAGCTAAAAAAAATTATTAAAGAGAGTAAAACAAATGGTATCAAAGCCGCAATAGCAATGGCGAAAGAGAGCAAGCCTCAAGCACGTGAGATGCAGGAAATCGATAAGTTGCTGCAAAAGTTAGTTAAAAAAATTAATATGCTAGAAGCAGAAAATGTACAAATTGAAGGTGATCTATTTGATCGCTTGCAAAAAAGATGGCATGAAGTTCAGGCTTCAATGAAGCAAGTACTGGATTAGAATGAAAATACTAGGAATATTATTGATGCTGCTGTAAGTAAAAAATAACTAAATGTAGCTAAGGTGATCTTTGCCTCATAAGTACGTTAAATGTGAAATCGTTTATACTTGAGTAATGAAATCTTTTGTATTTTTATTTTGTATTCTAGCTTTAGGCGGAGATCTTTTTGCAGGTATTGAGAGTTATGATAGTACTCACTCTTACACATATGATAGCACGCAATTAGAAGACAGCATTTCTAAACTAAGATTTGATTATACTAATTCAAAGTTTATAAAAGGTAAGAGCGGACTATCTATTTTTTACTCTGTTTCGACAGGTACTCTAACAGAAACTTCTACTTCAGCGATTGTTGGTTTGAGCCAAAATTCACCCTATACAATTGGGCTTAGTTTTTTTAAAGAGTTTAACTATAATGCTTCAATATCAAGTAGTATTTATATATTAAAATTCGCAGCGACTGTGACTGAGCAAGATGGTACTTTGGTTGAAGTTGGTGTTCCTATGGAATATGGTTTTACAGGGTATTTTAATTATAAGTTTGATACTAGATATATCTTACCAACGCTGTACACTGGGATTGATATTGAGCAGTTTAGCTCGTTTAATACTGATAAATTAGCCGATCTAGAACCCTTATCCACACGTGTTAATAGATTATTATATATGACCTTAGGGATATCACATCGATTTTTACTTTTTAATAAGAAGGCGGTAATCAAGGTAAGTGTGAGTAAGTCTATTAGCAGTAGTCAATCTAGTGCAAGTATAGATAACCCTCTTCCATTTTCTGGCAGTAAAGCTTTACTATATTTGAATCTTCAATTGCTTAAGCAGTGGTCTGTGCATACGCTACTGAAAAGGCATAACCTTACAGGCGCCACTAACTTAGTTATTACGAGGATGGGTTTCGGTGTTGGATACTCCTTTTAGTATCATTTTTATTGATTTATCTTGGTTAGAAAGGCTAAAATAACTTTTGTCATTTTTAAAAGGAGTTAGCTATGAGAAAAATTCTAGTAATATTATCACTATTTATTTCTACCCAAATAATGGCCACAGGAGATCAGACTAATTTTGATGGATTGTATGGGTTGAAGATTGAAGCACAAACATCATTAAATCAAATTGCCTTTGTCTATGATGCAATTGAACGCCATGAGACTATTGAAAGTTCAAAAATGATCTGTTTTGAATTAGGTCAACTTTTTACCTACCTCTTTAACTATAGCCTTGCTATTGATGGTGCGCGTGGAGAATTTGGAGATATGCACTGGGAGACGCGCTTTATCATTTCACAACCTTTTGCTCTTCGTGCAACGACAATGGGAGCTTGTGGACTTATGAGTGATCCAAGTCTGCCTGAAGGAGATTTTGCTGGTTTACGACAAAGACTTGGTGTTATTGAAGGCTTTTTACAAGATGTAGTAACTCGCCTGTAAAGTATAAATTAGGCAGGAGTATCAATGAAGCTAACTATTATTCTGGTTTTCCTCACTAGTTTCACATCTTACGCAGAGAATAAAGTTGTGTATGGTGATGATGGGCGCTTGGAACCATATGCTGTGGAAGGAATGTTTAATACTTTGTCGCACTCTACAGCTGCCATGATTGATAGTGGGCATATTAAAAGTACTGGTGTTTTTAAAAAGAGATATTTTTTGGAGTACTCTGAAACTCTACGTGATAGAGGAATTTGTGATCGTGAACGGTTTTCAAATCAGCAAACTGCTGCCCGTTGCTCTGGTTTTTTGGTAGGTGAAGATTTGCTATTAACAGCTGGGCATTGTGTAAAAAGCTATGCTGATTGTTACGGTAATTCTTGGGTCTTTGATTACGCTTTGGATAGAAGTCATAGTAAAATTAAAGAACTAGATAAAGACAATATTTATTATTGCAAAGACATTGTGAAAAAGGTTTTAGACAGTAGTGGTACAAAAATAGACTATGCTTTAATTCGTCTTGATCGCAAGGTAAAGCATAGACGGCCATTAAAACTTAGGAGAAATGGTAAGATTTCTGATCATGCTGAGTTAGTGGTGGTTGGTTCTCCTGATGGGCTCCCAACTAAGATAACGTTGGGAGGACGGGTTATTGATAACAGTAATCCAAATTATTTTGTCACGAATCTTGATACTTTTATGGGTAATTCTGGATCTGCTGTTTTTAATAAACAAAATGGTTTAGTTGAAGGTATATTAGTTCGAGGTGAACGTGATTATGTGGAAGGCAATGGACAGTGCTTCGTTGTGAAGCAATGTCCTGAAAGTGGAGCAGGATGTCGTGGTGAGGATGTAACTAGAATCAGCCATGCTTTAAAGGATATTCCAACCATTTAGTGTTTACACTCAGTAAGATAGATATCCAATCTCCCCAGCCCTTTATATAAATTAGTAATCGATCTCTCATTGAGATAGCGCAGATTGATAATTTGCAGATTACTAAAGTCTAAAGCTTCTTGTAGTTTTACAAAATCGAGAGTTGTAATTTTACCATTTTTAAATCTCTTCTTTTCAATCTTTAAAATGTGTTCTTGTCTTTTTCCTATTTTAGCCAGTGCCTTAATTTTAGCTAAATTAGATTCTACTAGTAGGTTTGTCTCATTGTAGATTTGAGTGAGTTGTTGGATAACTTGAGCTTTCTTAAGAGTTACTTGTCTTTTTTGGCTAAGAAGTTTTTTAATCTCATTAGAGCTTTTATGTTTTCCTAAATCAAAATTAATATTTACTCCTGCCATGACTTCATATTTTCCATAAGGGTCATTTGAGAGTGAATCAGTGAAGCTGTCTCCACGACCAAAGCCTTTAAAT
>DAOWEO010000116.1 GCA_030638415.1 Bdellovibrionales bacterium | reverse complement strand
GCTCCTGTACTACGCAGGAAGTTTTTCAAGGATGAAAAATATGAAAAAATGGATTTTACCACTGTGCTTACTTTTACCAACTATTTCATATGCACTTGTTGATTATAGTGAAGACTCAGTCTCTTTTGCTTCCTCTGCTACAGAGCGCCGGCCAACTACCAAAAAGGCAGTACCTAAGAGCATTAGTAAACGTGTCCAACGACCGTCTGCACGAAGTTCTGCTGCTTATTCACCTTCTGGTGCTATTAACTTTAAAGTTTCACGTTCTGTTTTAACTACTGAAACAGGTACTATTATGGGTGATGGAACTTTTGCCATGACTAAGTTTCAGACTCATATTCAGACTCCTTATAATATTTTTTTAGATGCTGATTATTGGATTGGGAGTTATGACAATTACACCTATATGGAGTCAGCTGGAACGCAGGCGGGAAATGTAAATTTAAAATTAGGTTTTAATTGGTTAAAGTTTGGATCTGAATACGACATGGCAACAATTAATTTCTATTTTGGTAGCCGCTTTAAGGGTGGAGATTCTGAGTTGGCGGTTAGCCGAGATGATAAGTTAGTAGGAATTGAGACTGCGAAGAAATTTTTAAATTTTTCTATTGGGTTTGCTTACGAGTATGCTAAGCACAGCAAACCTAGTGTTGAACTTGAAACCATCTTAGATAAAACACATAAGTTGGCTACGGCAATTTCTTGGCAAGCAACAAATGATATTCGTTTTTTAACTGAAGCATCTTTTTATAAAATTATAACAGCTAGTGGCAATAATTTGCAGTTCTCTTCACTGACTCAGCGGTTAGATTTAACTTTATCTCCTGTTTTAGGGCTGGAATTAGGTGGGATATTTAGAATGAAAAAAGCATCTACTGGAATGGATCTGTATTCTGCGAAGTTATGGGATCTTGAGGGAGCTTATGGCAACTCTATATTTGCTACATTGCGCTTGAGTTTGTAGATGGTAGAAGTTTGTCCTCAGTGTCATAAAATATTTTCAAAATCAGCTAGTTCAACACCCATGAACGAGCAGCTAATATTTTGTGGTGACAAATGTTTTGACTCTTTTTTACAAATATATAGTGAATATTTTAATCAGCAAGAGTTAGAAATTAGAAAAAAACTAGCTATAAGTGATGAATCATCCCTTGAGATTCTCTCAGATACTGAGCTTTGTGAGCAGATATTAGAAGCCCCACTTGAAACTTCTACAATGGACGATTGCAGAGGGCATAGCTTTTATGTGCAGTATGGACAGGTTAAGCATCTTGGCGAGGATCATTATATTGTAATTGCCTACACCATCGTTAATGATGAAAATATCTTTCTCTTTTTAGGGGCTTCTAGTAAAAGAGAGTTTGCTCATAATTTTTTATTTAAAAAACAGGAGTTGAGTGAGCAGCAAGAGGATCACAATGGGCTGGGAAATATTGGTATGAATGAGAAAGATTTTTTAACTTTATTAGATCATAAAAAAAGTATTCTGCTCGCACAGTTAATGGAGAAGGTTACAGATAGTGATTTTACCTTTAGTGAATATATTGACTATATGGATGATGGTAAAGAAGTCTTTGAAAATCCTGATGAACTATTCGCTTGGGTTGATGAAGATGGTGATAGTATGTATACGTATAGCAAGATTATGCAGCAAGATGGGCAGGCTTATTACTATATTATTATTGCCTTACTGCTTAATGAGAGTGCCTATCCAATCTTAATGTTTCCAAGTCGAGATCAAAATCTTCTGCAGCTCTTTCAGCGTGGGGAGAGAGAGATTGGGCAAATTTCTAATTAAATTTTTAAAACAGATGCAATTGATACTGGCGTAAAGAGGCAAATGCCTGACAGTATGCGGCTGTTTGGTACGCAGTATCCATACATAGGTAGAAGGCCGTAGTATTAGATATTGGTGTGCTGTACTTGAGAGTATACGGATAAGGATATAACATTGATTCATCTCGCATAATCATAACTGCATTCATTACATAGTTTTCAAATCCTGCACGATTTTTATAGAGAGTAAACTCTACGCCTTGAGTGGTAGAGGAGATATATTGGCACTGTGCATCTCCAATATTAATTGAACTTGATCCATTAGAGTATAAAGGGATCATACATACCTGAGTATTAATTCTATTTTCTGGCCAAAAATATACTTTGGTTTTATCTGTTTGTTGCTGACATATAAAATAGTTCCCAATGTATGAACTTGTGCGTGGAAATGGTATTGCTGGATTTACACAGTATTGATACTCTGTCGGGATAATAGAAACAGGATCGGTTGGTACCTCTGGTAGCTCTTTATCATCAGGATCATCATAAAAAGAGCCTGGTGACTGACTTGATGGTACCTGGCTAGCATAACTTCCATCATAGATAGTGGTTCGACTACGTGGAACATCACAAGATGCTAGTAGGATAATAAAAGACACAATTGTAAATATTTTTAGCATAATAACCTCTGCTACTATTTTATCTTATCTACTTATCGTCCGCTAGGGAGAAAAATTTAATAAAAAATTAAAATTATTGACCGATAGGTAGTTTATGAAGAAATGGATAATTATTATAAGTGTGTTAATAGTACTATTAGTGGCAGCATTTGGGGCATGGAAGTTACTTTTGATGCCATATCGCCTCTATTTTAAAGTACTTAGTGGTGAGATGACTCATGAGTATTTAACTCTTGATATGGGCAAAAAAGAGAGTGCTAAGTTTTTAAAGCCTAGTAATTACTACTCATTTCACTTTAATGACCCCGAAATTAGGAAGACATTTTGGGCAGAGTTTCGCCTACAAAATATCTCTATTTTAATGCCTTCTAGGCATCCATACCTCAGACCACAGCCTTATTTAGTAACTAGGTTAGGAGGAAGAAGGCTACGTAGGACGCTGTTTGGATTTAAAGTGGTTAAGGCGATAGATGATAAATTCAAAGAGTATTTAAAATATGAAGCCGTGGGACAAAAATCATTTTCCCTACGTTTGAATGATCAAAAATTTTTTAAACTTCCCATTATTAAAAAATATATTCTTTCCAAAGGTGAAACACAAATTTGGCAGGATATGTTTACTAGAGACCTTAGCTTGAACTCAGAGGTGGAGTTTGATGTAAACTCCCTGGCACTGTATATGAAATACTCACTGCAGGAGTTGGCCTACAATGCGTATCTATTACACCTGAGGAGGTACTACTTTCCAAAGCGTAGCTATGGATTTGAATTTAACAAAAAAAATGGTGCTGGAAGGATTTTAATTGGTCAGACTAAATCCTTTATTAAGGAAGTCTACTATAAGTTAAACTCCGGACGGATTAATATTTTTGGTTTGAGTTCTAGAAAAAATGATGAATCTGTAGCATTTTTTCGTGATGATTTTTTTAATAGAATTGAGACTAAAGATTTTTCTTTTGAAGATAAAACAAATACCTATTTGAATTTTAAAAATTTAAGCAGAGATGAGCAGCTGAGCAGTAAAGGGTATTGTAATTTATATTCAGATTTTACAATGCTCAATCGCGGAGAAGAAGAGGATTTTTTAAAAAAAATGATTCAATTTATAGAACGAGATCCAGATTCCTATTATTTTCTAGAGCCGTTATATAAGTATGCCTTGGTTCGCTATAAAAGAACCTTTTCTCTAAGCTCACAATTTGTAGTTCCAGATGAGATGTTAAAGTTGCGGCGTAATATTGATATTGAATTAGAGGAAGAAGCTCAAAAATTAAGAGAACAAAAATTAGTTGAAGCGGCTAAAGAGTTTGAAACTGATGATGAACAGGTCGATTATTATTTAGAAGTAGGAAAAGATGATTTTGAAGATATTGAAGATGAAATGAGTTTATAAAAAAAGCCTTCCGGTTAGGGAAGGCCTTCTGTAATTATAACTTTTAAAGTTTTTAATTAGAATAAGTTGAAAGTAAGAGACATTGCCCAGTAAGCAGTATCGTTAAACGATTCACCAGGATTGTTCTCAATATTCATTACTGGGTAGAATTTAACATAGTTATACATGTAAATTAGGTCAGTAATTGCAATTCCAACACCAAATGTTTGATATAGCTTAAGGCGCTCAAAATTGTTGAAGTTAGGGTTTCCAACGTCATGGTAGAATGCTTGTCCTATAACAGAGCGAAGGCTAATACTTTCAGATAACTGGTATTCGGCAAATGGATAAATTCCAAAACCAAAATCATCAATACCTGTTTTGCCTTCTCCGGCATATTGGGCATAAATATCTTTGTTAAATAGCTCGTGATAAGCAGAAAAGCTAAATCCTAGAGTAAAGTCAGAGTCTTTAACATTTGACCAGTAAAAAGCAGTACTATATGAAAGATCCCATGACCAACCATTATCAAGAGTTGATTGTTTAGTGTACTTAGTAATTCCATAACTTTTTGTCTGAACATACCCATCACCCTTAATAACTTTATTATAAGATAGAGATGGGTTAGAAAGTTCTGGATCATTTTTAACAATTTCTCCATCACGGTCTACATAATTTTCAGGAATGTAGTAAAGAAAAGATGCGCCACCTGTTATAGATGTTGATTTATCAAGTCTGTAACGAGCACTGATTGAACCACTTAGGTAAGTCGAGTAGTTCCCTGGAAGGCTGTCTGGGTTAGGTCTCTGATCGCCAAATGGATCTTTAAGGCTTGCTCCTGTGTAACCAAGACTACCGCTCATGCTGAATGTAGACATTGAGCCTAGCTCTGCTTTTAGCTTGGCATTTTCAGTAACGTCAGATGCTTTAGCATCTTTTTTTGTTGCCGTTTTCTTCTTTGCTTTTTTGTCTAGAGCAAAAGAATTAGTACTGAAAACTAGTACTAAAACCGCTAGCAGGGACATCATTTTTTTCATTGGTACACTCCTAAAGTATTTGTAATTATTAAAAACCCATCACTAAAATGGATAAGATGTACGTTTTTCTCAAATAATATGAAAGTGGTCAAGTGTTAAATAATTAAATGGGGACAGGTTGGAGAATGTAAGACAATGTTGGAAACGTAGACAAAAGTGGTGCAATAATGGCAGCACTAGTATTTAAATCAGTGCTGCCGTTATTATGAGATCAAGAGGTTTATTCCCAGTAGTTATATTTTTTAGTGGGAGTGAGCCATTTTTTGTGTGGATAGTGTGGAGTATCGCTATACACTTCAATAGAAGCAGGGTGGCGCTCGTAGGATACATAGTTTGTTACATGGTAGGCAACAGGTTGTACTTTAGCATTCCATGTCCAGTCTCCTGTAACATAGCTAACCGTCTCATGCTGAGCCACTGAGTTTGGTACTCTGTAGGCATGACTTGGTATATCTTCCCATTGTGGTGCATAGTGACTTGCTGGTTGCCAGTCGCTTTCATGTTTCTCTGCCCATACCGAGTCTCTGGCGTTTGCTGCTCCACTAAATAATAGTATAAAGCAAAGTGTTGATAGGATTTTTTTACGCATAAACATACCTCCTGAATATGATTTTATGTAAACTAAAAGCTGCTTCACAGTAGCTATGCATTCTTAACGGTATATTTCTTAAGAACTTGAGTCTTTTCGTCAGGATTTTGGAGATGATTATTTTCTTTTGTCTTTCTAAAGAGTTATGTACCATAGGCTAAACAGTATTTAGGAGTTTGTAGATTGGACGATAAAAATAGCACTACACCGGAGCAAGTAATTAGTGATGTAGATCTGGCAAAGCAGCAGGAGCAAGAGGCTAAAAGAAAGGAGCAGCAGCGTGATAGTGTGCTGAACCTTGTGTTAGATATTGTTCTACCAGTTATTATTTTAAATCAGCTGTCTAAACGTCTAGGGCCTGATGGCCCTCTGATTGCTTTGATTGTAGCTTTAGCTCTGCCTTTAGGTCATGGACTTTATGACATTATAATTAATAAGAAAAAAAATATGTTTTCGATGTTAGGGGTAGTTAATATTTTACTTACCGGTGGCTTGGCCTTACTGAAGCTAGAGGGTTTTTGGTTTGCGGTTAAAGAGGCTGCATTTCCTTTGGTGATTGGTCTTGGTGTTTTTTGGTCTGCTTTTACTAGTAAGCCATTTGTTAAGATGATTCTATTTAATGAAACAATTATAAAGCTTGATATTATTAATGAAAAACTAACCGAGCGTGGCCACCATGAAGAGTTTAAGCAGCACCTCAAAGTTTTAACCATGCTACTTGCAGGCTCTTTCTTTTTTAGTGCTATTTTAAATTATGGTTTAGCCAGATATATTTTTATTGATATCCCTAAGACGTTATCCGAAATTGATCAATCTATTATGCTAAATGCACAGATTGCTCAGATGACATGGTTAAGCTTTATTGTCATAGCACTGCCGAGTCTCGTTTTAACGATTGGTATTTTTTGGTACATGCTAAAAGGTGTGACCAAATTTACTGGTTTGAAGTTTAACGATATTTTTCAGGGAGCTGAAGCTTAGTTCCTGACAGGTGTTGCGATTAGCTTTACATCTACATCTGTTTGGTCTGCAAGGTCTAAAAACTTCCAATATACTACAAATGACTTTGCCTGTTTTATCTTAGATAGTATTTCATTGGTCATTTCTGCTTGAATTTCACCTAACTCATTAGTAGTTCCCGTTGGAGTATTAGGCAGTGGAATACTTTGTAGGTCTTGTCCATGGTTTAATCCACACTGGTAGGTGAGGCTCCAATTCATATATATTTTTTTTGCAGGTAACTGCCAAGGTCCATATAAAGTTGGTTTCAGCGTTGCACTTAGGTAGAGACGATTGTCTTGCATGTCTCTTAGGTGGCACTGATTCTCATGGTAACTGCCGGTCAGCTGCTGGGTTGTTGCTTGATGGTTCCATGATAAAAAAACTAATTGATCTAAGTTATCATCTGCATAAGGCAGAGTTAATAAGTTACCATTTCTATCAAATCTGACACGAGCATTAAAGTCACCAATAAAGTGTGGGAGAGAATCAAGGTTGTTAGACGTGTCGGCTGCGGCTAAACCAAAAGGTAGAGCAATGTTGATATTTGGCCAATGTAGCTGACCTTCAATCTTAATATCAGTCCCTATTTTGTTATATTCAAGTTTTAGATCATACCTCGTATGAAATTTAATATTTAGCTCTAGAGGAAGAGTTTGGCGGTTGATATTTATAGAGGTAATTATGGATGTTGTAATATCATTATCATGGTTACCAAAGAGAATTTTGTAATTACCGCTTGCTAAGTTGTCGGCAGTAAATTCTCCGTTCGCTTGAATAGTTATAACTCTCTCTAATTTTTTAGATCCTGGACTAAGACGGACAAATTTTAAAAAGCCAGTTTGAATCGGCATTTGATCTAGGTTTAATTTTACTTGTCCACTTATAGATAAATCTGCTTTGTCGTAGAATGCTGTAGCGGTATATGAAATTTCACTACGTAAATTTTTTACTGTGGTACCAAATTCATTTAGCAATTTCCATCTTGCCTGAGATTTATGAACATTAACTTGCTCACTGTACAAGCTATCTTCTCCAATGTGAGCGGTAAATGAACAGTTCTCAAAGTTGAGGTCTGCTAAAGACGACTGTTTAAATAGTGATTGTATTTGGCTGGCGTAGGCATCCTTAATAATATTTTGTTGTCTGAAAAAATGTTGGCAGTCTAGCCCATTGCTGGTGAATTGTACGTTATGTCCAATAAGGTAAAGGTGGGACTCTATAGATGGTTTCAAGTTAAAAATATTATTTGCAATTTTAACTAGCTCCTGTGAGTGACCAGAGATCCATTTTATCTGAAAACCTTCTTGCATGGAGTATCCATTTAGATCTGGTAAGAGGAGGTTGCGTTGTTGTGTTGGAGTGATAGATAGTGCACTGATTGAATACACTGTTAAGAGAGCTAGTATTGCACTTAGTAGTATGTAAGATGTTTTACTGCTCAAGCTGTGCACAATGTCTCCTTATTTAATTCAGTATGCGCTACGTTATTGTTCTAGCGTGAAACAGAGGGAGAGACAAGCTGAAAGGGGGGGGCGGTAAAAAGTATAAAAAAAGGGAGGTTCTATGCCTCCCTAAGTTAAAACTGTTTTATAGATGTAGATTTACTCTACTGTAACTTCCATAGGATCACTTTCCCAAACACCATGCTTAGTACAGTAACTTTGCGCTACAAGCTTAGCATTTTTTTGAAGAATGATATTAAAAGTTACTGTTTGATGTCCTTTTGCGCCTTGTCCACCAAGTACTCCAGCTAGAAATGCTGCATCAGTTAGCTTAGTCTCTCTATTATAAAGACGGATATTGCTGATATAGTGATCAAAATCATCAGGGTGAGTGTACTCTTTTCCCATTTTGACTGTTACTTGAAACATTTCACCTTTTTTTGCCTTAGCTTCACAGTGAATGAATGGTGAGTGGCGATCGATATAATCTTTCTTTGCTTCTTTTTCTACTTGGTCAATGTCAACGTAACGGTTAATTTTTGGCATAGTTATCTCCTTGAAAGTAATTTGCTCTAGTAAATAAGTTAAATATTGCCTTATTTAACGGCATCTCCT
>DAOWEO010000093.1 GCA_030638415.1 Bdellovibrionales bacterium | reverse complement strand
ATAATGTTTTGTTGGATTTTAGGAAGTGCAATTTCATTTTAACGATACTTAACGCTTGTAGTGTATGCCAGTGATGGACACCCCTTTATGTCTGAAATTCAAAAATATGTCATTGGCGATGATGTTAAGGGTGCTATAAAAATGTGCTCTAGTAAATATGCTTTTATCCCTAAAATTTTTGCAAATGGTCTTAAACGTAGCCTTCAAACCATGGAACAAATCCAAAATGCCGTTGATGCAACAGCATTAGAGTGTATTTCTAAAGCAGAAAAAAGATTTGGTTATCTACATCTTCTGGCAAACTTATCTACCCTGATTGGACTATTAGGAACAATTATTGGCTTAATCCAATCATTTGAAGCTGTATCTGCTGCAGACCCTGCACAAAAAGCTGAACTATTATCACGAGGAATAAGTAAAGCAATGAACACTACTGCTCTGGGCTTGATTTCTGCCATAACATTAATGGCAATCACTGCAATATTGACCAGTAAACAAGAAAAAATTGTAAGTGAAATGGATGAGTACTCAATCAAATTGTTAGATATTTTAGGTACTAAAAAATATATGGCAGACAAATAAGGTATAGAGCGGATGTATAAAAAACCCAGTTCTAGGCGGATAAAAAAGTTCTATGCGCCACTAAATCTTATTCCGATTCTCGATTCGGTTTTCATACTGATATTTTATCTCTTGATGTCAGCTCAATTTGTAAAAATTTTTGAAATTGGAAGTGACTTGCCTATTATGGCTGATTCTCCTCCAAGTAATATGAAAGATGCTTTGAATCTTACTGTAGATGTAGATCAAGATGAAATTAGAATTTTTACCACAGTTAATGAAACTTTATACAAGACAATTCCACTTAATAGTGACGGAACGTTTGATCTGACTACGCTAACAGGTATTTTAGCCACCCTTAAGGGACGGTATCCTAAGGAAAATGCTATTGTTATAAGGCCTAGCTCTTTAATAAAATATGATGATCTAGTTAAGATATTAGATAGTGTACGTGAAAAAGGCAGTGGTAAGAGCAGTATTGATCTATTTGCTCAAATAATCTTTGGAAACCTAGGAGGCTGAAATGGGACTACGCTTTCGTGGGCGACGACAGAAAAAACAAGAGTTTTATCTTGAGCTTAACTCTCTCATGGATGTACTGTTTATTTTGTTGGTTTTTTTAATAAAAAATTATAGTGCCAACAATTTAAATATTCCTGAAAATATAGTCTTACCGCACTCTGTAGCATCAAAACAGATTAACCAAGCAATTGTTATTCAACTAACCAGTGAGAAAAAATTATATTTGAATGATATACTCGTTGCTGATCTGGAAAAGGACAAAGAGCTAGCGGATGGTAACATCATAACAGCTCTCTATGACAAGATGGTAGATGCGAAACAAAACATCAAATATAAGGCAAAAACGCTGGGAGATATTCACGGAACAGATGAAATTGTTAACCTACTTATGGATAAGAATCTTCCTTATAAGTATATTAGAAAAATTATGTTCACCTCTCAAACAGCAGGCTTTAAAGAGTTCAAATTTATAGTAGAAGGGAAGGAATAGAGGATGAAGTATCTCATCTTCTATTTCATTTTAAGCTTTTCATATATGTCATTTGGCAAGACGATTAGTAAACGTCATAAAGCACAGGCAAATTTATTAAAAATTCTAAATCAAGAACTACGAGCAGCAACCCAATATTCAAAGCATAAAAAACATCGTGATGTTAATTTAATTTATCGTATTATGGATGTTCAGGCTGAGCGTTTTAAATTATTGCTAGCCGTGGAAAACGAAAGGTACTTAAAGCTTTCCTTCAAGAAGCGGCAAAAGATAACAAAAAAACATTTTTTTAAGAAGTCTTATCGTATATATCGAAGTCTAAAAAAACTAGGAGATCAAGCTATTGTCAGATTTCGTAGGGACCGAAATATTTATAAAATATTTTATACTTTAGGCGAGATGGCAAATGAATACAGTGATGATGCTGCTGTTAAGCACTATCTGGGTAAAGGACTTAAGATAACCCCTAAGAGTAGCTTCCGCTATCTTAAAGCAAAAGATATTTTAGCTTTAGTCTATTTTAATAAGCGCGACTTCAAGTCTGCCATGAGTTTTTATAGTGACCTATTAGAGTTAAAAGGGCGAAAGGGGTGGCCTAAAGTTGCTAATAACTATGCATTTTGTCTACTTAATGCAAATAAAAAACGTAAGGCATTGGAAATTATGAAAAGTTTAGTTCTGCTAGATTATTCCAAGTATGATCTTAATTTTAAGCAACAGGCACTAGAACAGATACATGTATTTTATCTTGAAAATTTTATGATTGAGCAAGGGGCACTTTTTTTACTCAAGCACCATCCGAGTAATTTAGGTAGGTTTTACAAACTTGCAATTTCAAAAGGTTTTTCCAAACAGGTTTTATCTTCCGCTAAAACTATTTTCAATAGTGGTGAAAGTATACCTAGTCTTGTGGATGCAGCTATCTACCTTTTGGATATTTTGATAGAGCAGGACGACTCAAGAGCTTATCTCTTTTTTACCAAGAAATTAAGCCAACAGCAGTTATCAAAGAAGCAACGTTCAAAACTGGTGGTTAAGCTTAATAATTTTTTGAGCTTACTACGTAAAAGGATTGTTAAAAAGAAATATAATGCAAAAAATAAGTACTTAAACAGGGCGCTCGGGGCTGGGATTAAGACATTAACTATTTTGAGTAAACTAGAGCCTAAAAATATTAATGCATATCAATACATCAAAGCAGAGATATATTTTTATGTAGGAAAATATAATAATGCTTTTAATCTATATCGTCAGATGTATAAAACAGCAAAGAATAAAAGAAATAAAGTTGAGAAAAAACAAGCATTAGTTTCACTACTAACTACCTTAAAGTGGATGAGTCGTCCAACCAATACACAGAAAGTTTTTGTCTATAAATCCTATATTTCCAACTATCCAAAAGATAAAACTGCAATACTTCTTTATGAAAAGTTATTTAATCTTTACTTCACAACAAATAAGTTAGGCCATTCCGTGCAAGTAGTGAAGAAATATAGTAGTGCGTATCCTCAAAAAAAAGCAGCGCAGAAGGCCATGTTTGCAAAGGTTTTAAACCATTATATCAAATTTGCACAATTTTCAAAAGTTACCTCCATTTTAACCAAATATCGTGGAAAATCATTCGCTCCGTCAAAACAGGAAAATACAGATATTTATAATAAAATTTATTCAGTCTCTTTCGAAACTATTAGGCAGCTTGCATCAAAAGGTGAAGTCGAGAAAGCAAAAGATGAATATTTAAAACTTCTAAAACGCAAAGGCCTTCCACGCACCATGAGAAATGATATATATTTCAACCTAATGGCATTATTGTTAAAAGATAATAATTTTTCTGCAGCTGTACTTTGGGCAAACAAATGGTTAGAAGCAACTCATTCAACAGTAATTGTGCAGAAATTTTCATCTTTCCAATCAGTTGTGGGTCAGCTGCTGCTGGCCGGAAACTTTAGCACTGCTGCAAAGTTTAGCAATACTATTGCAAAACGCTTATGTAATGAATCATTTGCTAGTAAAGAGCAATTTTTTTATCAAACGTGGCAAACCGTTGATGCTGAAAGCAGTGTGAAAGGTAGAAAATTTAGAGCATATATGAAAACATGCAGGATTTCAGACCTAATAGTAAAAAAAACTATTTATGAAAGCTTTGATTCATATCCTAAAGCAAATCCTATAGGGCTCTATAACCAATTTATCCACGCCCTGCATGTTAAAGATATAAAAAAACGAATGTCACGAATATTTTACTATCATTATTTAAAAACTAGAGATGAAAAAATTATAAACTTTGTACTGGCAAAACGTAGTAGTTTTACTCCAAGGGTTCTATTAGCCTTCGACAATATTAATAATTTTAAAACGTTGAAATTACAATTTTCAAAAACGTCATTGGAAAAACTTAGCTTCCCTGAAGAGAAATTTTCACAGTTAATTGAAGCTAATTTTGCAATTTTAGACAAATTGGAAAAAAGCTTATATCTTCTCGGAAAGGCTAATAGCTATATTGTAGCTAGTACTTTATTGCTTTATCAGAATAAATTACAGCTATTTATTGATGCCATTAAATCATTTGCTCCTGCGGATAAGCCTAAAGAGTATGTACTGGCATTTAGAAAAAATATGACTTCACTGCTAGACACTCTTGAACAAAAATCTATTATCTATGGCAGAAAAATTTACCAGGCTAAGCATCAGATTAATCGTGACTTTGAATTTAATTATTTTCATCAACTGCAAAGAGAGAACAACTGGCTTCAATATAAGACTTCAGTAAAGGGGATTTTTGAAACAATTAATTAGTTTTTTATTCCTGTCTAGTTGTTTACTGTCGTGTAGCTCCATTTTTAAAGGTTCTGGGACACCATTTGAGCAGGGTAATCATATTCCAAAATCTAGTTATTACAATAGTTATCCAGAATGTAAAAAAAATAGCTATAGTTACTGTCTCATTTTACAAAAAAAATATAGGCTCGCAAAGTTGCAATTAGATCTTGAATTTTTAAAAACAAAAACTAATCAGCAAAAGGCTAAACTTTATAATCGTTATAGTCTTTTTTATCTGCATATTGATGATTATCTATCAAGTAAAGTTTATATTGATAAGGCATATAAACTTAATTCTAATTCAGATATTATTGCTTATAACCGTGTGCTAATTTATACTATTCTAGGGTTTGGGCATAAGGTGCAAAGTAATATTAAGACATTAGTAGAAAAGTTTAAAAAAAATCTTGATATTGGAAATTTAAACGCATTTAATATAATCACACGAGAAGGTTTTGCTTCTTCAGAACAGCTTGTAAAAATGTTAGAACAGGGCAAGGTCACCACTGAGCATGGGTGGGAAATATTATTGCAAAACGTGGCGAGGTTTTAATGTATACAAATCAGATGTGTACAAAGACAGACTTAATTGACTTACTTCCTAAAAAAAGGTGGTCCTTACGTTCAGACGATGGAGATGTCGTTCCCATTACTTCTCGAGAACTGTTAGTGGGCCGTTCTGAATCTTGTGATCTGATTATTAATGAAAATTTTACTTCATCTATGCACGCAAAGTTGATCATAACCCCCCTTTATCTCCGTGTTATTGATTTAAACAGCAGTAATGGGACAAAAGTAAATGGCGAAAGCATTACTAACGCGCAAATATCTCATGATGATACAGTTACTTTTGGTAATACTTCATACTACGTTGTTGATGCAGAAGTTCTGAATCCACATGATAGTACTGGAGAATTAATTCCTCCTTCGTTATCCACAACTATCAGTGACGATAATGAACAAGAGGAGTTAGTTCAAAAAGCTATTGCTGCAGAGATTATTAATAATATAGATGCAGATGATCCTAATCTGGTTGATATCCCTGTTGTTGCTGATATTGATATCTCTGAGACTGAACAGAGTATTCAGGGAGCTGCTGTTAGTGTTGATGATGAATTTGATGCCAATAGTCTGGCAAAAGAGCTAGATCGGGAAATTAGAAATAAAGATGAAAATGTTGTTTTTATTTTTGAAGATGATCGCGAAACCTATCCTGTCTTTGATTATAATATTGATCAGTTTGCTGTTGAAGTTACAGCAATTTATGATGACATTACATTGTCAGTTGACTTTTTACCTATCAAAGAAGGGACTTACTATTTTTGGGGCCGCAAGACAACGAGGAAAAAATTCAATATAGACTCTATTCGAGGTAAGAAAAAATATAAGTTTTTAGAAATTTCTAAAGATAAGGTCGTGACTTTGTTTCCGATGGAAAATCATGAACTATCTTTTTTTGCTGCAGAAGGCAGACAGGGCTCTGTTAACGATATAACTAAATTAGAGAAGGGTGATCAGGCTTTTTATTTGTGGAGTAAATTGCGCGTATCTTTACGCATCGTTAGTACTCCTCCTAAGTTTTTAGCTCCTCCTTTTTTAGGTCGAGATAAACAGTTTCGTAAATTACTACTTATCTTTTTAGGTTTCGGTCTGCTTTTGATGGGGATCGTTTTACAAATTGATACTACTGATATTATAGAACCGACACCTCCGGTAAAAAAGATTACAAAAATATTATATAGAAAACCAAAAAAGAAATTAGTACAGCCTAAGCCTGTAGAAACTCAAATGGAGAAAAAATTAGTTACGACCAAATCTAAGAAAAAAAAGAAGCTTAATAAAACTCCTCCTAAAGCAGTTTTAAAACCACAAAAAACTAAAGCTAAGGTTATTAAGAAAAATAGAACTTTAACAAAAAAAATTAGTAAAAAATTAAATACCACCAAAAAAGTTATTAAAAATCCAAGTAAAAATACCTTCAAGAAATTTGATTTTTCTAAATCTATTAATATGTTTAAGACTACAAAAAGTAGAATAAAAACAGTTGCAGCTAGTGGAGCAGCAGCAGAAGTTGGACAGGAACGTGAGATTCGCTCCGTAAACACTGCACATGTTAGCTTAACTGGTACACGTGGAGTAAAAAGTGGTCTCATTAATAATAAATATAATCTAGATACAAGTACAGGATTGCAGGGGGCAAAGTTTAATAAAAGTTACTCTTTTCCTAGTGTTCATCAAGAGACAGTTACTTTAAGTAGTATGGATCCTAATCTTATTCGGGATATTTTGAGAAGATATATTCCTCAGTTTCGCTTTTGCTATGATCAGGAGTTGGTTAAAATTGGTAAAAAAATAAAAGGAACTATTGATCTTAGTTTTGTTATTACTGCTCGTGGGAAAGTTGTAAGTCCTAGAGTATCTATGAGAAAGTTTAGGATGAGCTCTATTGGTCAAAGGTGCATTAAAGATGTATTGCGATTAATCAAGTTTCCAAAGCCAAAAGGTGGTGGAATCGTAGAAGTTAAGCAACCTATTAATTTTGAACCAGAGCCCTAATCAGTAGAGCTCTCACGCTGTGCGAACTGGTTAAAGCTATTTTGTAACTCTGGAAAATAATCCTTATCACGAAATTTTACATCGCTTAATGGTTCGTCCTTAGGTCGCTGTGCCATCTCTTTTAAGTGGTTGTTTAGGCGGTGTAATGGTCCGGCAACGCGGTGAGATAGATGAAGTCCGACATACAGAAAAACACAAAAAACAATGATAAATGTAATAGCAAATATTTGAAATAGGGCGATCTGTTGTTCATCTAGAAAATTAAAAAAACTATGGCCTTCAGGGAGACCCAATTTATGACCGATTTGGTAGAATTTATGAAAAAATAGGTATGCAGCAATACTGTAAGACAGGCTTATTCCCAGAATAAAACCACCAAAAGTTCCTAAAAAGCTTAGCTGAAATGGCTTATTGATTAGTAACGTTTTTACTTTTCTATTATTAAACATGGTATCTCCTCAAAATTATATAATAGTTAATCGGCTAAACTTACATATATAATTAGTGAAAATTAGGTTATATTCTCAAAATTTTAGCTATTTAGCATCTTAGACAGATCTACACGTGTAACTAGCGGTATTTTAATATATTTTGAGGATGAAGTTTTTACAATACGCCATTGTGCAATGCGTTATAATCTGTTATAAATCTATACAACTAATTTAAGGATCAATATGAAAACTCTATTTTTAACTGCATTATTAATGATATTTAGTATTACGGCGAATGCAAATTACTTTACCTCTTTTACTAAGATGGTGGTGAGGCAGTTTGCATCTGAAACCACAGAAGAGCTAGCAAAAAAAGCCCCTAAGCTGATCGTAAAAGAGATGGCCAGTGAACAGCAAGATGATTTTTATATTGTAGCTAGTGCCTTTTTTGCAAAATCGGAGAAGCTAACTCTTTCTGAACTTCAAGGCCGTACATCTCTTTCACCTATGGAAATCAAATTTATAGTTAATAGAAATAAGAATTTATTTGTTAGTACTAAATATGGTGGGGAGCAATCTCTTCAGGTGACCCCAATAGGAATGCGGGTTTATAGACGTTTAGAGAGTCATCTCAATTCTGATACTGTATATATGTTAGAAGAGTTGGCGATAGGTAACGTCAACAATAAAAAGATGGTAGATTTAAAAGACCTTACCGAAGGTGATGAGCAATATTATAAGAAGGTCAAAACGTTTGTTCGTCATAATCAGGATTTAGTGGAGCTAACAGTAGTTGAAGATGGGGGCGAAGCTATCCGCTTTACTGATGACGCAATGGAGCTCTTTCCTCAATTGAAATAGGTCGAAACAGTGGTCTTTTCGGCTATTTTAGGATATAAAGTGCAATGATAATTATCTTGAAGGAGCTGTAAATGAGTGACAGTAGTAAGCTGCAAATCCCCGTCAACAGAAATATATTAGAGATGGAATATGCTGTTAGAGGTCCTATTCCCCAACGAGCTGCACAGCTAAGTATTCAAGGTATGAAAACCATCCCATGTAATATTGGTAATCCCCAAGCCCTCGGGCAGAGTCCTATGACTTATTATCGTCAAGTTCTTAGTATGGTCGAAGACCCAAGTCGTATTGAGCGAGAACGTAAATTAAGTAAGCTTGTCAAACTTAGTTCCGAACTCAAAAGTAGTTTATCCGAAGTGGATCTATACCCAGAAGATATCTTAGCTGTTGCACAAAATTTTTTAGATAAAAATGGCAAGGGACTTGGAGCTTACTCCGAAAGTAATGGTCCACTGTTTATTAGAGAAGCTGTGGCAAAATTTATTGACCGTCGTGATGGACGGGCTACAGATTATGTCGCAGCAAAACCAAACCAGATATACATAACAAATGGGGCCAGTGAAGGCGTAAAGTATGTGATAGATTTACTAATCTCCAAGGCTAGTGATGGTATTATGATTCCTATTCCTCAGTATCCTCTCTACTCTGCCACAATTTGCAAAGCTGGCGGCACGCAGGTTAATTTTTATCCTGATGAAGAGAGTGGTTGGGCCATTAATCGTTCAATTTTAGAAGATTCGTATAATAGTGCTATCAACAATGGCACAACAGTTAAGGCAATCGTGGTGATTAATCCTGGAAATCCAACAGGCGGAATCTTAGATGCCGAAACGATTAATGAGATTATTGATTTCGCTAATGAGCGTAATTTAGTTATTATCGCTGACGAGGTATATCAAGAAAATGTCTATGGTGCGGAGTTTGTCTCTTTCGCCAGTGTAGTAGGTAAGCGACAGGTACCACTTTTTAGTCTTCACAGCGTGTCGAAGGGATTTTATGGAGAGTGTGGCCATCGTGGTGGATTCATGGAAGTACGAAATCCTCCAATGGCCGCAGATTCATCGCTATCCTTTTTAGAAGTTATCCAAAAGCAGGCTTCCGTGAGTCTTTGTTCAAATACTGTAGGGCAGTTAATGGTGTTACTAATGGTTACGCCACCTATTGCTGGAGATCCTTCTTATGATCTATTTATACGAGAAAAAAATAGTATTTTAGATGCACTCGAAGATAAGGCTCGTCTGATTCGAGCAGCATTTACTCAGATGGATGGTATGGAGGCATTTGGCCGTACAGGTGCAATGTATCTATTTCCACGTATGGGTAAGTTACCTGTTGGGACCAATGATTTTGACTACTGTATGGCACTTCTAGAAGAGACAGGATTGACTACGGTCAATGGTTCTGGCTTTGGTCAAAAAGAGGGGACATTTCATCTCAGAATAGCCTTTTTACCACCAAAAGAGCTGCTGGCAGACGTGCTGCCGAAGTGGATTGAGTTTCACAATAGGTATGTAAACAAGTAATCGGATTTTATTTATAGCTAATGGTTATAGTGTCAAAGCCGATAACCTTTAGTTATGAAAAGAATTATTAGTTTTTTACTCGTTTGCTTATGTATCGGAGTATTTCTTCAGTGGAAATCTCGAGACTCACTGAGCTCCCTTTTAAGTAGTGTTAGCTATGCAGATCAATCTCGTTCATACTTATTGGCCTCTACACATCTCAGTAAGGCACAGAGTTATCTAAGCTCTGCATTCATCTTTAATATAGATGATTTTTTTGTTCAGGCAGAGCAAAGTATCAAAAAATCATTAGAGTTAGTAGATGAGTCTAAACAAAAAAATGAAATTACATTAATTTTACTAAATGTTCAAAAATTAAGATTGATGAAAAAAGAGGGAAAAGTAATTGATCAGAGTGAATTTGGAATTACTGTAAAACTGTTTGAAGATACAGTGTATGATTTGATTGTTGTAGAGTCAGATTACTATGAAAACCAATTTAGCTCTTTTAGTCAGGTCAGTAAGTCATTTTCTATTTTAAGCTATAGTCTGTTTGTGTTATTCGTTATCTCCATCATAGGTTTAGTAACAGTTTTTTTCCTTGAATTTAAAAAGAAAAAATATCTCACAGAGATCACTCAACTGCAAAAACTCCAGGGAATGATATTTACAACACTTTCTGAGTCAATTTTTTTCGTTAATTCACTGGGGATCGTACAAACATGTAATGAAAGTGCATCACAACTAGCTGATACAGACATTCATAATATTATTGGATTAGAATTATACTCACTTTTTCCACGTAATATTATTGTGAGCAAGGGAAGTAATAATAAGCAAGATTTGAAATTTTTGATTAGTTCTGGAAGGACTGTTCGTGATCTGAATCTTTTAGTGCGTGGAGAAAAAAGTAGTGATAGGTGGTTTAAACTATCCTGTCAGCCACTTATTGCAAATAATAAAAATAGTGATAGCTTTTCTTTAGTAGTATCGATGGTGGATATTACAAAGCAGATTGAATCCTCAAATATTATTAAAGAACAGCAGTATCAATTAATTGAATCCTCTAAAATGAAAACTCTTGGAGAGTTGGCCGGAGGTGTTGCACATGAAATTAATAATCCTCTGGCGGTTATATTAGCTAGAACGGGTATTTTGTCTAAGCAGGCAGAAATTAATCAAAGCTTAGCATCAGAGGAAATAATAAAATCAACCTCAATCATTGAAGAGACTATTCTACGTATTAGTAAAACGGTGGCAGGTCTATTAAAGATGTCTCATGGGGAGTCAGAAAGCTTTGTGACTTCAAGTGTTGGTGATATCTTAATTATGACGGAAGAATTTACATCAACTTTAGTATCTAAGTATGGATGTGATTTAGTTATAGACTCAGAACTAAATAGCCTAGAGTTTTTATGTCATCCTACTCAAATTTCTCAAGTACTAATTAATTTAATAAAAAATGCTTTGGATGCAACTGCTACTTTACCAGATGTCTGGATCAAAATTAAGGTTATGACAGACGCAGACCAAATTATATTTAGAGTTATTGATTCAGGAAGAGGAATTCCGTTGGAGTTAAGAGATAGCATTTTACTACCTTACTTTACCACTAAGGCGGTAGGTAAAGGCACCGGATTGGGATTAAGCATTTCTAGGAATATTATTGAAAGCCATAAAGGGACTCTACATCTAGATGTGGAGTGTGAGAATACTTGTTTTGTAATAACGCTACCTCTTAAACAAGATTTTCTAAATCCTGATAGTGTGGAAGATGGTTTTTTTCTTTAAAGTTGTTGATTTATTTCAATTACAATTTGTGACCAGATAGCACTAATTTCAAATTCCCCTGATACATCATATTCACCAGTTTCTTTAGCATGGTAAGATGTTGCAGCACTTTGTAGCTTGTTGTTGGCACTTCCTGTTAATACCGCATACTGTTCAGTACCACTTGCTGTGATATTGCCATTAGTATTTTTATCGAATGCAACAAATGAAATAATGAGTGATGAATCTTCTGTTGTGGATATAGTCGTATTATATTCTTTAGAGTTATTTCCTTGTCCACACAGTGCATCTAGTCCGGTACCATTATTGTTATGTGTTGTAATTGCTCCTAAGGGATTTTGTAAATTAAAATTGGTAATTTGCATTGTACCAATTATTGCAGTTTCCACCTCTTCACTAAATGTTGCAGTGATTGTATCACTTGCTAGTGGACTTCCTACTGCATACCAAACCTCCATATTTAATTCATCGTTAATACCACATTGATCTTGTACTTTTATCCAATTTAGACCAAGCCCGTCCACCGTAATAATAGAAATCTCATTATCAACATGGGCTATAGAGGCAATATATAGTTGGTCTGGTTGAGCATCAATAGGTAGCTCTGTAGAGATAAAATTTGCTGACTCTGTGTAACCAGTTTTAGTTGCAATGATCGTTGGTAAATCAATATTATTAGTGCCACCACCGTTATTATCTGTTGGGTGTATCGTGTCGTCTAGAATAGTAGTATCACTTAGGTCATCCAAAGTTTTTTGGTAGCTTGAAGATTGTGTATTTGAACCCTGTGATGCATTTGCAACCACAGAAGGTGAAGATGTACTTGTAGGAGATTTATTTTGTTTCAATGGCTTACTTTTTGAAGCAGGTTCTCTTTTTTGGTGCAAACTTATAGAGGATGGAGCTGGAGCTGAAGAAGTTTTAGTACTTTGTACTGTTCCATTTCGAGTGCTATTGATTGCTGCAATTGAAGACCTACTATCCTTTGTGATGGCCTTATTGCTTTGGGCCAGTGGTAGGTAACTGTCATTTATCTCTAAATCAATCTGTTGCGGCAGTGGCTCAATGAGTATTCCCTTGAGTTTATATGTCTTAGCTCCTATATATATTTCTCCTTGGTCTGATATTTTAAAACTTGATGGATTAAAGTAAGTTTGTTCAGTTAGCTGACCGGCTTGTTGGAGATCTATATTAATTTTAAATTGTTCAACAGAGGTGAGGTGGTAGGTTATTAGACTGTCAATTTGGGTCTCAATAGAATCTGTGGCAAAAGAGCTTTGGGCAAAAAACACCAAAAGCATAATATATGCTTGAGTGAGTTTTTTTAAAATTACTCTTAATCTTTTCATCTATACGTCCCGCAGTTGTAACTATTTCTATTACCTATATTATAACAGGAGATCCTGAGTTCTTTTAAAAGTAGTATTGCTACTAAATTAAGAGGAAAAAAGTGATCTAACCTATTGATAATATGTTGCCGAGAAATCAGATGGTGATATTAAAAAATTGTGAAAGTGCCATAAAAAACTGCACATTTTTGTAACTTATTGATTTTAGTAGTTTTAAAAAATGAAAAATAGTTTATAATAAATTATGGGTAAAGAGAAAAAGAATCTGATCTTTCGACCAGGTCAAAGTATTTTATATGTTGAAGATGAGCTAGAGTTATCCAGTAGTGTTCGAGTATATTTCTCCCTCTACGGTGTACATGTCGTTCAAGCGGACGCCTCAGCAATTGCTATTCAAAAAACATTAAACGAAAAATTTGATTTAATGCTTTTTGATATTCATCTAAAAAAAAGTACTGGTGACAACGTTATAAAAAAAATTAGAAACAATAAAAATAATCAAAACTGCGATGTGCCAATTGTGGTCATCAGCTCTCATATTGATGGACCATTAATTATAAAGCTTAAAGGCTTCATTCAAGGTGCCATTGTAAAACCTTTTTTGGTTGATGAGCTACTTGAAAAGCTGTCTAAATTTCTAAAGCTTGAGTAATCCTGCAAGGCGTTATTTTTGTCACTTCATGATTTTTTAGCTATGATAGCAAAAATGAAAAATCATGGGGTCATATGAAAAAAATAGTAGCACTGTTTCTTGTTCTCTTTATAACAATTTCTATAAATGCTAAAGGCTTTGATGGTAAAATTTATTACTCTGAAGCGACGGATGTTTTTACTTTAATGGACCATGTTTCAGGATTTCGTTTGAATGCTTTGACTGCTTACAGTGAAAGTTGGACCAAGAAGCATAAAATTACGTTAGAGGAACAAAATCTGTTTGATGAGTATATAAAACTTAGAACGAAGTATTATGCCCAGAAAAAATTTGAAAATTTAGATCAGACTAAATTGCTTTTCTCTCACATCTTTGTTCCACAGTTTGATTTGATTGCCGATGCTTTTTACACTTCACAGGGGGTGGGAGAGGCATTAAAGAAGTTACAAAAAAAACTAAAGCCTACAGAAGTTGTCTTTTTACAAAAATTTTATAAAGCATTTAAAAAAAAGATTGTTGTCTTTTTAAAAGAGAGCTCACTTTACTCACAAAAACTTAAAGCGATCAACAAAGATATTAAAAAGTACAAGATGCGTGGAACAATAAAAAAGATGGTGTCTTTTTTAGGAGTACCACGAAAACTGATGGATTTTCGTCTGGTCTTTGTCTGGTGGCCAAGCAGTCGTGGCCCGAAGGTGACCTATGGACATAACGTTGTACTGCTTCACTATAATCCTATTTCACATACTGAAAATATGAATTTTAGACAAATTGCAAAGATGGTTATGCGTGCAGTAATTCACCGTATGCCATTTAACCAGAAACAAAATCTTTCAAAACGTTTTTTCCAGGAGTGTCTCCCTAAAGGTATCAACAGTGAGAATATTTTAGAGCGTCCTTTGATGGTACTGGCCGGAAGTGTCTACCCATATAAAAATAGTACTAAGAAAAAAGAGTTTAATTTATATCAGAAGTGGGATGAAAATCCTTGGATTAACAGCTACGTCAAGCTTATCTATCCTGCTCTGGAGCAGGCGATTGGTAAAAAAGAAAATATTTCGGTGCACTTTATTCAACATGCGGCGCAGTCATGCCAAGAGTTAGTTAAAGTTGCTAAATACTTATCCAAATAATTTAGGAGCGCAGAGTGAATAGTCTAGATTCTCGTATTGATACGAGTAGTGAGCAGTTTAGTAGTAATCAAAAATTCCATTTGGAATTGAAAGAAGAATTTCTACAACGAGTTGCAAAAATTAAAGAGTGTGGTGGTGAGAAATACGTAGAGAGACACCATAAGCGGGACAAACTTTTACCACGTGAGCGTATTGAGCATATTCTTGATGAAAATTCACCATTCATTGAGTTATCAACTTTTGCTGCTGACGGCGTCTATCCTACTGAGGTTCCCGCTGCGGGAGTAGTATGTGGTGTTGGTCGTGTTCATGGTGTCGAGTGTATGTTTGTAGCAAATGATGCAACGGTTAAAGGAGGAACTTATTTTCCTCTTACTGTAAAAAAGCACCTAAGGGCACAAGAAATTGCTTTAGAAAATCACCTCCCTTGTATCTACTTAGTGGATTCTGGCGGAGCATTTTTACCAATGCAAGATGAAGTATTTCCAGACAAGGAACACTTTGGAAGAATCTTTTTCAACCAGGCACAGATGTCTGGAAAAGGGATTCCACAAATTGCAGTGGTATTAGGATCATGTACTGCTGGTGGAGCCTATGTTCCAGCGATGAGTGATGAGACAGTTATTGTAAAAGATAATGGGACTATTTTTTTAGCTGGCCCTCCATTAGTAAAAGCGGCAACAGGTGAAGACGTTTCAGCCCAAGATCTCGGTGGTGCTGATGTGCATACACGCTTGAGCGGTGTCGCTGACCATTTTGCAGAAGATGAGCAAGAGGCACTAGAGATTACTAGAAACATTATTGAAAATCTTAACTATAAATCTCCGGGAGAGTTATTAGGTCAAAAGCAGAGTGAACCAGTTGTTGAGCCAGAGTACTCTGCAAAAGAGATCTATGGCATTGTACCTGCTGATACTAAAATACCTTACGATATTAGAGAGATTATTGCGCGCATTGTAGATGGCAGTGAATTTCATGAGTTTAAGAGTCGCTACGGTAACACTTTGGTGTGTGGCTTTGCACGTATTCACGGATTTAAAGTTGGTATTGTTGCTAATAATGGAATTCTTTTTTCGGAGAGTGCACAAAAAGGTGCTCATTTTGTGGAGCTTTGTGGACAACGTAAAACTCCACTAATCTTTTTACAAAATATCTCAGGTTTCATGGTTGGTAAAAAATATGAAACCCAGGGAATCGCTAAAGATGGCGCTAAAATGGTTACAGCTGTTTCAACGGTAGAAGTACCTAAGCTAACCGTTATTATCGGTGGATCTTTTGGAGCTGGAAATTATGGAATGTGTGGACGAGCTTACTCGCCACGCTTTTTATGGATGTGGCCAAATGCTAGAATTTCAGTAATGGGTGGAGAGCAGGCAGCAGGAGTGTTGACTACGGTTAGAAATCAAGGGCTACTAGCAAAAGGCAAACCTGAGATGAGTGCTGATGAAAAGTCTGCTTTTGAAAAGCCTATTTTAGACAAGTATGAGAAAGAGGGGAGTGCCTATTATAGTAGTGCAAGACTTTGGGATGATGGAATTATTGATCCAGCAGATACTAGAGATATATTGGGTCTGGCCCTCGCTACTACGCTAAATACTCCAATAAAAGAGAGTAAATTTGGAATTTTTAGAATGTAGGAGGCTTGATGAGCACAATGTTTTTAGAAACAATTAATGATGACGGATGTCTAACTATTACACTTAATCGTCCTGAGATTCATAATGCTTTTAATGATGAACTGATTTCACTTTTAACCACCCGCTTTAATGATTTTAGTGGAGATGAAAGTGTTAGAGTTGTTGTGATTGCTGGAGCGGGAAAATCATTTTGTGCAGGAGCAGATCTTAAGTGGATGAAAAAAATGGTGGACTATTCACTTGAAGAAAATATCGCTGATAGTAAAAAATTAGCAGGTCTTTTTCACGCAATTAATGATTGTAGTGTGCCGGTTATCGGTAAAGTTCATGGTGCTGCTCTTGGTGGTGGTGTCGGCATAGTCGCAGCATGTGATTATGTCATTGCCAGTAATAACGCATTGTTTGGATTTAGTGAAGTTAGACTTGGTATCATTCCCGCCGTTATATCTCCGTTTGTTATGGAAAAAATAGGGGTTAGTCAGGCAAGAGCATATTTTTTAAGTGGAAAACGTTTTGATGCTAAAAAGGCATATGAACTTGCCCTTGTACATGAAGTGGTTGAGCCCAGTGAATTGGATAGTGCAGTACAAACGCAGGTACAAGAGTATTTAAAGGCAGGTCCTTTAGCCGTGGCACAGGCAAAAAGTCTTATAAAAAATGTAACTATTTTGGGCCCCGTTGATTGCCATGAGTATACTTATGAGCAGATTGCAAAACTGCGAGTCAGTACTGAAGGACAAGAGGGAATGAACGCCCTATTAGAAAAGAGAAAACCTAATTGGATAAAGTAGGAGAGAGTGTGTTTAAGAAAATTTTAATTGCTAATAGAGCTGAGATTGCACTTCGAGTAGTGAAGTCGTGTAAAGAGATGAATATTGCTTGTGTCACAATTTATACGGATATTGAAAAAGATTATCCGCATGCTAGTGCAGGAGATGAGTCAATTTGTCTTGGAGATGGACCACTGAGTGATACATATTTAAATCAAGATCGATTGATCGCATTAGCAAAAGAACTTGGTGTTGATGCAATTCATCCGGGATATGGATTACTCTCTGAAAATCCAAGTTTCGCACAAAAACTTGCTACCAACAATATTACTCTCATTGGGCCTAGTGCCGAAAATATGTTACTAATGGGTGATAAAATTGCCAGTAAAGCAGAGATGGAGCGTATTGGTGTTCCAACTATTCCTGGTTATCATGGTGCGAATCAAGACAGTGCCTTTTTGTTAGAACAGGCTAAAAAAGTGGGACTTCCTGTTATGATTAAGGCCAGCGCTGGTGGTGGCGGTAAGGGAATGCGGATTGTAAAATCATTTGATGAATTTTCAGAGGCACTTACATCGGCTAAGAGCGAAGCTCTTAAATCATTTAGCGATGAAAATGTTTTAATTGAGCGTTACATTGAAACTCCTAGGCATATCGAAGTGCAGGTTATGAGTGACTCTCACGGTAACCATCTACATTTTTTTGAAAGAGAGTGTTCAATTCAAAGACGTCATCAAAAAATTATTGAAGAATCTCCATCGCCAGCACTTGATAGTGATTTGCGTAGCAGAATTTGTGCTTCGGCAGTGATGATAACGAAAAGTATTAACTATCAAGGAGCTGGAACAGTTGAATATATCTTAGACGAAAATGGTGCATTCTTTTTCCTAGAAATGAATACACGCTTACAGGTTGAACATCCAATAACTGAGATGGTTACGGGTGTAGATTTAGTACGTCAGCAAATTGAAGTTGCTGCTGGTGGAAAATTAAACCTTACGCAAAATGAAATCTCACAACGTGGACATGCTTTAGAAGTTCGCATCTACGCCGAAGATCCAGATAATAATTTTATGCCATCTATTGGTACAATTTGGGATGTTACTAGTTCATCGCTAAATGGTGTACGTTTTGATAATGGATTTGTAGCAGGTAATGAAGTAACAATTAATTTTGATCCAATGCTTTCAAAATTAATTGTCTGGGACTCCAATAGAGAAAATGCAATTTCTAAGATGAATATCTGCTTAGATGAAGTAGCCTATCTTGGTTTTAAAACTAACCGTGAATACCTCAAACGTGTTTTAAGTTCAAAACCTTTTAAAGCAGGAAATATTACTACAAACTTTATTCGTGATTACGAAAAAGAGTTAGTCAAAGTTGAACTGAGTGAAGAAGCTATTGCTAAAGGTATTGCAACTTATCTATATACCAAGCGCTTTAGTGGTGGCAGCGAAGTTAAGCAGGTTCACAGCAAAAAACAGACTCCATGGAGTTATCTTAACAATTTTAGGAATATTTAATATGAAATTATTAGTAAATGGTTCAGAGAAAGATGTATTTGTAAGTGAGTGGAGTGAACAAGGTGTTAAGCTCGCTGTTGATGGTGTTACGTACAGCTTTACGACACAGGAACTAAGCAAGATGGTTAGTGGCATATCGACAGATAAGAAAAAAGGCCATGTCTTAGTTCACGGTCAAGATCTATTTATTGAACCACTGTCAAAGAAAAATTGTGGTGGAGCATTAGAAGCAGGTGCTATGATTTCACCAATGCCGGGCAAGATTTTCAAAGTTATTAAGGTGGCTGGGCAAGAGGTGAAAAAAGGTGAGACGATTTTGATTATGGAGGCCATGAAAATGGAGCATCCAGTTAAGGCAAGTCGTGATGGAAAAATTTTAGAAATTATTTTTAATGAAGGTCAGCAAGTAGATGGAGGAGTCGAATTAGTCTCTCTTAAGCCAGCTGGAAAAGAGTAAAGAATGAATGAACAACAAAATGTTTCTATTATTGAAGTCGGCCCACGTGATGGATTACAAAACGAGAAGGGGCTGGTTACTACTGAAAACAAGCTAACTTTTATTAAGATGCTTTTGGATGCGGGTATTACATCCATTGAACCAACTAGTTTTGTCCATCCTAAATATGTTCCGCAAATGGGTGATGCTGCTGCTCTTTATAGTGAATTAATCAAGAGAGTTGATCCTCTGATCTATAATCTTTCATGCTTGGTACCTAATGTGAAAGGGTATGAACAGTCGCAAAAAGTAGGAGTTAAAGAGATTGCTATTTTTAGTGCCGCTTCAGACTCTTTTAGTAAAAAAAATGTTCATGCAACTGTGGATGAGTCGTTGGCCAACTTAAAAAAAGTTGCAGCGATGGCAAAGAGTGATGGAGTAAAAGTTCGCGGTTACGTTTCAACTGTTTTTGGTTGTCCCTATGAGGGGCAAGTCGATATTGATCGAGTACATCAGGTCTGTGAAACTCTATTTAATTATGGATGTTATGAAGTGTCACTTGGAGATACTATTGGTGTCGCAACTCCGGGACAGGTGCAACAGATTATACCTGCATTTAAAAAGAATTTTGATCTTAATAAATTAGCCTTTCACTTCCATGATACGCGTGGGATTGCCATGGCAAACGTGTTAACTGCTTTTAATGGTGGGGCAAGAATTTTTGATGCATCTGCAGGTGGTCTCGGTGGATGCCCTTATGCTCCTGGGTCAACAGGTAACGTTGCAACTGAAGATCTTGTTTATATGTTTAACTCAATGGGAGTAAATAGTGGAATTGATTTAGCAAAACTGTTAGATGCTTCTCTATTTATCTTAACTGCTCTGGGCAAAAGAAGCCCTTCCCGTTTAGTTCGGTCACTACGCAAAGTAGAAGGGGCTTATTGTGAGTTTTAAAACTTTAAAAACGGTTAGCTATGAAGTTAAAGATTATATCTGCTGGGTCACGCTTAATGATCCAGACAAACGCAATGCCATCTCCTTGGAAATGGTTGATGACTTAGTTGCATGTTTAGAGCATTTTGATCGCGAGCGTAGTGTGCGCGTGTTTGTTTTAAGTGGTGCAGGACGTGCATTTAGTGCAGGTGGTAACGTTAAAGATATGCAAGAGCAAAAGGGTATGTTTGAAGGCCCGGCGCATGAGTTGCGTAAACGATATGAATATGGAATCCAACGTATACCTAAGGCCATTGAGGCGCTTAATAAGCCTATTATAGGAATGATTAATGGTGCTGCAATTGGAGCTGGATGTGACTTGGCATTTATGTGTGATATGCGGGTACTTTGTGAGCACTCTAAATTTGGTGAGACCTTTTCAAAGTTAGGGCTTGTTCCTGGAGTGGGAGGAACATATTTTCTTTCGCGTGCTGTGGGTTATGCCAAAGCGATGGAGATGTTTCTAACTGGAGATATCTACAGTGGAAAACAAGCTTTTGAAATGGGACTTGGAAACTTTTATACGGAAAGTGCTGAGCTTAAAGAGTTTACTAATAACTTAGTCAAAAAAATTGCTGCGAACGGACCTGAGGCTATTGAAATGACTAAACGGGTACTTAAAAGTTCTCATCTGCGAGATCTTGATACACAGCTTGATATGTTAGCAGCATATCAGTCTATGGCACAAAGGATGAATGACCACTTTGAAGGAGTAGATGCACTTCTAGAGAAGCGGGATGCAAATTTTACAGGATTATAGATTCACTTTGACTCTTAGTTATATGTTTCATAAAACAGCACCAACTCTAAAAAAGGTGTAATTATGCAAGGTAGGCTCTCTCTTATTTTAATTATGATTGCTATTCCTCTTACTGCTCTCTTTGCTGCTCAGCAAAAAGTTATTTATGGTGTAGATAGTCGGGTTGAAGTTCAAGATGCAAATCCTCGTTATGCACAGTGGGCCAGATCAACGGCAGGTATGATTAGTACAGCGGCAGTGGTTGCACAAGGTGAATATTTTAAAATTCGTGGCATAACTTTAGAGCAGACTGGCGTATGTGCAGGTGAGAGATTTTCTCAACAACTGACTGCAGCGAGTTGTTCCGGATTTCTTGTTGGTAAAGATCTGTTAGTAACAGCAGGACATTGTGTGAAAGATATGAATAACTGCATGAAAAACCTCTGGGTATTTGGTTATAACGACAGTGCGGTAGAAGAGGGTGCATATAGTTTTACTACCAGTAAAAAGAATGTCTATTTTTGTAAAAAAATTATTTCACGTTCACAAAATATGCTTACAAAAAATGATTATGCTTTGATTCAACTTGATCGAAAAGTTATTGGTAGAGCACCACTAAAACTGAGTAAAAAAAGAGTCAAAGTTGGTACTGAACTAGTTATTATTGGACATCCTACAGGTCTACCGACTAAAATTGCTGATGGAGCAACAGTTCGAAAGAAAAATTGGAAACACTTTAAGGCTAATTTAGATAGTTTTGGTGGAAATTCTGGATCGGCTGTAATTAACCGAAAAACGGGTAAAGTTGAGGGTATCCTAGTTCGTGGCGAAAGAGATTATCGCAGTCATGATACGGCAGCCTGTAGCGTTGTATATACTTGTTCTGATAATGGATGTCGTGGTGAGGAAGTTACCTATATTAAAAATGTTAAAAAATTACGCTAAACAGATTTTTCTCTTGAGCATGTTGGTAATTTCAACCTCATGCTCTTCTTTGCATTTCAAGTCCAACGGTCTGATTATTGTTGAAATCGGACATCATGAAAATATTGATACTCTTTTTGAAGTAAGTGGGCAACGTGATTTTTATTTATGGGGTCTTTACCCTGCTAATTATGATATTTTAATTGATGAAGAGTTGGCACATCTTGGTGCAGCACACGCCTCTATTTTAAAAGTTGGTCTTGATGACAAAAAGTATTGGACGTCGATGCTTTACCAAATTATTACTTTTGGAATGTATCAACCAGTCTATTATTCTATTATAGCTAAGGGAAAAAAGACTCATGAGTAGATCTATTCTTTCGGCATTTTTAATATTACTAATACTTCTTTTTATTGGCTGTTCCTCGGGACCACTGCTAAAACTTAACCATTGTAACCCCGCAGGGCATTGGACTACTCCAAAGAGATCTGAAGTAAAGACAAGAATTGTAACTTACCAGTGGAGACATCAACAATTCTCACTTTATGGACGTTATGGAATTGATTTGGCTAATCCAGATAAAACTCAGGGATTTTCATGTCTCAAGACCAAAAGTCTTTCAGTACGAATGTATAAAACCTGGCAGGACGTTTTATGGAATTTTATACCATTTTACTACTCCAACCATTTTGAAGTTACCTATTAAATAAAATCGTACTCATACAGTAAGAAAGATGACCCTAATCATATTAAAGGCTATGGGCTTACTTTACATTATTATCAAACTAAAAATTAACACACTATAAAGGACGGTTATGATGAAACGGATTGCAGTTGTACTAATGTTATTAATGAGTTGTTCAGTTTTCGCCACTAATGGCGACAATATGATTGCTGCGGGAAGTATTTCACGTTCAATGGGTGGCACTGGTATCGCTTATGCGATGGGCTCTGAGAGTCTGCTAAAAAACCCTGCACTAATCACAAATACTAAAACAAAATTTGAACTAAGTTTTGGTGGCATGCTTTTTAAACCAGAAGTTATAGGAACATATAAATCAACTATTGCAACCAGTGAAGCAGACTCATTTGTAATTCCTGCCGTAGGATTTACTTATAGATTATGTGAAAAAATGGTTTTCGGTATTGGCGCTTATGGCGTCTCTGGACTTGGTGTTGATTATCGTGATGTTGCAATGCCTGGACTCTTTAAAATGAGTACTTCTTTGAACTTAATGAAATTTGCCCCAAGTCTTGCTTATCAATTTGGTAATTTATCAGTTGGAGCTGGTGCTGCTATTTTATATGGTACTTTGGGGATGTCTTACAACTTAGGAACACCTGATGATACAGGTAGAGGTGTATCAGACGATTTAGGTTTTGGATTTGACCTAGGAGTTAGCTATGAATTAAATAATCTGACTTTTGGATTTAATTTTCAATCAGCAATTGAAATGGAATATAAGCATCAGATTGCTAATGCGGCTAGTAACTTTGGGTTGGGGAGTAATATTTCCACTGATCTTATGGAGCAACCTGCTGAGTATGGAGCAGGAATTGCTTATACATGGAACAATCTTGATATGACTTTTGATTACAAGATGATTATGTGGTCAAAAGCTGCAGGTTATAAGGACTTTGGATGGGAAGATCAAAATGTAATGGCGCTTGGGATGGCATATCACTTAGATCAAACTACAATTCGTCTAGGCTATAACCATGCTGAAACTCCACTAGGAGCTGGTGCAATTGCTGTAACAGGAAATACTCAAGCGATTAACTTTTTTAATGCAATTGGTTTTCCAGCAACTTCTGAAACTCACTACACATTTGGAGTATCGCATCAGTTTAGTACAACCTTTGGTATTGATATGTCTTATGTACTTTCACCTGAAACAACGATTTCTGGAAAATATGATATGGATGGTTCACTTCCAGGTTATCCTGAAATGGATATCACCACAACGCACAAAGAGTCATCACTCTCTGTAGCAGGTCGTTGGGCATTCTAACTACTGTTGTAACAAATATAGAATAAAAATAGAGGTCATTATATATGACCTCTTTTTTTTCTCTGCTGGTCGTATTTGACAAAGGTAGTGAAAATCCTAATAATTGGTGAAATTTCTTAAGGAGAAAAAATGAAAAGACTTGTTTTAATTGTAGCGCTACTTTGTTCAACATCTATATTTGCTGAAGGGCTTAAAATGGATAACCTTAAAGTTAATAAGGTTGGAGTTAGACTTGGGCTGAGAGATGGAACGCTAGGGTTTGGACTTATTATGCCAATGGGAAAACTTTATAAAGATTTTATGTTTGCAACAACTTTCGATTATGTATCAGTTGATTCGGTTACTCAAATTGGCTTAGGACTACGTGGAAGCTATCATTTAAAAGATGTTAAATTAATGCCTAAGATGAAAACGTACGTTGGTGGTGGTCTTGCTATTCATACGGTGAGTGCAGGTGCTTCTTCAGGTAGTACAAACTTAGGTATTGATATGTTTGCTGGTGTTGGTTATCAAATTAACAAAAAGATGTGTGTAAAGGGTGAATCTGGATATCGTATGGCCGGATCTGGAATGTCACACTTAGTACTTAGCGGTGCATTTGTTTACTCTTTTAGATAAGCAAATTTAAAAAGTTTACTTTAATATTAAGGGTCTTTTAGAAGGCCCTTTTTTAATTTATAAACTGTCTTAGCACCGTGGTGTTAGCAGCGCGTCAACGACGGTGGCTTGCTGGCGATTAAATACTTTTCTTCAGGCTGCCCGAGCCAAGTTGCTAAAATTATTTCTATATTTATTGTCTCGAGGATTTACCACCACTGTAGTGATACAGTTGTTTTAATTTAAAATGGTAAAATTTTTTCCTATAATATATTTCCCCGCTTTAACTATTACTTTCGCTGGAATATTCGTCTGTTTTAAAATCTCAAATTGCTTAGATAGAACCTTTTTATAGTACTGCTATATGGATTTTCTGGTGAGGAATGATGACGCATTGCATACTCTGCTAGGGGTAAAGAGCTAAATATGTAAAATTTATGTAATTAGGTACTTGAATAAACTTTATTTAATGCGGTATACTAGGAATCTAATGGCAAAGAATAAAAAAATTGAGAACAAAAAGCGTATTGTAATTGGCATGACTGGTCGTCTTGAGTCTACTATCTGTGCATTTTTACTTAAAAAGCAGGGCTATGATTGTCTTGGTGTTGCTGTTTTGTTTATAGATGAAAAGCGCTCTGAAGATATGGAAAAAACAAATTTTATAACAGAGCCATTGGCCAATATTGCACAGATTTGTCAGTTTTTAGAAATACCTTTTTATGCCGTCGATGCTCAAGAACAGTTTGAGTCTGAAGTTATGTCACAAATTGTTGTGGCTAGAATTGGTGGAATTAGCTATTCAACTCCTATCTTGGCCAACGAACTGTTACTAAAAATTTTAGCAGAAAAAGCAGTACTATTAAAAGCAGATGGTATTGCTACAGGTCACTTTGCTAAAGTACACCATAACCATGCTACGAATGAAAATTTTCTTTTGGCTTCTCCGACTATTACTCAAGACCAGTCTCATCTATTATCAACAGTTCCAACGGAAACATTAAAAAAATTAGTGCTACCTCTTGCAGATATTGGTGAGAAAGAGGTTTTTAAAATTGCTGCATTAATTCGTGAAGAGGTTGAGTTAAAAAGTGGCAAGGAGCTGCAGCTTGATCTTGATGAAGATTTTATTCAGGATTACTTAGAGAAAAATGTCCCTAACTCTTTGCGAGAAGATGGTGATATTATTCATTACAAAGAAGAGACGTCAATCTGCTCTCACGAAGGCACCTACTTATATCGATTAGGTCAAAATGAGTTAATTGGTAGCGATGGCCAAAAAATTGATCCTAAGCTTACACTTTTGAAGGTGCAACCATCGAGAGGTAGTCTGTTTGTGGACCGTATTGATAGTTATGGTTTTACGGGATGTTTTTTACGAGGGAAAAATCTTTCACTACAAATCGATCAATCTCGTCCTTTGGCAGTATTGGTAAAAGTACTTCCTTCCATGGAAATGCATAAAGCGATATTTTATTATAAGACTTTTAACCACTTCACACTTCAATTTGAACAAGAGCTTGATGGTCTGTTTGCGGGGCAGCAGGTTGTTGTATATCAACAGTTAGCAAATACTCTAAAAGTATTTTCACATGGACAGGTGTTCGATGCATCTAATTATGAATTTTATGATCGTCTGTATGCTAAACCTGACGAAGACAGTGATGACGATGAAACAATTAAGTTTTTAAAACTAAAGAGTAAATATGGATATTATTTTTAAAATTGTTTTAATATTGGTTTTAATTCCTATGCATCTGTCAGCGTTGACAGTACAAAAATATGAACAAACTCCTAAGACATCCTCTATGGTTAAGTCTTTGGTTAATAAAATTACCCGAAAACATATCAAAAAAGATTTAAAAGAGCTGTTGGCTAAATCAGCTCCAGGACGCATGGTAGGAACTCTTGGACACAAAAATGCATTTGAGTATATAACCTCAAAAATTAGAGAATATGATATTCGAGATTCATCTCTTGTATCAATCCAAAAGTTTTCACCAGATATTGCGGCCGTGAAGGATTTTTATAAAAAAGATTTTGATAAACAGATCGTTGATAACCTATCACCAAAAACTAATAGTTACAAAATATGGAATACTTTTACTCAAAGTGTTTTAAAAAGTTTAGATGATCTCAAAGACGTGAAAGGGAAAAATATTATCTGGGAAAAAAAAGGTAGTGAACGGCCAGAAGAATTTATAATTTTAGGAGTTCACTATGACACAATTGCTTTTGATCAGAAGACTATGAAAGTTAGACTTGATAATCAAACTCCTGGTGCCGATGATAATGGTAGCGGAGTCATAATTGCAATGAATATTATAAAGTTATTGAGTGCGATTAATATTAAACGTAGTGTGCGGATTATATTTTTTGATTTTCAAGAACTAGGTTTTAATGGTTCCAAAGCTTATGTAAAAAAATATTACTCTGTAGATAGTAAAGAGCAATGGAGTGGATATATAAACATAGAGATGTTGGGACATGATTCTACTATTTTAGATAAGATTAAAAAATCAGGTAATATGAAACTGTATATTAGAAATAAGGGGAGTGTTGGTTATAAAAAAGACTTTGCGTTCGCACAAGCAATTGTCGCTGCAGGAAAAAAAACAACTTCAGTGGTAAAGTTTATGATTACTCCTAACAATTTTAATATGAGTGACCATATAAATTTTTGGCCATTAGATATTCCAGTAGTGGCACTAACCCAAGATTGGGAAAATGACCTTAATCCTAGACATCACAGCAAAAATGATTTTTTTGAGACACTTAATTTCTCAACGCTTCATGCAAACTATAAATATATCTCCTCAGTCGTCATAAGCTGGGCAAGAATGTTAGAGGTGAAGTAGTGAGAGCTCCCGATAACAGTTCTAAAACAGTTGTGGTTGGGATGAGTGGAGGTGTAGATTCTTCAGTCGTTGCTGTACTTCTTAAGGAACAGGGATATAACGTTATTGGTATCTTCATGAAAAATTGGGAAGAAAAAGATGATGATGGTAATTGTACTGCGGCTAAAGAGTATGAAGATGTGGTTAAGGTTTGTGAAAAAATAGATATTCCGTATTATAGCGTTGAGTTTGTGAAAGAGTATTGGGACAACGTCTTTTCTCATTTTTTAAAAGAGTATGAGCAAGGATACACTCCTAATCCAGATATACTTTGTAACCGTGAAATAAAATTTAAAGTATTTTTAGAAAAAGCAAAAGAGCTGGGAGCTGATTATCTTGCTACTGGGCATTATTGTCAAAATAAGTTAATTGATGGAAAGCGCCATTTGGTAAAAGGGGTAGATCAAGGGAAAGATCAAACCTACTTTTTATATACGATGAAAGATACAATTTTAGAGAATGTACTTTTCCCAATCGGACATATAGAGAAAAAAGAGGTACGTCGAATTGCACAGCAGTATGATCTCTCTACAAAAGTAAAAAAAGATTCAACGGGTATTTGTTTTATTGGTGAGAGAAAATTTAGAGAATTCATCTCAAAATATATAAAATCTACGTCTGGAGAGTTTCAAAATCTCGATGGAACAGTCGTAGGAACACACCATGGAGCATGCTTTTACACACTTGGTCAGCGAAAAGGGCTTGGACTAGGTGGTAGCGGTGATCCGTGGTTTGTTGTTGGTAAAGACATGGAACAGAATACTGTGTTTGTAGAACGCGGAGGAGAACATCCTGCTTTATATTGTGACGATCTGCTGGCCAATGAAATTTCGTGGGTAAGTGCTGATTTTAAGCTTGAATACCCATTTCATTGTAAGGCAAAAGTTCGTTATCGCCAGCCTGATCAAGAGTGCGTTATTCTTGGTGAAACAGATGGGGTTTTACATGTTGAATTTTTTGTTGCTCAGCGAGCGGTAACTCCAAGGCAGTCAATTGTATTTTACTCCGGTGAAGTATGTCTTGGTGGTGCAATGATAAAAAGTAGTGGTGCCAGTTATCTAGAAAAAAATAAAAAAGTTTTAGCTTAAGCCTATTAGTTAAACAGATCTATATTAAATTTTTCTAAAAGTATTGATAGCTCCATTAAAGGAACCCCAACTATTGCTGTATGGTCGGTTGTGTCGATTGAACTAAATAGTGAAATACCCAGAGATTCAATTTTATATGATCCTGCACAATCAAACGGAGAGTCAAAGTTTAAATAGTACTCAATTTGCTTAGCATTTAGAGGTTTCATTTTAAGAGTTGTTATATTTAGAAGTGTCTCTTCTTGTTGATTTCGTTTTACCGTAATAGCGGTGTATAGCTTGTGAGTTTTTCCAGCAAGCTTAGTAAGTTGAATGAAAGCTTGATCATAATTTCCTGGCTTTGATAGTAACTGATCACCTAGTGCTGCGACCTGATCACCTGAGATGATTAATTTGTCTGGATATTCTATAGCAATACTTTGTGCTTTAAGTGCTGAGAGTTTAATTGCTAATTCATTAGGGGGAAATTCACCAGTTTTAAATTGACCTTCATCGCATACGGGAGATGCTGAAGTAACAATAAGGCCTAGTTGCTCTAAAAGCTGTTTGCGATAGATTGATGTAGATGCGAGTATGACATTTCTCATTAAAATACAGCGCTATGGTGAAGGCCACCAGGTATACCTTTAAAAATTGTAGCTGCAGCATTATGACTATGCAGAGATTCAAAGTGTTCAAAAGATGCTAGCCAATCAAGGATCTCACTCTCTTGGTTGAGATTGTCATATGCCATCCGACAAGCATGTTCTACAAACATGGGATAGCTACCATTTAAAATTGCAAAAGCTTGTTCATCGACTCTTTTAACTAAGCTTTGGGTTTCTGTAGGTAGTGAAGTGCGAATTAATTTTAGAAGATCTGTAATAAAATAAGTAGATTTCTCTTTAATTTCAACCATACACTGCATTTCTGATCGTTGACTATGGGCGGCTGCTATACCAAACCCTTCAGTGGTTTTGCCATCTTTGAAATCTTTTTCGTACTGTTTTGCCATGGAAAGGCTACAGGGGCACGTTGAAGAGTATTCATAATTAATTGTTATAAAAAAACGAAACTTTTTTTCATTATTAATTAACTGCTGTCTTGCTTCGATAGTAACTGGATAGTATTGCCATCCCCAGTTATCACTCTTTAGTGATTTTTGTTGATGAGCATAATGAAATTTAATTTTAATACCTGCACTAAGAATATCAGCATCTTGATCACTATCTTTTAGCTCACTTTGGTAGCAGTCCAAAACTTTTTTACAAAGCTCAGCACTCAAAGGAGTATCTAGTGCCTCACGCTGTAATATAACGCAGAGGCGACTCATATTTACACCAGTTTTATCTTTCTCCAAGCTAATGTGCATTGAGGCCGTTGCATCGTGTGATCGGAGCTGGCCATCAGGATAGCGTAAAGAGATAGGAAGACGAAATCTAGTCATTCCAACTTTTGGAATAAATATCCCTTGGTTAGAGGCAAGTTTTTGAAAATCATTAAGTCCTGAATCATCTTTAATTTCACATTCTAAAATCTGCTTAATAATTGCTGTTTTTTTCATTTTACTCACTCCTTAAAACGAAATTTCGCAAATATTCACCACTAAGTCAAAAAGTTAACTAAATTGTTCTCTTCTTCGCAGATTCCTTTTTCCTTGAGTTATAAAAAAAGAGCAGTAAAGCGAATAAAATTATTGATTAAAAACAGTTTTTAAACTCTCTTTTCCCTATGGCCAGTAATCTTAATAAGTAGCATAATATGTACAATTTTAAAGGATACTTTAACAGCTTATAAAGCGAGGTTCACATGGTAGACAAAAAACGAGAATTAGCAGATAAACACGCCTTAGATTATCACAGTCAAGGGAGACCGGGAAAGATTGAAGTTGTTCCTACAACTCCGTGCTTTACGGCACTTGACCTCTCACTAGCATATACTCCTGGAGTTGCAGCTCCTTGTTTGGCAATTGAGAAGAATCCAGATGATGCTTTCAAGTATACTGCAAAAGGAAACCTTGTCGCAGTTGTCTCTAATGGTTCAGCTGTTTTAGGCTTAGGAAATATTGGTGCACTTGCTGGGAAACCAGTGATGGAAGGAAAGGGAGTTCTATTTAAGCGTTTTGCTGATGTAGACGTTTTTGATATTGAGATTAATGAGTCAACAGTAGAAGGAATGGTTAGAGTTACTAAAGCTTTAGAGCCAACTTTTGGTGGTATTAACCTTGAAGATATTAAAGCTCCAGAATGTTTTGAAGTTGAACGTCAACTTGTAGAGATTATGGATATTCCTGTGTTTCATGATGACCAACATGGAACAGCAATTATCTCTTCTGCAGGTCTCGTAAATGCGATGGAGATTGGTAAAAAAGATTTTAGTAAGGTTAAAGTTGTTGTAAATGGTGCAGGTGCATCAGCAATTGCTTGTTCGAACCTTTATATTGAGATGGGTATTAAGCGTGAAAACGTTATTATGTGTGATTCTAAGGGAGTTATCTACAAAGGTAGAACTGCTGGAATGAATAAGTATAAGGAAGAATTTGCAGTTGAAACAGAGCTGCGTACTCTTGAAGAGGCCATGAAAGGAGCAGATATCTTTTTAGGCTGTTCTGTAAAAGGGGCATGTACTAAGCAGATGGTTAAAGACATGGCAAAAAATCCAATTATTTTTGCTATGGCCAATCCAGATCCTGAAATTACTCCAGAAGAAGTTGCATCTGTTCGTGATGATGTGATTATGGCAACTGGTAGATCAGACTATCCTAACCAAGTTAATAACGTTTTAGGTTTTCCTTTTATTTTCAGAGGTGCATTAGATGTTAAGGCCAGAAAAATTAATCTTGAAATGAAAAAAGCGGCTGTTTACGCACTTGCTAATCTTGCAAAGGCAGAGGTTCCATTAGAAGTTCGTCAGGCTTATGATAATGAAGAATTTACTTTTGGGCCAAATTACATAATTCCAAAGCCATTTGATACACGTGTTTTGACTCACGTATCTCCCGCTGTTGCACAAGCAGCAATGGATACAGGAGTTGCAAGAGAGCCAATTAAAGATATGAGTGAATACGTCTTAGATTTGGAGCAACGCCTTGGGCAGACTGCTGAGTTTAGTAGAAGTCTTCGTGCAAAAGCAGCTGCAAAAGTTAAAAAGAGTGGTAAAAAAATTAAGATGATTTTTACTGACTCTTCTAATGAACGTGTTTTACAAGCTGTAGATGTTCTTACTCACGAAGGACATTTTGATCCTATTTTATTAGGTCGTCCAGATGAGATTGAGGCTTCTATGAAAAAGCTTGGATTAATGGAACTTAAAGATAAAGTAACAATTATTCATCCTAGTAAGTCAGAGCAATTTGCTGAATTCTCTGCAGAACTTTTTGAGTGTCGTCAACGTGACGGTATGAATAAAAGTGATGCTCGAGATTTTATGAGAAGAGGTGATTACTATGGATCAATGATGATTAAAAAAGGTATGGCCGATGCATTGATTGCGGGACCTTCAAGATCATTTAAGCAGTACTTTAAGCCTCTTGTAAATGTTGGTGAGATGGACAGAGTCATGGACGTTTCAGCAATCCAAATTATTGTTTTTAGAAATAAAATTCTCTTTTTTACTGATACAGCATGTATTCCTAATCCTACTAAAGAGCAGCTTGCTGATGTTGCATTTTCTGCAGCAGAGCTCTATAAAAAACTTATTGGTAAAGAGCCAAATATTGCATTTTTAAGTTCTTCAAACTTTGGTTCAGGAAATGATCCTATGGCGAAAAACATGCATAATGCTGCTATATATACTAAAGAGAAGTATCCAAAGTTAAAAATTGAAGGAGAGATGCAAGCAGATGTTGCAACAAATAAGAATATTATGGATAATCTCTTTCCATTTAATGATCTTACAGGTGCTGCAGATATTTTAGTATTTCCAGAGCTAAACTCTGCAAATATTGCATATAAGCTTTTAAACCAGTTAAGTGATGCTGATGTTATTGGTCCAATTTTGGTTCCTCTAGAGAAATCAGTAAATATTGTTCAAAGAACAGCTACTGTTACTGAAATTGTTAATATGAGTCTTTTAACAGCCATTTTATAAGTCACTAAATATAGGGCAGATGACTAGTCATCTGCTCTATTTCTACAAAACGTCACATAATTTATTTAGTTCTCTGTCATTTAAAGTTAAGTTTATTTTAGTTTTTATTACAAGAAGTCGGTTACACTTTATCTATAGTTATTCATGGATGAATTTAAACTGTTAGGAAGAATAGTACACGAGACACACGCACGCCTAGGTCAAGGCAAAAGGATGTTGTTTTGACCTTTTTTTAGTCTCTCGATTATCTCAGTTTTTCTTAGTTCTAATTATGTTTTTTGACCATTTTTGGTGTACAACCTCTAGTATAAAGCCTCGGAGGATTGATGTTTAAACATCTTGATGAATTTATTGTAAAAGCTAAAAAAAATGGAAAAAAACGGGTCGTAATTGCTGCAGCTGCTGATGACGCTGTTATTCATGCTGCCGAATTAGCGCAAGAAGCTGGCATAGCCACACCTATCTTCGTTGGTGATCAGAAAAAAATTGAAAAAATTGCCAAGGAGTTTCACTTCTCTTTAAGAGGAGCAGACATTATTAATGAACTCTCTCCTGAGCTTGCAGCAATCCGAAGTGTAAAAATTATTCGAGAAAACCATGGCGATATTTTAATGAAGGGTATTGTAGATTCAGCATCCTTTTTGCGGGCCATATTAGACCATGATAAGGGTTTACGAGGTAGTAAACTATTAAGTCATATCTCTTTTTTTGAAACTCCTCACTACCACAAAGTTGTTGCTATGAGTGATGCTGCTCAAAATATTGCACCAACCCTAAAAGAGAAAAAAATAATTATTGCCAATGCTGTTGATTACTTTCACCGCTTAGGGGTTATGAATCCAAAAATAGCTGTGATTGCAGCCATTGAAGCAATTAATACAAAAATGGAAGCGACTACAGATGCTGCGTTATTAACAATGATGAACCACCGTAATCAGATAAAGGGTTGTACTGTTGATGGCCCACTTGCTATTGATGTCGCACTCTCAAAGGAAGCTGCTAAGCATAAAGGGCTTGAAGAGAGTCCAGTAGTAGGTAATGCAGATTTTTTACTGGTACCATCAATTGAAGTTGGTAATGTCTTTTACAAATCTCTTGTCTACATGGGCGGAGCAACTGCTGCAGGGATATTACTTGGAGCACGTGTACCTATTGTTCTTACTTCTCGCTCTGATTCTGATCGTATCAAACTACTATCAATTGCTATGGCAGTTGCTTATTAGAGGTGAGTATGTCACAAATTTTGGTAATTAATCCTGGTTCCACAACGACAAAAATTGCACTATTTGAAAATGGTGAACAAGAAATATTCAGTGAAACAGTGACTCACTCACTCAGCGATTTAGAAAAGAGTGATACTATTTGGGATCAATTTAAGTTACGGATGAGTGCAGTGAGGGAATTGTTAGAACAGTATAAGGTTAACCTTGCAAGTATTGGTGCTGTTGTGGGACGTGGTGGATTGTTAAGGCCAATTAGTAGTGGTGTTTATGCAATAAACGACTCTATGTTAAGTGACTTGCAAAGTGCCAAGCAGGGAGAACATGCGTCTAACTTAGGAGCTCCGATTGCTTATTTACTTGCTAAGGATATTTCTCCCAGTACTCCTAGTTATATTTTAGATCCTGTTATTGTAGATGAGTTAGATGAAATATCTAGAGTTTCTGGCCATCCACTATTTCCTAGAAAAAGTATTTTTCATGCTTTAGGGCAAAAGGCAGTTGCTAAACGCTATGCGAAAACAGTCGGTAGAGACTATGACTCTTTAAATCTGATTGTTGCACATATGGGAGGAGGTATTACTATTGGTGCTCACAAAATGGGGCAAGTTGTTGATGTGAACAATGGCCTTGATGGTGAAGGACCTATGTCTCCTGAACGAAGTGGCACGTTGCCTGTAGGAGATATTGTTAAAACTGCTTTTGCTGGGAAATACTCTCATGGAGAAATGAAGCAGATGCTAAAAGGACATGGTGGAATGGTGGCCTATTTAGGAACTAATAGTGCTTTAGAGGTGGAAAAAAGAATTAAGCAAGGTGATGAAAGAGCAGAGCTTATTTTTAGTGCAATGGCATATCAAGTTGCAAAATCGATCTCTTCACTAGTTGCAACTTTTTCGAAAGCACCTGATGCTATTTTACTCTCTGGTGGTTTAGCAAAATCTGAAGTCTTTACCTCACTTATAAAAAAACGTATAGAATTTCTAGCTCCTGTTT
>DAOWEO010000126.1 GCA_030638415.1 Bdellovibrionales bacterium | reverse complement strand
GGTGCAGGTTGGCGCCATTGGGTGTCGAACTCCATTCCCAGCCCATGAGCGCGGTGAACTTGCCGGGTTCATTGTATCGGTCCGCCGCCGCCATGATATCGCCCCAGATGGTCCGGCTGATCTCGTCGTTATACAGATCAGAACCATGTTTCTCTTCCATTGTGAAATTTAAGGTCATGGAAAAACCAAAAGTCTCATTAAACATCTTGCCAAGCTCAATATAGTTTTCCAACTTGTACTGCTTCGTATGAGATAGTCTTCCCGTATCTGAATTAAGATAACTCTTCTGACTCTGCCAGTAGTAATAGCCTTTTAGATGATAGTTCACCTGCCAACCATCTGAAAAAGGGTGAGAGAAAATAAACCATCCCCCTAGCTTCGCTAGTGTCTTTTGCTCCCGACTCGACTCACTAGTTGGTAAGAAAATACGAAATTGAGCTAGCACACCAATATTTCCCGGAAGTAGTGCAAAGTTATAATCAGCATACTGCAAATACATATCACCAAGCGCAACTTCAGCAGCAGTATCTTCTCTTCCGATCACATCATATCCCGCAGTATTCATATTAAAAGTTGGACGAATAGAAATTCTGCGAGTGTAGTCCAACTTGTAATTAAAACTAACATAGTTATAGCTTGTCATAAGTGAAGTCCTGTCTTTTACAGGAAGCTCAAATGGGGCAGAAATAAAGCTAAAAGCAGAGTATCCCCACTTCGATTTTTTCTCACTAGCACTAGGTGAATCTTGTAACGAAATAACCTCTTGAGCTGCGAAAATTGCTCCACTTATAAAGAGAATAAAAATAAGAATTCCACATTTGAATTTTTTCATCGGCACCTCTCCCAATTTCTAGCATTTAAAGCAATTAAATGCTAATTTACAACAAAAATATCATCAAGGACTGTATAAATATGAAATTTTTATTTTTGACAATTATCTTGCTTATTTCAGCCTGCTCTTCCACCGAAAAATGGAAATCATCTCCTAACGACATAACCATAATGACCTATAATGTTCAAAACCTCTTTGACACTGTCCATGATGAAGGAAAAAATGACTATGCCTACCTTCCTAAGGCCGTAAAAGATAACAACCCGCAATTTCTAGCTGAGTGCGACTCCATGAAAAAAGCCTCATGGAAAAGCTCATGCATTAACTCTAATTGGAGTCCCGATGTCTTAGAAAGAAAGATGGAGCGTCTTGCTGACGTTATTATGAAAATGAAAAATGGACAAGGACCTGATATTCTCCTACTGCAAGAGGTTGAGAATTTATCCGTACTGGAAATGCTTAGAAAAGGACATCTAACAAAAGGAAGATATAACAAATCAATCCTACTTGAAGGTCCAGATAAACGAGGGATTGATACCGCACTTATTACCAGACTACCTACGGCTACAAAGGCTAAACTACATAAGCTAAGCTTCGAACCAATCGGAGCACTTGAAGGTAGAAAAAAACGCCCTACACGAGGAATCCTAGAGGTCACTCTTACTCTTCCAAACAAAGACCTTTTAACAATCTTTGTTGCACACTTTCCTTCTCAGGGAGGACCAACAGAGTTGAGAAGACAAGCTCTTGCTAAGCTTGCAGAGCTAAAAAAATCGCTTCCAAAAGATAGGATGGTCATTGCTGGAGGAGACCTTAATATTACCAAGATGGAAAATCTTAAGCACCGTCTTCTTGATACTCACATGGCAACAGATTTTGATATATCACACTACATCGGACTTTTTAATGAGAAAGGGACACATGCCTATCGAGGCGGGTGGTCTTTTCTGGATATTCTGTTTTTTTCAAAAAATATGAACCCAAAATCAGGCAGCTCGTCTTGGATGGTGAAACCAGAATCTTTACGAGTTCCAAAATCCAGTATCTATCAGGTAAGCCGTTTTTATACTCCTAATAGATTCAATGAGAAATCAGCAGGTGGAGTTTCAGACCACTACCCTCTTGCTGTTGATATAACGTTGAGACCTTAAGATAGTTGTTTTTTAGTAAGCAAAAAGACGGTAATTATTAAAAAATGGAGCAGTGTCACTCACTGTGATATTGGAGCAGCTATTTTTCATTTCACTATGCCCATATAGAATTTTGCCATCTTTCATAATATTAGTTGTGATCTGATCACTTGCAAAAGTAGTCTCAATATCTAAGCGCCTCTCCATTGATCTAATCGGAGAACGTTTCCAATTTAGGTTCATCGATAAAGTTAAAGAGTCAGCTGAATCTAAACTTCGAGGCACAAAGTATCCACAGTTATTTTCTGCAGCGCTATTTAAAATAAGCTTTTCACCAGCAGCAACATCTCGTAAATATAACTTCCCTTGATAATCAGAACCATAATCTTTAGAGAACTCCATACGAGTCCCTTTGATAAAGAGCATATTTTTTCGTGCAAGTGGAGTCACGGTGGATTCTCCATCTCTAAATTCTAAAAGAAAAGCAAACCTGAAATCTAAAGTAACATTTTTTTCTTTAAACTTAATTTTTGAATTTTTATCAGGACTAAAGGCAAGGTTATCAACCTTTAACACAAGTCTAGATGAGACTTCAAAGCAATCACCAAAACCACTTTTACAACTAACTCGCTTGGCCATAAAATCTCTTAAAAGAGTAATACTGGCATCCACGTAACGTTTAGGAGCACGATCAATCCCCAGACTCAACTGGATATCTGAGTTATTTTTTAATAATTTTATTGTTTGGATTTTTGCAGAATCATCTGCAGTACGTTCAATACTATAAGTCTCAAAGGAAGTTCCAGCAACTGTTGTTACAAAGCTCTTTCCCCCAATCTCAAAAAAATCACGACACTCTCCAGTGCCCCCTTCAGAGTAATAATCGAATGTAACATCCGCGGCTGTCGCAGACAGTACTTCCTTTGTGACCACTCCACAGCGAGGTAAAACATCTCCATTTGATACAGCTTGAACATAAGAAAATAGCTTTGACGTCTCAACTAATTTTTGTAAATATAACTGACTATAAGCATAGGCTTGAGACTCACCTTTTCCTGCAATTAAAAAGGAGTCCGAACCACCAAGTGCAGCGAGTGCCGAACCTGACTCAGGGGCCATGCCTTCAACTAAATTATCTTTTGCGCCACAACTAATTAATGCAAATATTAGCAGTGAAAGTTGAAGCATCTTAATGTGAATAATTTTTTGCATGGAAAATCCTAGTTAAGCTTAAAACCGAGATAAATTTAGCATAAAACCCAGTAAAACCAAATTTTCTTTTAGAATCTAAGTAAAGGATACACTGTCCAATTAGCTGAAATCAGAATAGTTTAGAAAATAGACTCTGCTTAAGTGCAATAAAACCAGCAACGAGCATATCAGCCTTGTTATACTCAATTTCAGCGAGACCTTCGAGATGGCAAATCTTACCACCGGCCTGCTCTAAAACTAAAGATGCTGCAGCAATATCCCACTCTTTAATCGGTCCTAATCTAGGATATAGATCAGCACTTCCATCTGCTATGTAGCAAAACTTTAAAGAGCTACCTACTCCAACTTGTTCAACTTCACACGCCAGTTTATCTTGCACTTTACCTATAAATTCCTGAGTAGCACTATTTACATGTGATCGACTAACAGTAACTTTTAGCGGTCTGTTGATTTCTCCACAGCTAAGCAACTCTTTTGCCCCAGCCTGCTCTTTAAATGCTTGAGTTCCATCTGCAAAATATAGCAGATCTAATACAGGTGCCCATACAACT
>DAOWEO010000088.1 GCA_030638415.1 Bdellovibrionales bacterium | reverse complement strand
TCACAGTCATACACTACAAGCTTTAAATATCGTTCAAATGCACTTGCAATTCCTAACATAAAAGAAAACATTATGAGCCACATAAAAGAGCCACCATCAGACATAAATTTTGCAAAACTATCCACGAGTGAAATATCTAAATTCATTAAATCTCCTTGATTAAGGAAATTATTTCCAATATGTAATCATGCGTCAAGTATTTTTAGTTGTATTTTCAAATACTCTATATAATTATTTTTCTTCCCAAACAGATTTTAGCTTTATAAGATATCTATAAATTAGTTAACAGGACACTTATAATGAAAACTGCTTTCAGCTTATATCTATTATGCATCCTATTTTCAATGCTCAATATGCAAGCATTTGCTGGAGAGGATGATCTCTACAAATTTCACTGGCTTGATGCTTCTAAAAAAGTTTTTGTACTACAAAATAAAATCTTTGAAAAAGAGAATACCATTTATATAAACGGCAGCTATGGAACTAATACTACCAGTCAATATCAAGATTCATCCATTATAGGAACGAGCGTTGGATACTTTTGGAAAGAGCGCTGGGGAGTGGAGCTGCTCTATCAAAAATTTACTAATACAGACAATGCTCCCTTAGATTATCTAAGTGCGAATGACATGACAATTCCCTTTATCCGCAGACTTACCCAAAAAATTAGTGCACTTATCCTCTACTCGCCGTTTTATGCTAAAATTAATACCTACAATAAAATATACTATCTTGAGTGGCTATTTGGAATTGGCTATAGCTCAATCTCAGCAGAGTCAAATATTAGTGATTTTAGAAAGAGTGATCCACGTGTTCGTTATGAGATTGAAGCATTTGGTGGCATCACCGTTAAAACGCAATTTAGACTATATCTATCAGAGATGTTTACCTTAAATTTAGATTTAATGAAAACTTATTACAGTGCAATCAGTGGTGTTTCAGATTCAGCAACGCTGCAAAGTCAGGATGATATGTACTTTAGCTTTGGTATAAATTTCTAATGAAAAAACTTATACTAGTCACTACCCTATTTTTTACTATATCACTGCAGGCAAGTCTCGGAACTGTTGAAAGAAAATTTAAAAAAATGGACTTTGAATCAGTAAAAGATCTGCACGCTATGGGCAACTTACTAATAAAAAACAAATTATACTTTTCTGCTATCTATTTTTTTAAGCAAGCAATTTTTCATTCTACCAAGACCTCTAAAGCATTAGATAGAGACATTGATACCTTGATTAACCATGTTGGTTTACGTCAGTTTGAGGAACTTCCAATTGATCAATTATATAAATCACAATCTGCATTTTTGCAATTTACACTTGGAAAGCGATACTTTCAGCAAAAAAACTTTCCCCTTGCACTAAAGACCTTAAAGCATATTAGTAAGCGACATATCATATATCCACAAACACTCCAAATAGCTGGTGCCATCTGGGCTAAAAAAAATAAATCGAGCAGAGCGATTAAAACCTATAAAAGATGTGCAAGAATTGCTAACAAATACCTTAAGAAGTTTGATGAAAAACACCCCCGGCGAAAAACGCTACAATTTGTAAAAAACTCTTGTGAAATTGCCATACCCCGTATTTTATATAAGGCACGTAAGTATGCCAGCAGTAAACGCTATTATAATGCCATACCAATAGAGTCATACAAATGGCCAGACCAGCTTTTTGAAATGTCTTGGAATGCTTACCAGCAAAAAGACTACAACACCTCGATTGGAAAACTGCTAACTTTCAAATCACCTATCTTACAGGACCATTACTATCCTCAAGCTGATGTACTATGGGCCATGGGTTATTACAAAATGTGCTATTTTGACGATATGTTCGCAATTATTCAGTCCTTTGAAAAAAATACTGTCCCCGGAGCAAGAAAATTACTTAAACTACTAAAGTCAAAAGCGAAAGATCCACGTTTTTTTGTGGGACTTGTACTTAATGATCGCGCCAAAGTACTAAGACAACACCCCTTACTAAAAAGCTTCGTAAAACGTATAAGAACTGGCCCTGCTTTTTTCTCACAAGCACATTTCTTTCAACGTGCTGTGCGTGAATTAAAGTTTTTTAGTAAACAGGAAAATCAAAATAGATTTACCCGTACCTTCAAGCGTAATTTGCAGGTAGAAACATCATTTACCCTACGCAGTTTAAATACTTTTGTACAACGTTCACTTTTTAAATTTTTTAATGAAATAATTATCACTTCTAAACAGATAAGCCTTTTAAAATTAGAGTACTTTTCCAACAAGCGACAATACTTTATAGATAAGAAGGAATTTTCTGGAACAGGTGAAGGAGAGATGATACATATCAACCTCTCCGACAAGGAAAACTACTGGGACTTTGCCAAAGAGTTCTGGGTTGATGAGCTAGGACACTACGTTTTAGGTTTGGAGTCCAGATGTACCAAATAATAACCTGCTTACTTATGCTTTCACTCTCTTTTTCTGCTCTCTCACAAGATAAAAAGAAGAGTGTAAACCTAAAATATAAATATAAAAGCCGAGAAAGTTTTGATTTGGGTGGAATATCGATTCAAGGAAACGTTATATCTTCTGGAGATATAACGGCTAAAGATAAGTCTGAAAGTGATTATCAAGTGCAGTTACCTAATAGGCTTAATTTTGATCCTGAACAAGCTGAAGATATCGATATGAGCTATTAATAGGTATAATACTCCCAATACCTATAAATTATTACTACCTCATCATCATCTGCAAGAAAATCTTTAGTGAATAGTATGTTACCATCACTATTAATTATATAGTCTATATTTAACCTAGGAATTACAAGAGTCGTATCATTAAGTGGATTGTACAATTCACCTGTCGTACTCTGTCCCTCTAAAAATGTTGCAAATTCCAATACACTATTAGTAGTCGTTGTAATAGCAGCACCTCTACGAACTCGTACAGCATATAGACCTTCATCATGGTGAGCCGGGTCAAGATCAACTGTAAACAGTCGGGTTCTCACATGCTCAATATAATTTGCGACATTGCTAAAAGCATTACTATAACTAGACTCACAGATCGAGGTAAAATGTCCTGAAGGTGGTGACAGAATTGTTCCATCTGCTAAAGTCACTCCATCAATTATATTTTGATAGCGTGTACCATCACTTTCAGTATTACACGATGAATTTTCCTCACCTGCAATAACTTCGACAAAGTAATCTTGAAAAAAGTTATTAGCTTTTGCTAAAAACATTCCTTCATAGCTACCCAAATCTTCATTATCAGGATATCCAATCTCTCGATTATCAACTCGTAATTCAGGACAATACGCTGCCGATGTAGCATCATTCGCATCTGCAATAATAACCATGCCTCCAATAGAGTCTTTTGGAACATGCAGTCCGTTATTACTATCCATTATTCTTAGAAGTGTACATAGCCCCTGTTCTTTATATGATCCATCGATACCAACACCAAGTATTTCAGAAACAACTGCTGTAGATATCAGATCTAAATCTTGCTGATCCATATCGTCACGCATCTGAAAAGCAATAATATTATTAGGTGGGTTATATCTCTGTATATTGGTAGTTCCAGCTACAGGATATAGAATATCAGCATCATTATCTGTTGTATAAATACGAATATTTACATTTTTTCCATGCAGTTCATCAATTAAGGCAGGAATCCCTCGTGCTAAAGTTGCAACATCTTCTTCCATACTAGGAGAGTTATCAACAACAAAGATTATTTCAACAATTGTAGCAACATCTTCACCAGTAACATATTTGGTCTCATATCTATATTTCCATATTTTAGCTCGTTCCACTACTTCAATATCTATGCGCATAGTTGAGGAGTATCCCGAACCATCAAATACTTTATAGCTAAAGTAATCATCTCCAATATAATCAAGTGCGGGAGTATAGGTACAATCAACAGAGCTACTTCCACTTACTGTTGCACAGCCATTAAGTGAACCATGCTGAGGAGCTGATACTAATACATACTTTAAATCAATATCATCAACGTCAATAGCACGATTAATCATAAAATCTTTGGCTATGTTATGCATGGTGGAAACATCTTGAATCGCTCCAAGAACTGGTAGATCATTAACTGGTGCAATTTCTAATATAACTTTTACTGGTGCACTACTCACTTTACCATCAGAAATTTCGTAGTAAAAAGAGTCCTCTCCATTAAAGTTTGCTTTAGGAAGATAGGTACAAAAAAGTTCTGTTGTTCCACTACAGTTAAAAGATTCTGCTGATGCAGGCGATGATAACAGTCTATACGTTAAAATATCTCCCAGATCTAAGTCAGTGCCTCTATTTACAGTTAAATTCAGACTGGTATCTTCAACACCATTTACTATCTGTGTTGTTCCTGTAGGAGGATAATTATCACCTTTTGTAATAGTTACAGTCACAACACCTTCAGTCGAAGGACTCGACATCATCGCATTGTCCGCTACAACGAAACGCAACTCCTGCTGACTTTCGTCTCCAATCTGAGTACTGAATAGACAACTAAAATCATTTCCACTTTGTTGGCAATCACTGATTGTACCTTTGGATGGTTCATTAGTGCGCTTAAAAAAGATATCATCTTGAGGTCCATCAATATCAAAACCTACAAACGAAATTCGTAATGACTCTCCCGCTTGTAAAGTATAACTACCATTTTTTGTAATTGGTGGATCAGGCATGCTAACAATATCAAGAGTTATGATACCCTGTTCGGAGCTAAGTGGACCATCAACTGCAATGTACGAAAAAGAGTCAGGGCCATAATAGTTTGCATTAGGAATATAGGTACAATGTGGCTGCTTATCATCCCAGTCGCAATCAATAACCTTACCATGTAGTGGCATCTGGTTTATCTGATAAGTAACTCTTTCGGCCATCTCCAATTTATTATCGACTTCCCATTGTGCCACATCACTACCAACACTAAGGTCAATTGTAGTTAGATTAATGAGTAGGCTACCATCTTCAGGAAGAGTCACACTACTATTGTGATCTAACTCAGGAGCCACCAAAGTTGTAAACTGAATCTCCTCTTTTATGCAAGAGCTCAGTAGGCCAGTAATAAATATAATTGTAATAAGTGTTTTCATTCTTTAATTTTACCCTGCCATCAATTATACCAATACATAACATGTTACTATTTAATCATTCATAATAAAACCAGGCTATTACAGGTTTTTTTCCTAATATTTATGCAAAAACAGGTGGCATAAATAGTTGTCACTATCCTATCGGTCAGAGTAGTAAACTTCTTTAATCAATTTAAATGATTGGTCTTAAGAAGGAGTTGATCTTTACTGCGAATCGTATTCCCAAAAGCGATAAATTAAGAGCACTTCATCATTATCCTCAAGAAAATCTCGTGTAAATAGTACATTTCCATCACTGTTAATTGTATAGTCAGCTCCTATTCTAGGCACTATCAGGCTACTATCATTCAATGGATTATAAACACCACCAATACTTTGTGTTTCCAAAAATGTTGCAAATTCCATAACACTTGCAGTAGTAGCCGAAAGTGCTACTTGTCGTCGAACTCGAACTGCGTATAAAATCTCATCACGGTTATGTTCATCAAAAATAACTTCAAATAACCTAGTACGAATATGTATTAAGTAGTCGGACATATTTCTAAAGCTAGTACTGTAATCTGATTCACAAATAGAGGTAAAGTGCCCCTCAGGAACTGTTAGAGGGATTGAGCTATTTAAATTAACACCATTAATAACATTAGAGTACCTGGCTCCAAGCTCTCCAATACTACAACTTTGCGTACTATCTCCGGCAATCATCTCCACAAAATAGTCTTGAAAGAAGTTATTTGCCTTATCTATAAACAAACCTTCATAGCTCCCTTGCGTAGTCGTATAACTATATCCTCCGCCTCCTGCCTTTGGACATACAGATGAAGTATGATCATTTTCATCTGAAATAATTACAATACCACCAATAGAATCTTTGGGAATATGTAGCTCATCTAAAACTCTGTATACAGTACAAAGCCCTTGCTCATTACCAGATCCAGCAAGTCCAACTCCTAGTATTTCTGCCGATACAGCAGTAGATACACTATCTAAAGATGACTGAGTCATATCATCACGCATCTGAAATACAGTTGATACAGGTAAGGTGGTTGAACTATTATCTGTTGTGTAAACACGTATATTAACGTTTTTACCTTGCAGCTCATTAATCAGTCCAGGAATTGATTGAGCTAAATTAACAGCATTATTCCCCATACTTCCAGAATCATCAACAACAATTATAATCTCAATAACCTGTGCAACGTCTTCACCTGTAACGTATTTGGTTTCATACCTATACTTCCAAATTCGATCTTGCTCTTCGACTAAGATTTCAACACGCATAACTTCAGACAAGCCGATACCATCACTAACTTGATATCTAAAGAAATCTGCTCCAATATAGTCTGTAGCAGGAGTGTAGGTGCAGTCACGAGAAGTACTACCTATAGCAGTAGCACAACCACTAAGACTTCCGTGTGTAGGGGCCGTAACCAACACGTAGCTTAATGTTAAACTATCAATATCAATTGCCTGATTAAGTATAAATGATTTTGGAATATTATTTTGAGTAAAAACGGTCTGTGGTGCCCCAAGGATCGGTAAATCATTAGAAGGGTTAACACGCATTACAACTCTAATGTACCCTGTCTCTAAACTGCCATCACTAACTTTATAAGAAAAACTATCATCACCACTAAAATTAGCATTTACTATATATTTACAATTACGATTTCCAACTCCCTCTAAGCAGTCAGCCGACAGTGATCCATGCGATGGCCATGACACTAAGGAGTAGATAAGTGTTTCAGGAGATGAATCCACATCAACTGCAGCACTAACAGAAAAAGATAGCTCGGGATCATCTTCATAGAGTCCTATAACCTGCGCTGCTGGAGCCACTGGTCCGTCATTAGTTAAACTGTTGACCATACTGATAATTCCAGTTTCCGAACATAATCCGTCACTGTCACATGCTCTAAACAGTAAAGAGCCAGTACCAAAATACTCACTAACTGTCTCCACCTGGCACTGATGACTAACTTCATATTTCATCCCAAATTCACACCCAGTAAGTTTAAATATTGTGGGATTAGGAATGCTCGTTATTTCATACTCCAAATTGGTACTATCAATATCAATAGAAGACGGTAATCTAAAATATTCAATCCGCCCTTCAGGAACAACTAAAGTCAGGTTTCCTGGAGTAGATGGACGATCATTCACACCTGAAACATTTAAAATTACAGTAATGTTTTCACTAGAAACCATCCCATCACTGACCTGATATACGAAATAGTCCTGACCATAAAAATTAACATTAACTTTATACTTACAAGTTCTATTTCCCATCCCGCTAAAGCAATCACTCGCTAAAGCACCATGGGTAGGTGGAGCAACAAGTACATAAGTTAGCTCCTCTGCACTATTATCAATATCAACTGATGCTGTAACATCAAATGACAGCTCAGCAGAATCTTCATCTAAATTAATAGTCTGTTGATCTGGTACCCCTGGAGCGTTGTTGACTGCCTCTCCGATCAAATTGACTTTTGCAGTTTCTGAGATATCAGTTCTATCAAAAGCATGAAATTCTAAATATCCTAGAGTACTAATCTCTCCAGTTGTCTCAACTGTGCATAGCTTACCAGAATCATACGCTACAGCTAATTCACATCCTGTAATTAGAAATGAATCTGTAGCTGGTAGGGCCGTTATAATGTATTTAAGCAGCTCTCCCTCTGCATCAGTAGATGGAGGCAGAGCAAAACTTTTAACTTGCCCTTCTTTGATCGTAACAGTTAAATCGGTAGGTTTTGTTGGAGCATCATTTACAAGAGCATTAGTAAAATTGATATTAGCAATATCTGAATATAACTCTCCATCAAACGCTTTAAATTCTAAAGATGCTGACTCAGGAAATTCACTAAGAATTTTTATATCACAGCTCTGTCCAGAGCTATAAAGTTGTCCAATAAAGCAGCCAGTAATTAAAAACTTTGATGAAGAAGGCATTGCAGTAATTACATAACTTAAAGTATCTCCATCTGGATCAGTACCAGTAGGTAGAGAAAAAGTTAGAGTAGTATCTTCGGTTACAACTTCTTGCGAATTAGCTGGAGCAACTGGAGCCTCATTTACACCAGCAATCACAAAGCTAATTGTTTTTATCTCACTATACAAACTGCCATCAAATACCCTATAGGTAATAATGTCGGCAACAACACTACCTGAGTTAGAAGTATAACTACACTCCTTAGATCCACCCACAAAACAGTTTGTCACGATTCCATACTGTGGCGTCGCAGATACCATTTCATACTGCAGAGCATCTCCATCAATATCACTGCCACTCGCTGAAAAAAGTTTTTCTACATTTTCCTCAACTTGAACTGTCTGTTCATATGCAACAGGTGCATCATTAACTGGTGTAATTTGCAGTGTAACTTTAATCACTGCACTACTATTTATTCCGTCAGAGACAATATAGGTAAAGTAATCTTCTCCATAAAAATTGGTTTTAGGCATGTATGAGCAAGTCAACTCTGTTGTACCACTACAGCTAAAAGAGTCAGCTGATAATGGTGTAGATATAATTTGATAACTAAGCTGATCAGCTGGATCTAGATCAGTTCCTTGTGTAACAGTAATACTAAGTGCTGTATCCTCTGCTCCCACTTCCGTTTGGGCAACTCCAACAGGAGGATAGTTTGCTCCTTTTATAATATTTATCGTTACGGTGCCTTCTGCAGAAGGATCAAACTCATCTCCAACTTCAACTTTTTTTTCCGAAACTACAAAGTTTAACAATTGCTGACTATGTTCTCCAACTTGAGTACTAAATAGGCAGCTATAAATATTGCCATTTTGCTGACAATCACTAATTGCTCCTTTTGATGGTCCATTCGTTCGCTCATAATAAATATCATCCTGGGGTCCATCAGCATCGTAACCGACAAAGGTAATACGCATAGAACTTCCGGCTAATATATTGTAAGAGCTATTTTTAGCAACCGGCAGATCAGGGACATTTATCACAGTCAGACTGATAACTCCGGGCTCCGAGTTAAGTGGTCCATCAGCAACAACATAACTAAATGAATCATTACCATAATAATCAGGGCTGGGAATATAAGTACAATTAAGTGGTGTACTGTCCCATTCACAATCTACAATTTTTCCATGTGCAGGATCCTCACTTATTTTATAGATGATCCTCTGTGCCATTTCCAATCGGTTATCAGTCTCCCACTGTGCTTCACCCACAGTCGAATTAAGATCTATAGCAGTTAGATCAATAACCACTGAGCTATCTTCATCTAATGTTTCACTGCTGATATGATCAAGCTTTGGCTTAACCAGCGTAGTAAACTGTATCTCCTCTTTCATACATGATGAAAGAAGTAGTACAGTAAGTAAAATTGCAGATGATATTCTCATTACTATAACTTTAACCTCAGTTTCTCTAATTACAGATTCATAAAATACACATGTAGGGTATTCGTCTATTTTTAGTAACTTACTAAGTAGCATCTCCGTGTTCTTACCAGAGCAACTGACTTAAAAAATTGCCATACTGTACTTATCGGATAGGTAGAGCAGTTCTTTAATTTATTAAATAAAAATAATTGAAACTGGTGAGTTTTATAGAATAAAAAAAGCCACTGCAAAAGTGGCTTTTCTAAACATTTATCAAGATATTACTTTTGACTAAAATCTGTATGCATATCCAAGTGTCATTATAGTTCCTGACATATTTATACCAAGGTCTTTATTGTCATATTCTAATTCTTGATTTTTACCATATTGAGATACACTTCCAGTAATTGGTGTTCCAGTGGAGCTAGATACAGTAGTTCTTTCAATATCTAAATAACGAAAATTAACTTCTGCAAAAATCACATGAGCCTCAAAAGTCATCTCCACTCCAGCGCCAATAGTATAGCCAATTTCACTACCATCAGCCGTAACTTCTAAATCTTTTTCAGTCATGGCCAACTCTGCAGTTCCCCATATAGCACCTGTTTGAAAAAACACTCTCATAATTTTATTTTCTAGTGGGTACAGTTTAAATACAGCTCCAAAAGTTTTACCTGTTACACCATAGTTGTAACTATCAGATCCAGCTGCTCCATCTTCAGATTGAGTAAAGTAAGACCCTCTAATTTGAAATGCAAAATAACTAAATTTCCATTGTAAAAAAGCACCCATATCCCAAGCACTTGTCAAATCGCCAGTGCTAATTCCACCTGCAACAGTATTTGCATTAGAAATTAGACGATTTACCTGGTCTTGTTCACTACCTATTTTAGATAACGTCGGCCCAAAAGAAAACTCAACTGCCAACAGTTGAAAAGAAAATAGCATCAAAAAAGCAGTTAATATTCTAAGTCTCATGCAACACTCCCTGTGAAAATTCATTTATCAACAATGTTCCTCCATTTTTTATCACATGGCCACTTGAATATACACTAAAGAGTGATTAGAGAGTTTAGGCAAAAAAAAGACCCAAGCAGAAGCCTTTTTCAAGCTTGTGCGAGGGCCCCCTTAAATTAAAAATCTATAAACTATCCTCCGAAAGTTCTACCACAAGCCGTTTCAACCAATGTTGTGCGGAGATACTTTTCCTTTGGCAATTCCAAGTCCATATTTACTCCTCCAAGCAAACGTAGGATGAAACTTTGTTCCTACCTCTTTCAACGGCAGTCACCCTGTTCAACGGATACTTAATTATACCTCAACAATAAAAATACCAGACAATTTTTATAATTATTTTTCATTTGGAGTATTACAGATCAGCTAACAACATTAGTAGACGGCAGATACAAGTATAATATAAATATTTTGATATTTAAGAAAATCTTTTTTGTATTTTTCTATTTTAAATAACTTAACTACAAATGCCAAAAAACTGGTGCAATTTTAACTAAAGTTGCCTAACCATCTTTTGATAAAATGATGTTAATTCACTAGCACTTACAGTTGCTGTTCCTTTTTTTGCAACTACGACTCCAGCCGCACAGTTTCCAATCCATGCTGCTTCCATCAATGTTGCACCAGCAAGCAGAGAAGCGGTGAGGACACTAATTACAGTGTCTCCAGCTCCTGATACATCGAAAACCTCGCGGGCTAAGGTTGGAATAAATCGTACTTTTTTATCACTATCAAGTGTATCAAAAATTGCCATACCTTCTGCTCCTAAGGTTATGATAATTTTTTCTAAATCAAGCTTGTCACACAAAATTTCTGCCATTTTTACTGGATCACTCTCTTTAAGGCCAAAAAACTTAACCATAGAAACAGCTTCAACAAAATTTGGCTTTAAAAGGGTCGCTCCCTTATAAAAGAGAGGTGGGATATTTCTCGCAGGATCAATGGTAACTAACTTCTTTTGCTCTCTAAAAAGATGAATACTTTTTTGAGTTAATCCTTCACTTAACACACCTTTAGCATAATCTTCAATAATTAGAGCTCGGTAGTTCTGGCTACTATCTTCTATCTTAGAAAAAAGAGCAGACTCTTCTTTTACACTCAAAGATTTTTTTGATTCATAATCCACACGACATACTTGCTGAGTTGATGTAATGATCCGTTCTTTGTAAGTAGTTAATCTATCTGGAAGTTCCATCACTAAATCTGATTTTAAATTACTATCATTCAGCATTGCTAATAACGATTTTCCATGATCATCGTTACCAATCACACCACACATCGCCGATGTAATATTTAACTCCTGGAGATTATTTGATATATTTGCAGCAAGACCCAATTTTTTCCACTCTTGCGTCACTTCTACAACAGGGACTGGAGCTTCTGGAGATATACGTTCAACGTTGCCAAAAGTATATTTATCAACTCCTATGTCACCTAGAACTAAAATTGGATCAATCTTAGAAAACTTCTCAATAATTTTCAAAAAATTATGTTCTGATATTATCGTCTCACTCATATCTATTTTTCCCTCTTAAGATTTTTCATTTTTACCAATAAATTAATAACAATCACTGCCACCTCTTTCGCTTCTATCTTCGACATGCATTCATAATAGGGACACTCTTGTAAAACACATTTTTGTGGCTCTCCACAAATTACATCAGGAGTAACAATTTTAACCTTATCACTATAAAATGGTTTCCAGCGTAGAGCAGATTGAACTTTTATTGGGGAATATATTCCAACTGTCTCAACCCCTAAGGCATTGGCTAAATGAGTAGTGCCGGTACTTGGCCCAACGAAAATTGCAGCTTGTGCCAAAATATGCATATAGTAACGCAAGCCCTTCTGCGCACCATTAAAAAAATATACCGACTGAAATAGATCTGAGGTGCGAAAACTCTCTTCTAACTCATCTCGAACGGTACTAATGTACTCTTCATCACTTGGAGTATGCGAAATAATATAAAAGTTCTGCCCTGGCATCTCCTTATTTAAATAGGTAATTAACCTGCCATAATTACGAGAAGGCCAATTCAAAGTATGTCCCATCATTCCAGGATGGATAAAAATAATATTTTTATCCCATGAGAACTTTTTGTCAGCCTTAAGTAACATCTCAGTAAAGCTAGTTTTAGCCTCTTTGATATCTTCTTGCTTTAAAGTGATACCCGGTGTGTATTGTAAAAAATCTTTATGGTCATAAGTAAGCCCAAACCTTTTTAATAGGTTTAAATTATATTCTGCTTCATGCATCTCAACATATGAGCGTTTCTGTCTAATGCCTTTATTCAAAAATAGAAAACTAGGCAGTCTAGAAAGTAACCCACCACGAAACTTAACCCGTTTAACAAATGCAGCAAAAGAGCCGATATGGCTTCCGCCTACGTATATATAGTGATCCGGCTTAAAATCTTTTAAAATTTCAAAAAACTGCCCAAGAGTGGAAAAGAAGTTTTCACGTTTTACAACGTAACACTGACTAACATAGCTATGATGTTCAAACAGATCAGCGGAACTAGCTGATACCATAAAAGCAATCTCCGCTTTAGGATATGCTCTTTTAACCATTGCCGCCATGGGCAAAGTTAAAATGGTATCTCCAATTGCATCTGTTCTATTTATTAAAATTCGCATTACTTACATTCCTAAACTACTAGCTCTCTCATTTACAAGAGTTTTTAAGCGCTCAATAACTTCTTCCTGTGGAACACCTGTTGTATCAAAAAGAGTTGCATCATCAGCCTGTTTAAGTGGAGCTATCTCACGATTAGTGTCGTTATAGTCACGTTGCTTTACATCTTCTAAAATCTCTTCATAGCTATGAGTTGTTCCATTTCTTTTTAATTGAAGTAAGCGCCTATTAGCGCGCTCTTCTAATGTAGCGGTCAAAAAAACTTTCATAAATGAGTCAGGAAATACAACCGTTCCAATATCACGCCCTTCCATCACAGAAAAATTTTGCTCTCCAAGAGATCGCTGCGTAGCAAAGAGAAAATCCCTTACTATAGGAAGTTTTGAAATATCAGAAGCGAGCTTTGAAACGTGATGTTCTCTAATTTTTTCAGTTAGATTTTCACCATTAACTATAACCAAATGGTCACTATCTTTTCCGTATTCAAACTTCATAGAAGCCAGGCATTTTTTAAGGGCCTCCCCCTCTTCAAAAGCAACACCTTGTTGGTCTACAGAAAAACCAATCGCACGATACATAGCCCCCGTATCAATATACATATAACCCAGACTCTGCGCTAAAAGTTGTGCAACAGTAGATTTTCCACTTCCACTAGGGCCATCAATCGCAACTAATTTAGTCATTTTTGTCATCTGTTCTCCATCTTTTTTAATATCTAAGCCTATAGAATAACTTAGATTTTTTGACGTGGCAAAGTACACTATACAAAGAATATTGGTCTCCCTCTTCTTGCCGCGCCACGTCAGTCAGCCAATAAATAGTCAGACAGTTCGAGTTTTGTTAAGATCTTGCACTAATAACAAGGATATATTTATGAAAACACAAGACACGCTCAATGCAGGACTTATTAGTTTTATCAAACAATCACCAAATGCTTTTTTTGCAACTGCACAGTTACAAAGTATCTTAGATAGTGCTGGATTTACTCAACTAAAAGAAGAAGATATTTGGTCACTTAAGCACCTTTCAAACTACTACGTTATCCGGGGTGAAAGCTCACTTATTGCCTTTTGCTACCGCGATAACTTTATTGAAACGGGTATAAAAATGGTTGGTGCCCACTCTGACAGTCCAGCCTTTAAAGTAAAACCAAATCCAGATCGCACTACTAATGGTACCTATCAGCTAATGGTTGAGCCTTATGGTGGTATGATTATATCATCTTGGTTTGATCGTGACCTTTCACTCGCAGGCAAGGTTAATTTTATAGATACTGATGGAAACGTACAAGGTCTTCTTCTGGATTTTAAAAGACCAATAGCATCTATTCCAAATTTGGCCATCCACATGAACCGTGAAATAAATAGTGGTTATAAATATAATAAGCAAAGTGACGTTCCACCGGTGCTAATGCAACTCAGCGGTGATGAGACCACCGATTTCAACTCAATCTTAATTAGTGAAATCAAAAAACAAAAATTAAGCTCCACTATTGCTAAAGTCCTAACCCATGAAATGTATTTTTATGACACACAATCCCCCGCAATCATCGGTCTAAATCAAGACTATATTGTTTCGGCTCGTCTTGATAATTTACTCAGCAGCTACCTAGGAGTAGAAGCACTCATTAGTAGTAAAGATCAAAAAAATTGTTCTCTTTTTATTGCTAATGATCATGAAGAGATTGGCTCATCCTCTTTTACAGGTGCTGGAGGAAGCTTTTTATCTGACATTGTTGAACGTATTACCAAGACTCGAGAAAGTTTTTTTCGTACTATTGCTAACTCTTTTCTTATCTCTAGTGACAACGCTCATGCCATCCATCCAAATTTTAAAAGTATTCACGAACCAAACCACCAAATTGAACTTAATAAAGGGCCTGCAATAAAGATCAATTCAAGTATTAAATATGCAACAAACGGTGAGACGATGGCAAAATACATTTCATATGCCACAAAAGCCGAAATGCCTTATCAAGTATTCGTCATGCGCTCTGATCTGCCTTGTGGTAGTACAATTGGACCAATAACTTCTGCAAGACTTGGCATTAAAACTCTTGATATCGGTGTCCCAACCTGGGGCATGCACTCTATAAGAGAGACAGCAGGAACAAAAGATACCTTCTATCTTTATAAGACGCTTATTCATTTTTTTAAGGAAGACTAAGTAGAGAAAAGCCCATGACAAGAATATTAAAATAAGCTAAAATATAGCTCAATTACACCCCTAATGGAGAAAATATGACTAATAGACTTAAGCAAGAAGCTTCCCTCTATCTTCAGCAACATGCTGATCAAAATATAAACTGGTTTGCGTATGGCGCAGAGGCACTGCAAAAAGCACAGGATGAAGACAAGCCTATATTTCTATCAGTTGGATATTCCAGCTGTCACTGGTGTCACCGTATGTCTCATGACTGCTTTGAAAAAGAGGATATTACCCAATACCTAAATGAAAACTTTATCTGTATAAAAGTAGACCGCGAAGAGTTCCCTGATATTGATAACTACTACCAGCAAGCATGCCAAGTGTTTACTAATAGTGGTGGTTGGCCACTATCTGCATTTTTACTACCTGATATGCGCCCATTTTTTGCAGGAACCTACTTTCCTCCATATTCAATTGAGAAGCAGACAGGCTTTTTAGACTTGTGTCACGAACTTACAAGAGCGTACCGAGATGAGCGTCAAAAAGTTATTGATAATGCAACAGAAGTTACCCAAAAAATTGCTGATGGTTTTGTCCCAACAGGAAAAGTTGAATTTGAAGGGCACTTTCCACATCCCATGGCAATCCTAGAGGCGACCAAAGAGTTTCAAGATGAAGAGTTTGGAGGGTATGGCCAAGCTCCTAAATTTCCTAATTTTGCTTATCTCGAATGGTCCGTTGAGCAGATGCTTGAAGGAATGATTGATAAAAAAGAAGGTGAAGCAGTTATTAAGACAATTGATAATATGCTATTTGGTGGAATTTATGACCACGTTCGAGGTGGAATTCACCGCTATAGTGTAGACCAAAAATGGGAAGTTCCTCACTTTGAAAAGATGCTCTATGACCAAGCAGGGCTTCTATCACTGTTGGCAAAAACAAGTCTAATCTACCCCGCTCCTCATATCTATGATTCACTTATTCAAACCATTGAGTATCTACAAACCGAGATGTTAGCAGATGATAACTATTTTTTCTCATCCCAAGATGCTGACTCAGAAGGAGAAGAGGGATTTTACTTTGGTTTTACTAGCTCAGAATTTGAAGAAACACTACAAAAATATGATCCTGAAGATGAGCTATTTTCTAAAAATTTAGATAATATTAAAAAATGGATGCCTCTCACAGAACAAGGAAACTTCGGTCCAGGATTAAATACAATACATCTCAATATGGCAGAAAAAGATAACATCCTAACCAAAGAAGGCTGGGAGATTATCAGAAAAATAAAAGAGTCTCTTTTAGAAGAGAGAAAGCTGCGCATGCCTCCAGCAACTGACACTAAAGGTATTGCTAGTTGGAACTTCATGCTCTCAAAATCTTTAGCAGATGTAGTACAGTACTGCCCTATCCCTACTATCAAGCAGATGGCATCAACACTACTTGAAAAAACTCTTGAAGGTCAGTTTAAAGTATTTTTACTCAAACAAGATGATAAGCAAAATTTCAAAATTCGCCATACTACAACTAAAGAAGAGAACCTTCCATATTTCGAAGACTATGCTTTTTTTACAGATCTGCAGTTACGAGTATATGAAATTACTGGTAATGAGGTTTTTAAAGAAAATGCAATAAAGACATCTGAATATATCACAAGCCAATTTTTAGATAATAATAAATTTTTTACTCGTGCTAAAAACTTTCAAGAGCACGCTCCCTATCCTAACCAAGCGGTAAACTTTTTTGATACGTCATATCGCTCTCCTGCAGCAACATTTCTCTTTTTAATGAGAAGACTTAGCTGCCTAGAGCTAGATCCTAACTTTGAAGCAGAGCTATCTGACGTCAAAGACGAGATGACACATCAAATACTGAAAAATCCAATCAATGGTGGAGAGGCGCTCAGAGCACTTACCTACCCAGATATGGCATTTCGAGTTGTAAAAGTTCCACACACATGGCCACAAGAAGGAAAGTTTAATGCGTTCATACCATACTTTTTGCCACGTTTTGTCCTGCGCTATGAGCAGGAAGATAATAAATGGCAAATTTGTACTAATAAGAGTTGTGAGCTATCTGGAGAAGGTTTAGATAATTTTATCGAAACTCTGAACCCAACTACCGAACAAGCAACCACTTAAAAAAGGGCCATATTTTTTGAACTATAAATACTTTTGTTTAACTATTACCATCTTGACCTCATTGGCGACACATGCTGTAACGTCAAAGCAGTGGATTGATAAGCAGTGGGCAGAGATTCCCATAAAAGTTCAGGTGGCTAAGCCTTCACCATTATTTAATATATCAGCTATTGATAAAAAAATGCTTGCATCATCTGTTGATCCACTTGTTCGCAATACCTATATCAATCATACCTATAGTTTACTAGGAGATAGTCTAAGTCGCTGCATCGGTTTGGACCAAACATTTGGGAACTGGTACTATTTTGCATCATGGGCATCCAAGTCTGCTGGTGAAATTATTTCCGGTAGAAAATTTAAACAACTTAGCCCTTGGCAAGATTTTTGGGTATCTGTCTTACAACTGGCTAAAGTTCTACAACCACAACAGGAACTTCAATCCCTATTTGGTTCAGTGAACCAGATGATTGCAGCTGAGATGATTCCTTTAGGTAAAACTTTTTTAGAATTTTTTTGTCAAGGAACACCTCGGCCGTGGAAAGATTTCCGAGAACTCATGTTTAATAAAACTTATGAGGATAAGATACTACAAGCTGCTTTTTTTAATTACTATCAGGCCATCTTTGCTCAAAGTATTAATTTAAAAAAAGAGCACACAATTCTTGCCTCCACTTGGCAAGTAATCTCTGAGCAAAAACGTATTGATAATCCCATAAAATCTGTCTTTGATGCTCAGGGTCCCACACCTCTTAAAAAAATAATTCAACGAAAGTGTACAGATATTGGAGACTACCATATGGAAAGCTCCAATACATTTACAACAATTGTCCTAAATCAGGATATAATTAAAAAAAATATTGATCATGACTTAAAAAAAATTGATCTTCCGGCATTAAAAAAACTGTATAAGGAAGAACATACTATGGACTTCAAAGAGGCTCCATCTATAAATGGTACAGCTTGCCAAAACTGGGGTAGCTTTCCACAACGTAAAAAGTTTCTCACTGCAATGTTTTGGGTCTATATCAATAAAGTTGAGCTACTTTCGACACCTGAAAAATCTTTTTCTCATATCAAAACCTTTTCCAAGTGGGAAGAGACTTTACTCCAACAAAAATAGAGGCAATAAATGAATACTACTCAAGAGAGGCTCCTTCGCCACCATGGTGATCTGAAAGAATTTGCTTTAAAAATGCTAGAAGGATATGATCGTAGGTACTCTCCAACATTTTGGTCTTTTTGGGACAAACATATTACAACTTCCCCTCAAACAATTCTAGATTTAGGTACAGGTCCTGGAATATTCTTAAACCAAATGAAACAACGCTACCCCGAGAGTTCCTTAATCGGTGTTGATGTACAACATGAAATGGAGAAGATGGCACATAACAAACTCGAAGAAGGCATTACTTTTATCAATCATGACTTAACTCAGCCACCAATAAAAGGAATTGCTGATGGCAGTATTGATATTATAAACTGCATGATGACTGTTCATGAGCTTCACACACCTTCCCCCCTCTATCAGGAAATTAAGCGAGTACTATCCCCTAATGGGATTGCCATTATTCAAGATTGGGTTAAAATTCCACTCTCTGAATATTTTGAACAACTTCCTACAACGCAATCAGAGATGACAAGCTACGCAGAACATTGTTTGTTAACCGAAGATGACCATAAGTGGCTTGCACAACAAGTTAATTTGAAAGTATGTGACTACCAGTTAATTAATAATAAAAAGCATCTTTTGATGGCACTCAGTCATTAGACAAAAAAAAAGGCTAGAAATCAATTCTAGCCTTTTTCATAAATAAAAATATTAATTTATTTTTTCTTTGCTTTCTTTACTGCTTTTTTACCTTTTTTAGGAGCTGCAGGAGTAGCTTTTACTTTGATCAACTCAATATCAAATACAAGAGTTGCTCCACCAGGAATCTTTGGAGGTGCACCACGATCACCATAAGCCAGATCAGATGGAATAACCAATTTAACTTTTCCGCCTTCACCTACAAGCTGCAGACCTTCGGTCCATCCCTTAATAACTCTATTAAGAGGAAAAGAGATTGATTTACCACGCTTAATCGATGAATCAAAAACAGTTCCATCCATTAACTTACCTTCATAATGAACTTCAACAGTATCTGTGGCACTAGGTTTTTTACCTGTTCCCACTTTAACCATCTTATACATAAGACCACTTTTAGTTACTTTAACTCCTGCTTCTGCTTTAAATTTTGTAAGGAATGAATCACCTTTTTTCTTCTCAGTAGCACTCTTTTTAGTCATCTTCTTTTGAAAGAATTCACGAACTTTTGCCTGATACTGAGCAGGATCTGCTTGCATCTTTTTGCCAAGAGCATTGTCTTTAATTCCAGCAAGAACATATGATAGCTCTTTTTCTGTTAGTGAAAGATTTTTTAAATTGTTACCAAACATTGCACCCATTGCATAAAGGGTTTTGTCTTGTTCAGAAACAACCTTTACATCTCCACCATTTTTTTGTGGCTGACAAGCAACTACAAGCATTAACATTGAACATAGTAAAAACATTTTTTTCATTGAAACCATCCTTTGATTTATATCTAATTTAATAATATTGTACCTAAATAACTCTACTTTTCAAGTGGATATTACTACATAGGATTCAACACAGCTTTTCTTAAGGTATCTTTATCTTTTGCTCTAAAATATCCCTTCGACATCGCACCTTCCCAGTCACCATACATTGGGTTAGGTAGTACAATATAGCGGCGTCCAAACAGTTTTTTTGCTTTTGCCACTTCACTATTTCTAGTCTGATATAGGTGCTCATTAAAATCTGCGTTGAAATCTCCAAGATTATCACCTACCAACATGACAATATTAAAATCTTTACGAATTTGCTCACGACGGGGCTCTTTACTCGAAGTTTTATCACGAAATAGTAGATGATCTTTTTTTACTGGGAATCCCTCATTTTTTAAATTTATATAACTTGCATCAACTGCATATAGCTTACGGTTGGAAACGTAAAAGATCTCAACCCCTTTGGATTTAGCATATTTAACAAACTCCAATGATCCTGGAATCGCTTCAGCTTTAGCAGATAGTACCCACTCTTTCCATCCCATAGGGTACTGCTCATTTTTTAGAATATTTTTTGCCTGATAAGGACTGTTATCCAAGAGAGTCTCATCAATATCAAAAAGAATGGCACGTGGTTTTTTACTCTTTATGCGTAAAATCTTTTGCAACTCTGTTTTGGCCGCTTGGTAGGCTTGATACTGTAAAGCATGCACCTCACCTGCCGTTTGAAACCAGTTCACCGCCAATAACATATAATCCTGATTTTTAGGTGCCTTTGAGGCGCAACTACTAAGCAAAACGATTGCTAATAAAAAACCTACTAACTTCATAAGTACTCCTTATTTAATATGGTTATAATCTAAAATCCTGTATCGTCTAATGCTTTATTAGCTAAAAAATCACAATGCTCATTTTGAGGATGGCCATTATGTCCTTTGACCCAGAGTAGCTTCAAGTGTGAGAACTCGCTAGCAACGCGGTCCATCTGCTGCCATAAATCTAAATTTTCAGGGGCTTTTTTATCTGCTTTTTTCCACCCACGTCGTTTCCATCCGGGCATCCATGAATTGGTACCATCAACTACATACTTTGAATCACTGTATAAAAAGACATGGTGCTGTCCTAGTACAAGATCAACTTCATTCTGATGCTCAACCATCCACTCTAGCGCAGCAATGGCTCCACCAAGCTCCATCTTGTTGTTGGTTGTCATAGTGTCAACGCTACTAGATTCAAAAAGGATATCTCCCGAGCAATTTTGTCCAACCGCTCCCCATGCACCAGGTCCAGGATTTCCGCGACTTGCTCCATCAGAAAACAGTGCAAATGAACCTTCAGCTCTCAATACTTCTGCAGGCAGAGGAAATGTTTGTGGTAATAATGGTGTAGCCTTTTTACTTGTTTTCCATGCCAGTGATTCCACCTTACCCTCTAGATGGATAATTGCACTCTGTGAAGTATCATCACTACTTAACCCTTTTTTTAAAAAATCTAATGCCTTTAATATATCTTTTTTTTGCATCACTAAACCAACTTTATAAATTTTCGTTTGCCCACTTTAAGAGTCTTACCTTTAAATGTATCATCTAAAATAAGTTCCATATCAGTAAGTTTTTCCCCATCGACTAAGCCGACAGCATTTTGTTTAAGAAGTCTTCTCACTTCCCCTGCTGATTTAAACAGTTTTGAATTTACCAGTAAAGTGACGAGAGTCTCTCCACATAGCTTATATTCTGGAGCATCATCAGGAATTTTTCCTTTGGCAAATACTGCTTCAAATTTTGCTCGCATCTCTGCACCACACTCATCACCATGAAAAAATGCAACAACTCTTTGAGCAAGATCTTTTTTAGCAATATTAGGATGCATATTCCCACTTTTTAACTCTTGCTCAATTTTTGAGAATTCCTCTTCTGATAGCTGCGCTACATACTTGTAATATTCAACCATAACATCATCAGAGATACTCATTACCTTACCAAACTTATCAAAAGGCTCGTCTAAAATACCAATATAGTTATTAAGCGACTTGCTCATTTTTTGAGTTCCACAGGTTCCAGTAATAATTGGCAGAAGCATTGCGACTTGTGGACGTTGTTTGTTTACCTTTTGATAATCACGCCCCATAAGTACATTAAATTTCTGATCACTACCGCCCAGCTCAACATCTGCTTTAACGCAGACCGAATCATACCCCTGTAGCATTGGATAAAATAGTTCATGCAACGAGAGCGTACTGCCCTCTTCAAGTCTTTTTTTGAAAGTATCGTGAGAAATGAGCTTAGCAACTGTTGTTTGTGAAGCCCAAGAAATAACATCTTTTAAGCTGGCATCATCAAACCATTTTGATTGAAAATGCACCTCAGTCTTGTCTTTGTCCACAATTTGAAAAACCTGCTCTAGATACTTTTTAGCATTTTCGTCTACATCCTCACGGCTTAAGGCCTGACGAGACTCATTTTTTCCAGTTGGATCCCCTATTTGGGCAGTGAAATCACCAATAATCACAACACCAATATGTCCTAATTCCTGAAACTGGCGCATCTTTCTATAGGGTACAGTATGCCCGAGGTGTACATCAGATCCAGTAGGATCAATGCCACATTTAACTCTGAGTGGGGTTTTTGTAGCAATCGATCTGCGCAACATGCCCTTAAACTCATCTTCCGGCGTAATTTCGGATACACCAAAGCTTAAAAGCTTAAATTGACGTATAACTTCCTGCTCTACTTGAGGGTCAAGTATCTCTTCCATATATAAAATCCTAAGTATGAGTAGATTTTCCATAGAAAATCACTATTTACACAGAGAATACTACAATAAAAGATCTAAAACTGAAATAAGATAATGCATCAAATTCAGGTAACGATTGTCCTAAATTGTTCTGTTACTTTAATTTTTCAAATGAGGCTTGTAAGTTACTAAAAGAAAATTATGAAATTTTAACACGATATCTTTTTGGTCTCCAGAATGGTGGTACTTGAGTGTTTTAGGGCGGTAAATAGCCAATCTCAAGGTCAAACGAATTAGTAATTTGCAGTTCACATACTAAAACAAAAAAAGACGTGTTGTTAAACACGTCTTAGAGTTTTTGATCATATAAAATATTTAAATGACTTAAAAGGCATCCCGATTTGAGTCTTTTGTGACATTGATAGTTAGTTTTTTTCTGGGAGCTTCAAGACTAAAGTTCGGACTTTGAGGGGTGTCGCTATAATCAGGTCCCAGATCCCACAGATTCGGCATTACAACAAAAAATTCCTTTGTTATAGTCTGTCCATTGCGTACGTATGTTAAATAAACACTTTCTCCACAATTACGAAACCTGTTTAAATTTATTTCTCCTTGGAACTCAAGCGCAGGAAGACTTAAAACCGTCGTATTTATATACTTAACTTCGGATGGTCCTTCAGAATCAGTAAGAAGCTGCATAGAGGAATCTCTCGAAAGAACTTCTCCTCTTAAAATTGGTGTGATTGCACTTTTAAATTTATCATCAATAGTAATTGGACTAAATCCGTCTACTAAGTTACCCAGATTAAAGCTAATGGAGTTACTACTAGAGCTACAATAATATTGAATGCCAACACTTTTAACTTTAAAGGCATCTCTGTGGTTCCTAGCATACTGATCAATTTCCTCATTGTCACGGCCAAACCTGCGCACTACATCATACCTATTATCTCCAGAATACCAGTGTGCCTTTACACTATTTTCAACCCGAACACTAAGCTCATAGCCATCTACGGTAATAGAAACATTATCTAGCGCCATTACATTTATTGACAACACACTGAATAATAAAAACGTTAATCCTTTCATACAAACTCCTTAGGTTAAAGTATTAGATAAGTATTTATACCACACTTTGACGCGCCGCGTCTTTACCCAAAAGGAATCATGTAATTTTTACAATTCATACAGTTGCTGTATGACAGGAAAGTTTGCCTAAATTTTAATGCACGACTCAACAACTGTTACATATATTGTACAACGCCCCTTGAGACCTCCGACCTCTTTTAAAACCCCTACTAATTGATCAACATATTCATCATCTAGGAGTATTTCTGCTTTGATCTTAGGTACATGTCCTACTACAAGGTCACGATCTGAAAATTGAGGGTCGATTTCGCACTGCCTGTTGTGACACTCAATTGCAGTAAAAATGAAGCTTGTTATATAGCTCTCTCTTTTTAAGACATCTGAAAGTTCATCTTTATTTGCATCATTAATAACAATTGATATATTTTTCATTACACCACCTTCACGTTACTAGAGAACCTTTTTTCTATAAGCTCATAGATTGTTGGTAAAATTACCAAAGTTAAAAGCGTTGAAGAGATTGTCCCTCCAATTACTACAACAGATAGCGGCCGCTGGAGTTCTGAGCCTGGCCCAGTTGATAACAGCAGAGGCAATAGACCTAAGACTGTTATTGTTGCTGTCATAAGTACAGGTCTCAACCGCCTGATCGCCCCATTTTTCACAGCATCCTCAATTGATTGCCCATTTTGCCTTAACTGGTTAAAGTAGCTGACCATGACCACTCCATTCATCACCGCAATACCAAATAGTGCGATAAAGCCAACGGATGCCGGAACAGAAAGGTATAGCCCAGTGACCAGTAGTGCCAAAATTCCTCCTATTAAAGCAAAAGGAATATTTAACAAGATAATAAATGAGTGGCGGATAGAGCGAAACGTAGCAAATAGTAATAAGAAAATTAAGATCAGTGATATTGGTAGTACAATCGCAAGACGATCAGAGGCTCTTTGCTGATTTTCAAACTGCCCACCATAAGTAACATAATAACCTATAGGCAATTGTACTTTTTTATCAATTAAGCTCTGAACCTCTTTTACGAAACTCACAATATCTCGTTCTTCGACATTTGCTTGAACAACAACTTGTCGTTTTCCCTTCTCTCTTGATATTTTAAATGGACCATCCTGTTCTGAAATTGTGGCCAGCACACTAAGAGGAACCTTACTCCCATTAGCTGTTTCAATAAAAATAGATGAAATTGCTTTAAGATCAGAACGAAACTTATGATCATAACGAAGCAAAACCCCAGTTCTTTTACTCTCTCCAACAATTTCAGTAACTACTTTTCCACCTACTGAAACTTCAATAATATTATTAATCGCCTCAACACTAATTCCATACTGAGAAATGATATCTTGTTTAATATCAATTTGTAGATATTTCTGCCCTGACATTTCCCCTCTAAATACATCCACAGCACCTGGAATAGTTTTAACCAAATTTTCAATTTCTATAGACTTTTCCTCGAGAACTTTTAAATTATCCCCGAATACTTTAATTGCCATAGCCGCTCTAACACCCGTAATCATTTCAGAAACGCGCATATCAATAGGCATGGTAAAAGCAAAATCAATATCTTTAAAACGTGATAATTTTTCACGAATATTTTTTTGAAACTCTTTTACGCTAATTTTCCAGTCTTTGCGCGGAATAGTTTGAATAAAATTATCCGTCTGATAAAGATCCATTGGATCAAGTCTTAGCTCATCTGCGCCAGTTCTAGAGACTACTCCCGTAATTTCAGGCAACTCCATCAAAGCTTTATGATATCCCTCGTCTGCTGCAAGTGAGTCTTCCAATGTTATTCCTGCTTTTTTTTCTAAAATAACAACCGTAGATCCTTCATCCATAATTGGCATAAACTCACTACCTATAAATGGCGTGACACCTAAGCTAATCAGCAACATGCCAATAGACAAACCAATCGAAAGTTTTTTATATTTAAGTGCAAATAGTAAGACTGGAGAATATATTTTTTTGGTTAGCTCTAGTAGTTTTCCATCACCTTTAAAATCACCTTTCATTAAAAAACTGGCCAGGACAGGTACCACGGTAAGTGATAAAAATAGCGATCCGGCCATGGCAAATGCAATCGTCTGGGCCAGAGGCTTAAACATCTTACCTTCAAGGCCAGTCATACTAAACAGTGGTAAAAAAACCACAATAATAATTGCCACTCCAGAGACAACAGGCTTAGCAACTTCAGTAACACTTCTAAAAATCAAATGCCGTTTAGAAACTCCTTCTGGTGCCATCGAGAGCTGTGAATGGATATTTTCAACTATTACAATGGCTGAATCAATCAAAATACCAATCGCAATGGCCAGGCCGCCAAGTGACATAAGATTAGCTGAGACACCAAAGATCTTCATCAAAATAAAAGTCAGCAATACTGAAAGTGGTAGGTTAATTGATACAACTACCGCACTTCGAAAACTTCCTAACATAAAAATCAGTACAATAAATACTAAAACAATGGCCTCTACTAATGATGAACTAACAGTCCAAGTTGCAGCATTTACCAATTCTGAACGGTCATAAAAAGTAATGACCTTGACATCTTTAGGCAGTGCTTTTTTCACCATCTCCATTTGCTGCTTAATTTTAGTAACGGTTAATCTACTATTAGCATTCTTTGCTAAAAGTACTAACCCAGTTACCACTTCACCTTCTCCATTTGCCGTTACAGCTCCATAGCGGGTAAGCGAACTTACTTTGACAGTGGCCACATCTGAAATATGTACAGGAATCCCCTCAATGGTCTTAACTGATATCTTCTCAATATCCGCCATACTTTCAAGCTTTCCAACTGTTTTAACCAGATAGACAACTCCATTTTTATTAATTCGGTCACCACCAGCATTACGATTGTTATTTTCTAAGCTCTCTTCAATATCTTTTAAACTTATGCCATACTTAACAAGCTTATCCGGCTGGACGACTACTTCATAGGTTTCAACTTCTCCGCCAAGTGAGTTGACATCAGCAACTCCTTCTACAATACGCAGTCGAGGCCTAATAACCCAATCCTGCAGACGCCTTAGCTCTCGATTATCTCGCTTTGAACTTTCCAAACGGTACATAAAAATCTCACCAAGCGGAGTTGTAATTGGAGCAAGGCCCCCTTCAACACCTGGAGGAAGCTCTGATAAGACTTGAGTTAACCTTTCATTAACCTGCTGACGTGCCCAATAAATATCAACATCATCATTAAAATCAAGAGTTACAATACTAAGTGCATACTTAGTTGTTGAGCGCATAATTTTTTGTCTCGGAACGCCTTGCATTTCAATTTCAATTGGAACGGTAATTCTCTGCTCTACTTCTGCAGGCGCCATTCCTGGTGCCTTTATAATGATCTGAACTTGTGGAGGAGAAATATCTGGAAATGCATCAATTGGAATATTTTTAAATGACCAATATCCCATCACTGTCACGGTTAGTGCCAGTGCGATGACCATCAGTCGCTGAATAAGAGAGAAACGTAGTAATGTTGATATCATAATAACCTCATTTTATAGTAAATTTGACCCAGAATAGTACTTAAGACTCGCAACTTTGATGCGCATATCAAAAACAATAGCGGTGTAAGCTGACTTATAACTAAAGTAAGATTCGTAAACATCAATTAGTGATAGAATTGAAGAGTTACCTGTATTAAATTTTTTAATTGTTCTTCTAAGTAACTCTTTTGCATCTTTAAGTACTTTTTCACGGTATTGAGCTTCTAGTTTGATCTGTCGTTGCAAAGTCATGTATGCATGCTTAACCCTGCCTTGATATGAGTGGACAGTAATCTTATGGCCTAAGGCAAGTTCACGCCCTCTTGTCTGGTGGCCAACTATTTCTGCTTTATTATGTGACCATAAAGGAATAGAGAGAGTTAAAGCAGCGCCAATGTTAATTTGTTCACGATCTAGCAACACATCCCTGTCCCTATAGATAGTTAAAACAGGATCTTCAAAGCGTTCTCGCTTCACAAGTTTCACACTTGCAATAGATTTTTCCTGCTCTAGCTTTATAGAAGTAATCAATGGATGAGACTCTACTTTATCCAGATATTTATGCATCTGCTTAAGTTTTACAGTTGAAGAGATAGAGTCAAAAGTTAGCTTTTTATCTAGATCAAGATCTAGTAAATTTTTTAACTGAGCCACGGAGCGCCTAAAAGCATCCAATGCCTGTTCTCGTTCGAGAGCACTGTTTTGCTTAATTATCTCTAATCTTTTTTTATCTAATGAAGATATAAAGTGAACCACCTTACCAACACGTCTTTTTTGAATCATAGAAATTTGTTTTAATTTATCTTCTTGTAATTCCCAAAGGGCCTTATGATATTGTACCTCGTGGTAACTTTCAGCAAGCACTTTACGAAGCTCTAACAGCGCACTCTTTTTTTGTAATTGTGCCAACTTGTAATCCGCGGTAGCAACCAACTTTTTAGCAGAACTTTTAAAAATTGGAATTGCCTGGCCAATAGAGATAGAGTTCAGCTCTAATTTATTATTACCAAACTCTCTTGCAACTTTACTATTAACGTCAAAATCAAGTGTAGGATTTTCCCAGTGACCAGCATGCTCTAAAGCTACTCTCTTAATCTCAATTTTATTATTACTTTGAATCAAAATTAAGGATTTCTTTGTTCCCATGTCCAAAACACTTTCTAGATTCAAATGAACATCCTGTGCCGCTATTGATTGCAATACAAATAGCAACATACAGCCAACTGTTAATTTTTTTAATATTTTATACAACATACTTAACCTCATTATTATATGTGATTTAAGACTACTTATTCATGTGAATAAGAGCAAGACCTGAAAAAAATAATACTATTTAAACAATTAGAATAACTGATTTTAAACCAGTCAAAGAGAGATATTTTGGTAAATGGGATCGAAATAAAACTCTGCCCAGTGGAGGAGTCGTAACGATTCCATTGTTTTCTAAGAAGAGGTCATTGAATTGAGAAGAGAAAAGCTTGTGCAAGAGAGTGTCCCTACATTGACGAAGTCGAACACTGTGAAAATGAAAATTTGTATGTTCAGTATTGGCAATAAAGTTAGTAGTAACTCTAGAAGATTCAACCTCACAGACCTGACTCACTTCTTGATAGTGAATATACTCATGCATCACAACAAATGAGAGATAACTTAAAAATGAAATCAATAGAAATATTTTTTTCATATTCGTGATTATAAATACTTTTTAATATAAGTCAAATTTTAACTTATTTTAAAAACTAAATCCAAAGTGCCACACTTCCTCTGCACTTTCACCATCAACCACTTGCCCTTTACTTATCTGATCAGCATTGCAAACGGCTGAAAACAAAGCATAACCATAGTTTCTAGAGCAAAACTGTCAAGATTAGTAACTATTAGCCGATAATAATATAATGGACTGAATTAGGAGGTCACATGGGTAAGAAAGGTAATAACAAAGAGTCAAAAAAGAAAATGACTAAAAAAGAGAAAAAACAGTTAAACCATCTTAAGCTAGTACAAGGTAAAAAAGGTAGTGACACTAAAGAAGAGTGGAACAAAAAAGACGACCATAAAAAATCAGCATAGTTATGTAATTTTAAATACCCAGCAGTAATTAGCTGGGTATTTAAACTCTTGAAATAAAGTAGGAACCAAAAATGAACTTAATACAAGTTAAAAAACTTATATTGCCTTTAGTTTTAATTAGTTCAATATTTTCATATGTAAATGTCACATTCTCAAGTGAAGGTAAAGAGCTCACAATTACACAGCAAAAATGCCAAGAGATTGCCATTGACACTTCTTTTGGTGCATTTAATTCTGATGATCAAGGTATCTTTTTCAGAGCACGGAAATTAAATAACATTCGAGGATCGAGTTATCTTAATACAGTTAAAAAACAGCTACACGAGGAGCTAAAAACTTACTGTGCCAGTCAAGGTAATAAACTACCAATATCTGCCATAACACAAAAACACCACCAGACCTGTTTTAATATATGCCAGGAACATAAGGTTTCTACTGGTCTATTTAAAGGTATTCAAGATAATGCTGAGCTAACCTGTAGCTACATATGCTTTATGTCACAAGAAAAATTAAAAATGTACACAGATGGAATGATTGCAGGGCAAAACTTAATACGTGCAGAACTAATCAAGTGCAAAGAACAAGCAACAGCTTCAGCATGTATTCCACCTAACATACATAACTCATCTTTAGATTCTCTAAGAAATGTTTTAAACAAATTTGAAACAGAGTCTACAATCCATCAAGGAATAGATCAATAATCTCAATTTTAAAGTTAATATATATTAAAAAAGTGTCTAAAGATTAGACACTTTTTTTTATTTTAATAAGATAGAACTCCTAACTATTCAAACATCCATACAAAATCTGGTCTAATTCTTGCTTCTAACAAAGAGTTATTATAAATAATGTAGGAGCACTCTATGAAGAACAG
>DAOWEO010000065.1 GCA_030638415.1 Bdellovibrionales bacterium | reverse complement strand
TTCCCATATCTACGATGAATTTCTAAAACACCTGCAACCAGGCCAGGTACACCAACTGCAAAAATACCATCTAGTGATTTTTTAGCTAATACCTTGCCATTTTTATCTAAAAACATATCGCGGTGAGCACGTAGCGGAGCCTTCTCTCTAAAATCAACTGCAGTTGGCTCTGCCATTTTAGCTGTTTTAAATAGTAAAAAGCCACCTCCACCAAGACCTGTAGACTGAGGTCTCTCAACTCCTATCGCAAAGGAAACTGCAGTAAAGGCATCGAATGCATTTCCTCCCATCGCAAATATTTTTTTTCCAATCTGAGTTGAATAATTCCCTTGTGAGGAGATCATAAATTTGTTTCCAAAAGCCTCATGTGTTGATCTTTTGACTTCTAAATTAGGGATCGTCGAAAGAGTGGCAGCATCTCTATAATGACTTGCGCATCCTACTAAAAAAATTAAGCTTAAAATAGACCATACTTGCTTCATAAATGAACCTCCAAAATTCTGAGCGATCATAGCTCATCACTCTAGGAGTGTATATTGTAATTTTATAATTTTAACTGTTTATCTCTAAGAAAGAAGTTTCATAACCTGATCTGGTAGATGATTAGCACTAGTCAGCAGTGCCATCGTCGCATTTTTTTTAATCTCTATTGTTGCTCTATTAGTTGCCTCCGACGCAAAGTCGGTATCTCTAATTTGGCTTTTTGAAGACTCTGTGGCTTCTTTAGAAACCATCAGATTATTAATTGCCGACTCCATTCGTGTACTAGTACTACCCAGGTCAGCACGACTAGCACTAACTTTTTCAATCATGTTATCCAATGTACCCAGTGCCAATCGTGAGCTATTTCTGGTAGCAATTGAAGTTGAAGAAATACCCAATTGATCTAAACTACGCAGTGCTTTTTTCATATCAAAATTTATTTTATCGTTACTTGTATTGTTGACACCGATTTGCATGGAAAATGCACCACCATTATCAGTTAAACGACGCCCATTATAGCTCACACTCTCCTGCATTCGCTTAATTTCTGTTTTTAAACTTTGAAACTCTTTATTTGCAATTTGACGATCACTATCACTGAGAGTATCTGTCGATGATTGTAGTGCCAACTCTTTCAGCCTACCACCAAGTTGATGAACACTACTTAAGCTTCCCTCAGCAATCTGTAGTAGAGAAATAGTATCATTGGCATTACGCTTAGCCTGACTTAGACCAGCAGACTTCGCACGCATCTTTTCGGTAATCGCAAGCCCCGACGGATCTACTGCCGCAGTGTATATACGATTACCAGAAGATAGCTTCAAACTAGAAACCTCAGCATCCTGAATCGACTTTGTTAATGCTCGCTGTCCAATCATTGATTGAACATTTGTACCTATCCTCACTATCATCCTTGATAAAAAAAGAGTCCTTTCTAATCTCCTATTCGGAGGAATTATTTGCCGAATGAATGGTATGGGGATATTTATGAAAAAAGGGGCAAGTCTTGCCCCTTTTTGACTTGTAAACTACTTTTTCTTTAATACTTTTAAACTTTTCTCTACTTCATGCTTTATCTGGTTTCCCAAAGATAGCACCTTTTTCTTATATAAAGGTGACTGCTCTTGAACAAGCTCCCGACCAAAATCCCAGTGAGAAGCCGTTAAAAATCCAACAAAAAACATAACTGCATATAAAATTCGTCGTAACCAGCTCATAAAAAACTCCTATTTGTGAATTCGTAGATCAACCATCTTTGCTTTTTTTCCTACTTTAACGGTTTGCTTCCACAAAATAAGTTCACTACTTTTTATATCAGCCCCAGTATACCTAACGGCCAAATTATACTCCCCTCTAGGAAGACGTAGAGATGCTACACTTATATTTTTAGGAATTGTTGACCAAAATCGTAAATCGGCCTGCTCTGATGCTGCAATTGCCTTATTAGTCAATGCATATGCCATCGATGCCATAAGCATCCCTGATTTTTTATAAATGGTATAAGCTGCATATAAAGCGGCAATGTGTTTAGTTGCTAATCTTACTCCAATTTTAGAATATAGTGCCGATTTTTTATAATCAAGAGTTTCAGATGCCAACTCTGACATAGGCTCAATAAGTCCCATCTTTATCTCTTTAACCACTTTACCTTTCATATTCGTGACAACTAATGAGTAGCTTCTGGTGTTGTCGTCTGGTGCTATATAAGGCAACTCAAAAGAGATACTTGGCATAGTTCCATGCGCAACTCCTAAAGCAGAAGAGACGAACTGAGGAAAAGAGAGACCTTTCCCCCCACTTATTTTTCCTAAAAAGAGACCAGTAGGAATTGGAAAGTTAATCTTATTAGCAACTTTAGGTGCTACAAAACCTGACTGCATAAAAACAAAAAGGTTATCTTTTTTAGATTTGTTAAGTGACTTGATTCTTGAATTCAAAAAAGTCATTAGACCTTTATAGTAGGAAGTTGCCGAGAAATACTTTTTTCTAACTTTCTTCATTCCTAGTTTAGAGAATTTCTTAAACTCAGAAATAAACTTTTTATTCTTACCATTAAATGATTTATAGACACCATAATTTTTAAAAAGAATTTCCTTGGCCTTTTTATAAAGATTAAGTGCAATTTGGCGATCACTTCTAGTTCCCATTTGCTCATGTATAAAAGCACCAAAAACCTTAGCAACTAAATCATCTTTATAAGTCGGTTCTCCCCCTGTTACAGATCTATAACTATCTAAAAGCGAGTCCCAATTTAAAATAGAAGCACGTGCACCAAACAGATGTCGTTTACGCTCTTTGTTTGAAAGTTTTTTCTCTGCAACAGGCTCTTGCTTAACAAGTTTTTTTCCATCTTTTTCATAAGGAATGTCACGAATAAAAGCCTCATATTTACCCGTTTGGTAAAGCATGTAATGAGAGAGTGCTTGATAGAAGCGAATCAAAGAGCGTTCATACTTCTCTCCGTAGTACTTATCCATATTGGAGTTTACTAACGCTGCCTTCAACTTTCCTTTTACTGATTTAGTAAATAACTTATTACTTAAATCTTCTGCTAGATCGAAAGTTTGTAATGCCTGATAGTAATTACCTTTTAAGTAATTAATTGTAGCAATTTCTAGCAATTTCAACAGACGAGAGTCTTTATCAGCATAAAAGTCTTTTCCCTTCGCTACAATTAATGCCTGATCGTACTGTCCTGTTTTAACAAACTTTTGTAATTTTAGATGCTCTTTTCTATTTTTATTCGTAGCGCAACTACTTAAAACAATCGCCATCCCAAGGATGGCAACCAACTTGATTATCTTTTTCATTATATCTACCAGCCAGTGCTGCTTTGGTCAGAATACTTATGTACTTTGACACGTGTACGTAAAACTTCAACACCTCTTTCAAGATCAGTCATCCTAATATTCACAGAGTAATCTTTAATTGTCTTTCCCTTGCGAGATTTAGGCTTCATACGAACTGCACCAAAAATAAGTAAATCTGCTCCAGCCTGCTTTCCAATGCTCTTAACCTGTCTAGGGTTTACCATTCCATCATTTTGATACTGAATTTCTTTCAGTAATTTTTCTCTTGATGCAGCATCAATTAAAATAAAATCTCCTGAGCTAGAAAATTCATTCAATAACTCATCATTCATATCATCGATTGGAAAATATGCTTCTGAAGTAGCATTTTGAATTTCACTAATAAATACTTTTGGGGCCTTACCAAACTTAGTAAGATAGCGCTGAAAACCACGATGCTTTTGAATCTGCTTTAAAATTTTACTCACGCTGATTTCGGTATCTCGAGCAACCCACTTGTCAGTAATTTCCATTGCCAACTCGTCAGATTCATCAGCAGAAACTCTTTTAGCCTTAAAACTACCACAGCTAGTCAGTAGCATGGTCATTGATAATACAAGTAACATAGTCCAATGTTTCATTTTTTCTCCTTAGATTAATTATTAAAATTTAGTTTATCCATATTCTCTTTCAAATTTTCCATTAAAACTGGTATTGCTTTTTCATAAGCCTGCTGAAAGTTTCTTCCTGTTTCCACATCTGAAAAGACGACGTGACCAGTAGAAATACTTTTAGCATTCGAGCTACTTAGCTCGACTTGAAACTTAAACTTTTCAAAACCCTCAATTTTCATATACTGCTTCTCTGGAACCATACTGCCAGTTAAAACATGAGTTGATTTCTTATTTCTTACTCGTCCCGTTGTAACTTGAAACCCTTGCTCTGTTAGCTGTTTTGCAATTGATGGCTCTAATAATTTGGGTTCAGACTCATCGATATAAACATGTACGATGACAGTACCTACTCGCTGTTTTTTAGCTGCAAATACTTGCTCAAAAGTGATCGGAGAAGTTATTCCACGCCCTGTTAAAAACTCATAACGTTTATTCAAACCTTCTCTTTGAACAAATAGTTTTTCTAATTTGACAGCAGCACTAGCACTGTCATCTTTAATAAAAACTCGCATACGACTATCAATTTTTTTTATCTCACTTTTAAACCCTTTTGCCGCTTTCTTTTTATTAATTACAGCAAGAGCGTAAACATATAGTTTACCTTCGTAGACCTTTTTGATCTCAACACCTTCTAATGCAGCCTCGGTAGACTCTTCAATCTGCTCTGAAGCATCATCAGAAATTACTCCACCATGAGATGCTATCTCCTGAGTAAATTTTGACTTAATTTTAGTCGAAAAAATCTTGGCTAAAGCTGTTCTGGCATTTCTTTGAGCAAAACCGGTACTTTCACCCTCTCCAACAGCACAGAGCTCATTTTTTTTACAACCTTTGCTGATATCTTCAATCCACTTAGGCTTACCTGCCATTGTGACCATACTGCAAAATATTAGACTTATTATTAAAATATTTTTCATATTTAAGCTCCTATTCTAGTAGATCTAAAAAATCACAATTTTTCTTAGCTGCTACTATTTTTTTACGATACGTGGCCATAGATATTTTTTCATATCCAGGAAGATCACAATCATAATCTTTGGGGAAAATATCAAAAAGCCTGTGTAGCTTATCCATGCTACTGTTCGTATCCCAAGAGTGGTTACGAACTTTAGAGTTTAAACTATTACTAATCTTTTTCTCTTTTTTAAACCTTTTAGACCGTCTGTAACGATGCTTTGATACTTCTGCTAACTGACGACATTGACATAGTTTGGCAATTCGCAGCTCTTCAGTGCTATCTCTGGTTACACTTGTCAGATCCAGAGTGGTTGTCGCAGCCTTATGACTCTCTTTAATTATTTCCTTAATAACTATACTTTCTTTAACAACGACTTCTTCTTTTAAAGGTTCTTCTAATAGTGCTTTTTTCTTTTTACTACTAGGGTCGACATAGTCACGCGCGAAAGAGCTAACGACGGTTGTAAGGCATAGGATAACTAATAGGTACTTCATCTTAATCCTAGGTAAAGAGGACCCTCTAACAAGGGTCCTACCGTTTTTACTCTTCTTGTTCAATCACTACAGGTTTATTAACTTTATTAAAAGCTTCTGCTACATCACCAATGATTTTATCGGTTTTTTTCTTAACTTCAGGATCTTCAATTCCATTAAGCAACTTCGCCTGTGCTGCTTTTACTGCTTTCGCTAAGTTTTTCTTAGAAATTCTAACTAAAGCAAAACAAGAAAATATTCTTTTATCCTCTTCAGCTCCTAGCTCTTCCTTATAAAATCTTTTTTCCCAAAATGTTCTTAGTACACGAGATCCGACTACAAATGCTTGTGTCTCCTGTGCAAGCTGCTCTTGCATATATTCAGATACGTCTTCATCACCACCACCTTGTGTTGCTTCTGCATAAGTATTTTTGATAAATTGTGCAATTTCTCCTGCAACATGAGCAGTCGCTCTTGCTTCTGCTGATTTTAGACATAGTCGCTTACTTGCATGCTCAGAAGAGTTCACAAAATAACGATTTTTCTTTCTAAATTTTGACTTATCTCCCTTGTCTGGAGACTTAATCCACTTGGGATAATTTTTTGCAGACATCTCTTGTATAATAAAATCAGGTTGTGTCTGAACAGAAGGCTCTACAACCTTAACAACCTCTTTTTTCTCTTTTGAGCCACAGCCTACAAATGAAACTAAACTCAACAACATTACTAGTGATAAAATCTTTTTCATATCCTTCTCCTTTATTATGAAGTCATACTCTACTAATTTCCAAATAACTTATTTCGCATCTTATCGTTACTTTCTTTCAAATTATTAAATCTATTTTTTTGATCTTGTTTATACATTTTATAACGGTATTCCTGTTCATGTTTATATTGATTCCAAGTTGCTTCCACTGACTTAAACAGACTTTTGGGTTGTGCAAGATCCCCCTCTGTCGGATTAACCTTCCAGTTAATATCTTCTTGCCACTCATATTTTCGAGGTTGAGTTAATTGCTTTTTTGTATTAGTTGTAGATGTATATCCTTGAGCTAAATGTAGTGATTTAGAGCTCCCGGCACCATTTATCTCTACTTCGCCTTCTTTCAGACTGGTAACTTGTCCTTTTTCATTATTTGCATATACAAAAAACTCTGTTCCACGTACGCCAATAGCAGCTACGCGAGTCTGCACCTTAAGCTTTAGATGCTTACTGGTTTTATCACTACTCATAACCTTTACTACGACACTTCCAATTGAAAGGTGCGCCATAGGGACAGCGCGATTAACACGTATTTTCATTTTTGTCTTTTGGTTAATTTTAATCATTGAGGTAACTGTTTTATCACTGTTTTCAACTTTGATTAATGCTATTGAGTTACTCATAGTAATAATATAATCCCCCTCATTGAGCAGTTCCCCCTTTTTTAAAACTGTCTGTTTTTTACCAGCAAGTCTAAAGACTTTACCGACGGTAAAAATAACCTTTGCAATATTATCATGCACTATTTCAGGAGTTTTTACAGTACTACTAACAAGTGTGGATACTAATAATAAAATAGAAAATATAACAAGTCTGTGCATATAAAATCCTTAAAATGAAAGTAAGCCTGAAAAGTTTAACACTTTATTTAATATTGAACAGAATTTTAAAGTAAATATTACTTAAGATTTACCGGAGCAATTAGCTCTAAGAGCAATGCTCAACTAATTTACGAAGTCAGGATCAATTTAATATCCCCATTATTAAACAAGTAGTTATTTACCAAGTAGCTTAGCCATAACATTCGGAATATCTAATAATGATACAACATGCTCAGCCGCACCTAGCTTAATTGCCTCTCTCGGCATTCCAAATACAACACACGAATCTTCATCCTGGGCAATAGTCTGAGCACCACTATTTTTCAATTGTAATAATCCTCGCGCTCCATCTTTGCCCATTCCTGTTAAAATAATTCCTAATGTATTTTTATACATATTTTCTGAAATACTATTAAACATATAATCCACAGAAGGCTTAAAGCGATTAACAGGAGGATCATCTGTCATGCGCAGTCTTAGTTCTCCATTTATATTAATAATTTTCATCTGCATACCGCCAGGAGCAATATAAACAGTGTTAATTTTTACCACATCTCCATCTTTGCCTTCAGCAACAAGAAAAGGACATAGTGAATTAATTCTATCTGCAAGTGCCTTAGAAAAAACTGCTGGAATATGCTGCACAATCAAAATAGGTGGAATTTCTGCTGGCAATAATGTAAGTAAACTCTCTAAAGCAGTTGTTCCGCCTGTAGATGAACCAATTACAACTAAGGAGTTTTGAGTTAAAGTATCAACTTTACTAGAGGTCAACTCTCGTGAAGTTAGATTACGTCGCAAGGCTTTTAAATTAGCTCGTGCAGCAGCTAAGACCTTTTCTACTATGACCGGAGCAATCTCCTTAATCTGCTTAATATCTGGTTTTTGAATATAATCAACAGCACCATTATTAAGCGCATCAAGTACCAGGGTTCCTTCTTTAATACTTAATGAACTAATGACAACTGTTGGTATTGAGTATTTAGAAATAACCTGCTTTAAAAGTTCAACACCATTCATTTCAGGCATATGAATATCTAAAGTGATCACATCTGGCTCAAAAGTTTTAATTAGCTCTTCAGCCTCACTAGGCAGTGACGCTTTAGCCACAACTTCTAATTCGTCTGTTGTTTTAAAAATATGCTCTAATAAACTTTGAATTGTGGGAGAATCATCGATAATTAATACTTTATAATAATCTTTTTTAACTTTTACAGTACTAATGTTTTGTCCTAAATTCTCAACCGGAAGCACTTCTTTGGTAACAAAAACCTTATGTTCTACTGCTTTGTACAAAACTTCAAAATCATGGTTCCGAATAATAAAAGAAATCGCCACTCCTGAAAAACTTTGTAATTTTTCTTTAACAGATTTCACTGCAACTTCATTAGCAATTATTTTAACCGTGGCAATATCAGCACCAAAAATAAATGCATAATCAATTTGATCAATTAGATCTAAGGAAAAGTAAACGGCACGACTTATACCTTTTAAATCTTCTAAATATAAAAAGATATGCCTATCAAGCTGCAAGCTAAACTCTGTAGCAATATCACTGTTTAAGATTTGACGTTCTGGGTACTTGTTCATCCCCTAGTCCTCATCACATAGAAATTTTGTTGATATATATTCAAAACTCGTAAGTGGGAAAATATCACTCGCAACATCAGCCAAAGCATGTTCACAACCTTCAATATCTTCCAATAAAATTTGACAATAAGGCCATGAACGGACGAACCCCTCCGTTTTTGCCGAGTAGCTACCTAAAACCATTATAGAAGTCTTACGTTTAGAAAAAGCATCCTTAAGCTTCTCAAAGTAATCTTTCATATCACCAACATAAATAACTTCTGAACGTAGTTCTGGTAAATCACCATCAAGCAACTCAACGTGCAATGAAGATTCTGCCTCTAGTTCTTTAACAAATGCTTCTAAAATATTTCTCTGCCCTTCACATAATATAAATGTTGCAGGCCACCTGTTTTTAAGAGTTTTATGAAAAGTAATAATATTTTGTTTGTCAGCGTATGATCCAATAAAAATACGTAGTTTATCTGAAACATTTTTAATACGTATTTTTTTTGCGAAACTATCATCTAATGCATGAGAAACTTTTACCCTATTTCGCTCTAAGTATGCCATCTTTAATTTAGTTCTAATTTCATCTGCATGTTCTAGAAGATTGTTTAAAGACGGTTTTTCAACAAAATCACTAGCACCACGATGAAGTGCTTGCATGGCAATTTCAGAATCATTCCGACTAGCAGATGAGACAATTACAACAGGAGCATGCCCAGAATCAAAATGCTTTTGTAAGTACTGTAGTCCGTCCATCTCTGGCATATGTAAATCTAAAGTTAGCAAATCAACACTATTTTCTTTTAAAAACACTTCCGCTTCCAACCCATTCATTGCTTTTCCAACTACCTCAAAACCATGCTCTGGTTTTAAAATCTGTGCCAACAAGGTTAAAATACTCTTAGAGTCATCAACGCATAAAACTTTTAAAATATCTGGAATCTTAGTTATTTTTTTAGAAATGATAGGAGATACAGCAGGTGTCACTTGTTTAGTCGTTGACGCTGTAGAAACGATCGTCTTAGTCTGTATTGCCTCTTTTTTCTTATATATCGAGGTAGCTACAGAATAAATATCTAATTTAAGCTGACTTAAAGATTCTGACAAACCAGTTATAAGAAGTCCTTGTGGTTGCAGTAGTTCTAAAAAATCTAATGCAATATCCTTCACCACTTTAGGTTCAAAATATATAAAACAATTCCTACAAAAGATAATATCAAACTTTGCTCTCGTCATTTCAGTTTTGATATTCATAAGATTAACAACCTCAAAACTGACGTGCTCGCGCAATCGTGCGGTAGCTTTCACGTATTGTGCAATACTTCCACTTCCACGTGCCCAGTGCTTTTCAATTAAGCGCATCGGGATGTTATTAATTTCTTCATGCAAATAAACACCATTTTGCGCTAGTTTGATAGACTCTTGATCAATGTCACTTCCTAAAATCTCATACTTCATAGTCGGATCAACTTCAGGAAGGTAATAATTTAAAAACATAGCTAGCGAATAAACTTCATGTCCTTTACTACTTGCTGCGGACCAAATTTTTATACAGTTCTTATTACGTGATCGCACATCCTGACAAATAGTTGCTAAGTTTTCACGCAAATATTCGAAGTGGCTAAACTCCCTAAAAAAGAATGTATAATGCGTGGTAATCAAACTAATTAAGATACTAGATTCACTGGTAATATTACTCTCTAGGTGAGTAAAGTAATCTGTAATAGTTTTGATACCTAGGTCTAACATACGCTTGCTAACCCGATTTTCAATCATAGGGTACTGCTTAGGTCCTAAGAGATTTCCTGACTCCTTTGATACAATAGACGCTACTCTCCTAGCGAGAGACGTAAAATTTTCTGTTGCCATATTACCTGTAGCTTTCATTTAATGACCTTAACTAAATTTCTTCAAAACGAGCATCATCTTGACTTGGAACAGCTGCAATTACTTTATCTTGTTGAACAGAAGCTTCAGATGATACAAGTGGAACCTGTTGAGTACTATTAGGTGAATTTACTACAGTTTTGACACGATTAGTAACTGCCATTGCAGAACCTCCACCATGTATAACACCTGAAAGCCTTAAAACTGCTTGCTCAAGCTCTCCAACATGTCCACTCAACTGAGTTGCGTGAGAAGAAGCCTGCTGAGCAATACTAGAGTTTTGCTGAGTGACTTGATCAAGCTGGGCCATTGCTTTTGTTATTTCTTGAACTCCTTGTGATTGTTCATTTGATGCGTATGCTATTTCACCAACCATCTCATTTACCGAGGAGACATTTTCTAAAATCTCGTCTAAAGCAGCATCACATTTCTCACCTTTATCTTTTCCATCATCTAATTTATCTTTACCCTTTTCAACAAGTCTCTCTACTTTGACTTTAGTATCATCTACAATCTTTTCAACTTTTTTAATACTTTCATCCAGCATACTCGAGATCTCTGTTGCGGCTTTTCCACTCATCGTAGCAAGGTTACCGACTTCTTCAGCAACAACAGCAAAACCTTTGCCGTGCTCACCTGCTCTGGCTGCCTCTACAGATGCATTAAAAGATAGTAGTTTAGTTTGAAAAACAATATCATTAATCACTTTTGTTTTTTCACCAATTTGAGAAATCACCTGTACAATTTGTGTAAATTCTCTATTACTCTCTCTCATCTGCTCCATCACTTCACCATTACTATCACTAATATCCTGAATAGCTAAAAGCATTTCACTGACTCTGTCCTTACCAGTAGTTGATGCATTTTGACTTTTAAGTGAAACACTTTTTGATGACTGAGCAGCATCAGAATTCTTAGCGACCATGGCACTAATTTCATCAATAGAAGAGACTGTTTCCTGTAATCCTGACGCCTGTTCGTTAGTCGCTTCCGCCAAGTCAACAGAACTTTTAGCAATTACACCAGCTACAGATGAAATCTGCGTAGATGTAACACCGAGGAGTTCAACAATCTTACTTAGTGATAAATTAACAGACTTAACTAAAATAAATATTACTGTAACAAGAAAAATTGTCATAACAATAAGTAGAGTAACAAAAGACCATAATTGCTTTGCAACTTTTTCCTGCTCTGCTGCAACATCTTTTAAGATGTGTGCTTTTTCAACCAGTACAAGCTCTCCCAAAATATTTAAAGAAGTTGTAATCGTCTGAAAAAACTTACTTGGATTTTCACCATACAAACCTTCTGCTGATTTTTTTAGAATTTTCATAAAAACAGAACTGACTTTAAGCCATTCAGGGGAAGTTTTAAATTCCGCAACAATTGTCTGTGAATTCTCATCTAAAAGTAGACCAGATGAACTTATGTTAGATATAATATCAGACTTAAGTGTTATAATTTTTCTAAGCATATTGTCATTTATGGGTAGATCTTTTGAGAGGATACTGGAAATATTTGCCCTTAGTTTACCACCTGATTCTTTAGCATCCTCTAAAATCTTAAAGGCTCTGAGTTCTGCCGAAATAAGTGCCAGCTCAGTATTATTTGCAACATCAAGATTTAACTGTAAAAAAGTTTTTATAATCCCTGTATATGTTCCAATGGCTTGTCCAGCCGTAACACTTTTCCCTTCTACTTGAACCCTAATCTTTTTGTAAATTTTAAGTGTTTTTACTAACTGTTTTTGATATTCAGTACTAAACATGGATTGCGTTATCCCAGCTGATACTATTTTAATCTGATCATTAACAATGCTACGCTGTCTTTTTAGTGCATCTAAGCTAACTCCTCCAGATAAAAATCCAGCAGTCGCTCCTCGTTCTTTTTGAGTTTCGTGTACTAAGCTAGAAGCTTTTGCGATAAACGCTACCTTGGCTTGAACTTGTTTCGTTTCAGAAAGAGTCTCCATGCTATTATAAATCTGGTACCCAAAAAGAGTTAGAAAGCTGATCATGGGTAGCATTACTACTAAAATTATTTTCCGTTTTAAACTTGCATTTTTCATTGTTTTTCCTTATTAATATAATTATTTACTTTTAGCTATTTCAAGATCACTGATATCAAGGGCCTTAGAAAGATTCATAATAACAGTAAGCACATCATCTTTTTTATGAATTCCATTAATATATTCTGTATTAATATTGACACTAGCTCCTGGCATAGCGGAGAGGTCACTCTCCTTAAATACTAAAACCTTGTTAATAGAATCAACAATAATACCAACAAAAATTCCACAGACATCAACAATAATGACTGCTTCCTCGCTGTTATCTTCTTTATTTTTTATACTGAGTTTTTTTCTAAGATCGATAATTGAAATTACCTGTCCACGTAAATTCATCACACCTAAAAAATAGGCAGGAGCCCGTGGAATTTTGGTTGTCTCGGGCAAAGAGATAACTTCACGAACAGTGAGTAAATCTACTGCATAGTGTTCATCACCTAGGTCAAATTGTAAAAACCGATCTGGTTCTACAGCCTCATTTTCATCACTACTATCTTCAATCATACTTACCTCTTATTCAAATATTTTATTAACGTCTACTTTTCAATGTGGCGAGTTCTGGCATATCAATTATAAAGGCAGGCTTGCCATCTCCAAGAATTGATATTCCGACAATTCCCTTACTATCTTTTACCTCTGCTCCTAACTGCTTAATAACCACCTGCTGCTGATTTATAATATCATCAACTTCAATGGCCATCATCTCCTGCTCTCGACCTTTGGCAATAAGTATTATCTTATTACCGTCACTTTTATTATCATCAGTTGTCTTTTTTACAGTTTGCTTACCTACAAAAGATGAGAAATTAAAAATTGGAATTACGTCATCACGTAAAGTAACACACTCTCCTAAGCCAGATACAAAAGTAAGCATATCATTGGTAGGTCGAACAAATTCATGTACCTGTTCTAAGGGGATTATGTAACGTTCATTACCAGCCAAAATGACCATGCCATCGATAATTGAAAGTGTAAGTGGGAGTATGATTTTAAATACAGATCCGGTACCTAATGTTGAGGTTAATTCTACTTTACCAGATAACTTTTCTATATTGGTCTTAACAACATCCATTCCAACACCGCGACCAGAGATAACACTTACCTCTTCTTTAGTGGAAAATCCGGGATGAAAAATAAATTGAATCATCTCATTATCTGAAATTTCAGTACCTTCTTTGATTATTCCATTTTCAATAGCTTTGCGACGAATTACCGTAGGATCAATTCCATTACCATTGTCCGTAACTCTAATAACTAAATTATTACCTTCATGAAATGCTGCAATTTCAATTGTTCCCACAGCCTTCTTACCAATTGCTACTCTTTTTTCATTAGGCTCTAGACCATGATCCACTGCATTTCGAATTATGTGTACAAGCGGGTCTCCTAGCAACTCTAATACTGTTTTATCTACTTCAGTATTCTCTCCAACAATAACCAGCTCTACTTCTTTATCTAATTTTTTTGAAACATCCCGCACAATACGTGACATCTTATGAAAAGTTGTCTTTAGCGGCACCATACGTAGCGACATAGAGATACTCTGTACTTCTTTAGATAGTTTACCTAATTGTAAAATAGATTTATTCATCAATTTATCATCACTATATTTTAGTCGACGCTGATCTAATACCGATTGCAAAATAACTAACTCACTAACGATATCATTAAGTTTTTCAATTCTCCCAAGAGCGACTCTCAACGTCACTTCAGGAGCATTGGCATTTCCCGCAGTCTCTTTATTCTTAGCAACAGGAGCCTTTTTTTCTTGCTTTATGGGTTGAGGGATATCTACTTTTTTAGCAACAATTGGCTCACTTGGAGTTTCCAAAACTGGAACATCAACCTTTTCAACTTTCTTTTTTTCTATAGGCTGTATAGTTTCCTCAAAAACAACAGGATCACCTAACTCTTTTTCTAAATCTTCCAGCATCCCTTCAAGGTCCTTAACCACATCAATGTTAGAACTTTCAATATTATTATTTATGGTAACTGGAGTCTCTTCGTTACGAACCTCTTCTTTTAGCTCACCAGCAGCTGCCTGCCGAAGAGATTCTAACAAACTATCTATTTCAATAGTTGCATTATAATCCTTGCCCAGACAGTCAACTATCAATACTAATGCATCATTAAACTGTAAAAAAATTGTTACAATGCCATCAGTAAGCTCAACACTTCCATCTTTAATTTTTAAAATAAGATCTTCTGCAATATGCACAAGTTCAGACATTTGATCAAAGCCAACAGCTTTAGAAGTCCCCTTGAGATTATGCGCTATTCTAAAAATCTCATCTAAGATAGAAGTATTACCTTTATCCTGCTCTAAACCTAAAAAAGCTTCTTCAGCTTTAGTAAGTAGATCACCAGCTTCTTCTAAAAAGCCTTGTTTTAATTCTAATTCAAAATCATCCATAAGATTCTCATATTTTTAAATTTTATAATCTATGTGATTATCGACATTAAAAAAGCTAACTATAGAAAAATATATGAAATGAATAATTTTGGGCACTGGAGGCAAATGTTACCAAAACACGACTTGCTTTGGCGGTTATTAGTCAATCTAGATAAACTCAAAAGTCCTTTTTTCTCGATTCTTACGTACTTCAGTGGCAGGAAATACTTGATTATGAAATGATATATATACACCTGGAGCTAAAATTTTTGAGACAATTAGTGCTTCAGTCACATTTTGTGTTGCATCGGAATCACTAAATCCCAATGGTTTCATGGCCCCTGTAAAAATAATTGGAAACTCGAGGTCTTTAATTTTTTGAGCAATAAATGATGCTGTTATTTCCATCGAATCAGTACCATGTAGGACAATCATTGGACATTTTTTTGCCTGACACTGCTCGATCTTCTTTAATAGTGTTGTGCGATGCTTCCCTGTCATATGTAAGGAGTCAATCTTTAAAACATTGATCAGTTCAATATCAGTATAGGGACGACGTAAGTCAGTTAAAATATACTTTCTAATAAGACTTTTTCTATTCAGCAAGCTACCATCAATCTCATCATAACTCTTCTCAATGGTTCCACCTGTGGTCAAAAAGAGTACTTTTGTCTTTTTATTTCTATTTTTCATCGCTACCTCTAAAATTTTGCACTTTATAACACAATCCGACCTTGACGGCCACGCAGTTGATCCCATCATTAGTTGTAAATATAAATCAAACTTGTAACGCAAGGAGTTATAACATGGCAACGAAAACTGGATCAATCTCTGTAAACACAGTCGATATTCTCCCTATTATTAAAAAATGGCTATATTCTGAGCATGACATATTTTTACGCGAGCTCGTAGCAAATGCTACCGATGCAATTACAAAGCGTGAAATGCTCTCTCGTACCCTAAATACCGAAGTACCTAAAGCGGAAGTAAAAGTTATTACAGACAGCAAAGCTAAAACTATTAAAATTATTGATAATGGAATTGGAATGAGTGAAGAAGAAGTTGAAAAATATATTGCTCAACTAGCTTTCTCCGGTGCTCAAGAGTTCATGGAAAAGATGAAAAAAGAAGGAACTGATGCTCCCAAAGATATTATTGGAAAATTTGGTCTAGGTTTTTTCTCTGCCTTTATGGTTGCAGATAAGGTTGAAGTTGAAACACTTGCCATGACAGAAGGTGCAACTGCAACGAAGTGGAGCTGTGATGGCGGTATCGAATATAAATTCGAAGACTCTGATAAAAAAGAAGTTGGAACAACTATCACTCTACATATTTCAGATGAGAGTAAAGACTTTTTAAGTGGCCACAAACTGACTGAAACACTTAATACCCACTGCCGATTTATGCCATACAACATCTATCTTGAAGATCTAACAGCAATCAAGGCCAAAGAAGAGCAAGATAAAAAAGATTCTGAGAAAGAAGAAAATAAGGACAAACAAGAACCGAAGACAATTGAAGCAGCAACACCAATTAATACAACTGAGCCTCTTTGGAAAAAAGATCCTACCACATTAAAGGATGAAGATTATAAAAACTTTTACCGTGAAATGTTTCCAATGGACCCAGAGCCACTCTTTTGGTTACACCTCAAGGTTGATCATCCATTTACATTAGAAGGAATTTTATATTTTCCAAAGATTAATAAGAACAAACCTTTTAATGAGAATAGTATTCAGCTTTACTGCAAGCAAGTATTTGTATCTGATAATGTTAAAAACATTATCCCTGAGTTTCTTTCACTATTAAAAGGAACAATTGACTCTACAGATATTCCACTGAATGTATCTCGTTCTGCTCTACAGGGAGATCCTAATATTAAAAAGATCTCTAACTACATTGTAAAAAAAGTAGCAGAGTCACTTAAAAAACTTTATAAGTCTGACCGTCCTAGATACGAAAAGATCTGGGAAGATATTGGAATGTTCATCAAATATGGTTGCGTAAGTGAGCCGAAATTTGACGACATCATGCGTGACAAAGTAATTTTCAAAAATAGTGAAGACAAATATACCACTCTAGGTGAGTATACTGCTTCAATTCCAGCAGACTACCAAGAAAAACTTAAAAATAAAGTTATCTACTTTGAGCAGACAAAATCTGATCAAGCACTTCGAACTCAGCTTCTTTCAGAGGGTGTCCATGCTGTCGTTACTGACGATCATATTGATCCACACTTCATGCAACAAGTTGAAATGAAAAAACAAGGAGATGTTGAGTATAAATTCACTAGTATTGATAGTGAAATCGAAAATCTTCTATCTGCAGAAAATACAACCGATGAAGATATGAAAATTAAAGATTTCTTCCAAAAAATACTTATTGGTGAGCCCAAAGAAGATAAAAAAGATGACGCTGCTGGAGCAAACCCATTTGATGCAAAAATGGATATTGAAGTTAAAAAATTAAAGCTTGCCAGCTCACCGGCATATTTTAAAGTTGATGAGCAGATGAAGCGCTTTGCTCAGATGACTCAATCAATGGGACAAGATGCAACTTTCCCAGTAAAAAAGACTTTGGTAATTAACCCGAACAACGAGCTAATTAAAAATGCTTACAAGATGTCAGAAGCAGGAAAAGATGAACTCGCTGAGAAAATTTGTCATCACGTACAGGATTTGGCAACAATCTCTTCTGAAGGCCTAGACCTAAAAGACAAAGATAAGTTTGTTGCGCGTACCCAAGATTTAATTGAAAAGCTAACAACGTTAGCACTTTAAGGAAGTCTTATAGCCTACTATTATTACCCACATCATTTGATGTGGGTTTTTTTTAATTTTTTAGAATAGCCATTCGCACTGTGTAGTAGCTTGGTAGTTTCCATCAGTGAGTACAACAGTAAGAAGACACTGTGCTGGAATAGACATACATCCATAAGTTGAAACATAGTCTTGAGTTGGTTCGTAAGAGAACTTGATCTCATTTGGTGTTGAGCTTAGAACATTAAGTGAATAAACCTCGGTTGGACACTCTCTTCCATCATCACCTGTACTCATTTCATAAGCACCCTCGTAGATTGAATCAATAATATTGTCATAAATTTCTTGGTTTAGATTTTGGCCATCTAATGTGTCATAAACGTCTTTATCGATATATACTTCAGCTAAAGATATTTGAGATAAAAGTAAAAATAGTATGAATATAATCTTTTTCATGAGTTCTCCTGGAAAAATGTTTTGATAAACCTTATAAAATAAACCTATCATATGTCTGAAATATGTATAATATGTGAAATAATTACATACCTGATGGTTCCCTTTTTTATTGTAAAACTTTATACTGAAAAATAATTGACAAGGACAGCAATGAATAAAACACTCTCGCTTACTCTAAAATTTATCTTAACCATTACAATGGTAGTCTTTCTATCCTTCCTCTCTACCAAAATCTGGAGTGAAAAACGAGAGATTATAACCACTGGAACAACCATAACACTTACTGCAGAGATGACTCCAAAGCAGATTTCACAGCAAAATAAGATTCCACTGAAAGTTATCAAATCTGTTTTTCAACTCAGTAGTAAGGATCAACTAAATCAACCAGTAAATCTTCCCTCTGAAAATATTGACGAAATGAAAATAAATATTAGTAAGGCATTTGCCCTTTATGAAGAGAACTCTACTAAAAACTGGTTTAAAATTCCTCTAAAATTTATTATCTGGTTTATATTTATGGGAGGTATGTTCTACCTTTTAAGAAAAAAGAAGTTAAATCCCAAGCTGCGACTAATATCATATCTCGCCGGCTTTGCTATTTTTGGAATTATTCTAGGCGCAGACCCATCACCAATGGGAACAGTTAAAGATGCAATTGCACTCTGGGGAGAGAAGCAGGTTATCTTTAAACCACGTATGGTTGCTCTCGCAATTTTTATGGGAACTGTAATCCTAGTAAATAAGATGATCTGCTCATGGGGATGTCAATTTGGAGCTCTACAAGATTTTCTTTTTCGACTTAACCGCAATAAAAAAGATTCTAAAGGACTTGTTAAGCAGTACAAAATTCCATTTGTACTATCCAATGGATTTAGAATTATTTTCTTTTTAGCCTTTGTGGCCATGGCATTTTGGGGAGGTCATGACATTGTTTCTGACATTGATCCATTTAAGATTTTCAAACCACAATACTTTCAATGGATAGGAATTAGCTTCGTTGCTGTTATCTCTATATTAAGCTTACTAGTGTATCGGCCATGGTGTCATCTGTTTTGCCCATTTGGCCTTGTAGGATGGTTTTTCGAAAAACTAGCATGGTTTAAAATAGCTGTTGACTATAATAAGTGTGACGCTTGTGGAGCCTGTGAGAAAGCTTGTCCTAGTTATGCGATGGAAGCTATATTGCGCCAAGACAAAGTAATTCCTGATTGCTTTGCCTGTGGAACATGTATTGAAGTATGTCCTGATGATGCTATCTCATTAGTGGGAATGGTGAGACAACCTGTTCCAGCTGATCATTTTGATAAATCTAAACGTGCTAAAAACAGTTGTGATTAATTTAAAAGAATAAAAGCATCTTACTTTCAACAATATAGTCTTCAGCACTATTGGTGCCGTTAATATCGCGATCAACTAAAAATGAAGCACCCATCGACAGTTGAGCTCGCTTATTAACGTTAATACTCAGTGCTGGAGATAGATATAAATACTTACCACCAGAGTTGTCCATATCTATATTAGTAAGGCTATTTTTATCAATGATTTTATAATTACTACTTAAGCCTAAATTTATAAATTTGTTAACCTTAGTATTAATAGAGGCAGCTAAAATATGCTTATTTCCTCGCTTAAATCCACGAGCACCTTCTGTTGTAATAAATGATCTGATACCACTATCAAAGCGCAGACGTGAAGTCTTCTTAGTCATTGCTACTTCTAAAATACCATCATAACTACCTGTTCCATTTTGTAAATTCCATTGAAGATAATCACCATTATCATTTTTAAGGTCGTTTGCTCCAGTAGGTAATTTGACTCCCATGCTGGCAGATAGAAAAATTGAATCATCATAAAGTGGAGAGAGAATTTGGTACTTAGCCGATAACATAGTATCTCCGATACTTGATGAACTATCCTCAAACAGTACCGTTTTCCCAGTTGTCGGCATTGCAGAGCGGCCACTAGGTCTACCTCCACCTGGTCTTCCACCCGCTTTTGGCATCATCACTTTACTAAATTCAAGATCTTTTTTATAAAAATTTCCAATTAATTTCAGCTCTAATCTTTTAGCAGCCCCATAGCGTAAACCTACAGTATGGTTTTTAATTGTATAATTATAATCTTTCATCTTGCTATTATCGGCCAGCTCACTACCTGAATAAAAATCAATTTTAGACAGTTGCTGATACTTATAAATTAGAAGTGCTCGTTTTTGTGGAGCGACAATTCCCATTACACCAGAGATCGGTCCAGCAATGCGATTAGCTGCCATATTTTTTTTTATGGAAAGTTCGGTAGTAGACATCGGTGAACTTGAAACACTTAATGATACAAAACCAAAGATTAAGATAGTTGTAATTTTTTTCATCGGATCCCCTAGGAGTTAGTACAGAGCAACCTACTGGATATTAGAATTTTTGTCGATAAAATTTGACGCAAAATGTAAGATTTACAACGTAGAACGATCTCTACCTCTTTAGTGCACTAATCACCATACCTAAAACTAGAATTAGACTTCCCACTACTTCCAAAAATACTGGAAATTCACTCAAAATAATTACTCCAAACAGTGGTGTCATTACCTGTTGCATTAGTAGCCCAATGGACACTACGCTACTAGAGAGCCCAGTCATGGACTTGGTAATAATCACCCAGGCAGCAAGTTGAATTACGAATGAAAGTCCTAGAAATGATCCCCAAGTCTGTAGTGAAAAAGGTCCCATTACACTTTGTTTAACCATAACAATTATACAAAAAGTTATAAAACTCCCCAGAACGACATAAAAAAGTGTTTCTACTGCCTGTAAAGTCTTTCGCCCATTCGTAACAAGCAAAGTTAGACCTGCATAGCCAAATGAGGAGAGCAGTGCAACCATCTCCCCTTGAGCCAGACTAATAGTTCCACCCTTTGCCATTGATAAAATAGCAGCTCCACCAATAGCAGTGCAAAGACCCAAATAAAATGTTTTATGAAATCTATAACCAAGCAACACATTAACCAGTGCCACCCACAGTGGAGACATACCAACAATAAACGTTGCATTAGCCGCAGTCGTAATAGAAATTGCAATATGCCAAAGATATAGATATCCAGAAAATAGCACTCCAGCGAAAACAACTTTTAATTTTTCTTTAAGCAATCCTGGCGTTTGTGAACGCATCATCAGTAGATAAGCTACAGGAAGTGCAAATAACATTCTGTAAAAACCAATTACTTCACTTGCCGCTTCAGCAGAGGCGAGCTTAACAAATATCGCAGCAAAGCCCAGTAGCGATGCTCCAGCTAGTAATATAAAAAATGATCTATTGAGCTTCAATATTTAACTGCCTTAATAATGGACTCTTTATTTATGTAGTCTAATTTTCATTTTTATAAAAGTAAAACTATTCGTTAAGCGATCAGATATTAAAACCTAAGATAAAAGCGAAGTCCACCAGAGCTAGAGTTATCATTATAATAATTTTCTTCATTGTAATGTATCCCACAAAAACTCCTGCAACTGTTGTAGCTTTAATCCAATCATTTTTAGTTACCTCGAACTAAAAACTAACCGCAACCCGAATCCCATAAGATTTTGTAGTATTTTCTGGTTCATAAAATTCACCGACACTACCATCTGCTATATAGGTAGCCGTTCCTGATTCTGAATCTTCTATACTCCATGAGTGCATATAACCAACCACCTTCCAGTAGTCTCCCCATATCGTAGCTGAAGCGTAGACCCCCTTACCTTCATTTTGGGCAAATAATAGATCATTAGAATAACCCCGCTCAGCAAAATAGGTCTTTACCTCTCCACTTAAAAAGAGATTATAGGTCATATCAAACTCTAGCTTTAGTCCCGAACTCGTATCAGTAATGAAGCGTAGACCAATAGGAATATACGAATAGGAGATCTCACGAGAGTAATCGGCAGGATCCTCAGGAACTTCCTCATTAAAAAGATGTCTATAACCAACGCCAAAATGGATGGCAAAAATCCCTGAAGCAGTATCATATCCGCGAACAAAGTGGGTATCATAACGGGTAATAACATTTTGCGAATCACTAATATAAGGAGTCCCATCTCCCAATTGCCCATCATAGGTTGTATCACCGGCCACCCGATTCCAACCAAATTCAACCATCCATCTGTCATCATCAAACAGAAAACGAGAATTAACAGTAAATCCTGTTAAGGTACCGTAATCACGCATTAATTCACTTCCATTTTGGTATTCACGGTTGTCCCAGCTACGATAATCAAGCCCTACATCTAGAATATTGGAGTAAAAATAGGACATCTGACTGGCATGGCCAAACGTTGAGTAAAAAAACAGTAGTAATAATAATAAAAACTTCATAAAACCCCCGCTATCATTATCCCAACGAATAGTAGCGCAGACAAGAGGTAGTTTTATCCTATTTTCATTAAAAATAGGTTTATTTTTGCCTCTTTTTAAGTTAAAACAAATACGTTGTAAAAACCCTTAATTAAAAGATCTCTCAAAATAGGTAGGAATCGTGCTAAAAATTAATAAAAAAGTTGAATATGCCTTAATCGCTTTAAAGTTTATTCATGATAATGGAAATGCGGACACTCTTATAAGTACCAGAGAGATTTGTGACAAGTTTTCTATCCCT
>DAOWEO010000145.1 GCA_030638415.1 Bdellovibrionales bacterium | reverse complement strand
CTAATTTTCAAGAGAATGCACCAAAATCCTCCATCCGCCTAGTTATTTCAAAATGACTGCCATCAAGCTCAATATCTTCTGCCCCAGCATCAATCATCTCTAAAGTAAACTCATCCTCATCTAGGTTATCTCGTAAGACTTCAAAGACTGCTTTACGCGTAAAAATAAACTGAAGAGATCCTGTCGTTCCTAAAGAACCTCCAGACCTGTTAAAATATGATCTAATATTAGCAACCGTCCGCGTACCATTATTTGTAGATGTTTCAACAAATATTGCGACACCTCCAGGTGCATATCCTTCATATGAGACCTCCTGCACCCCATCATTACCACCACCTAAAGCCTTTTTTATAGCACGGTCGATATTATCTTTAGGAACATTATTTTTTTTACATTTTTCCAGAGCAATTTTAAGTAGAAAATTAGTACTTGGCTCCGCACCACCAGATTTAACCGCTTTACCTACATCAAATAGAATTTTTGTATATACTTGGCTGCGTAGCTTATCAGCTGCACCCTTTTTCTTTTCAATATTGGCCCATTTTCTTCCCATAATATTCCCCACGATTACTTTACAGCATCATTATACTGAGTTTTATTAATTAATTCAATTATATAGATATTTTAAACATTCATTAGCTTTTCTCTACTAAGTCACGTTAAAATACCATCATGATATAGCAGCTCTGAATATTATGGCACTGGACAAAAAATGTTACTATTTACCAACATTTACGACTACTTTTATGGACTACCTGCCAAAAGAGAGCAGGATATTTTAGAATACAAAAAAGAGCAGCTTTTTTTATCTCTTTCACTTGTAGCGAATCTTATTTTAATGATTTTTATTATTTTAAATTATTTTAACCATAAAATAATTGCAATGTATGTTGATATTGCTGCAGTAACAATATTACTTGCCAATGCACGGTTTTTTATAAAAACACAAAAATTAAATGTGGCAGTATTTATTTACAGTTTGACCATTATTCTAGTGACAAGCTTTTTGCATTTGGTGGCACCAGTATTTCTTTCAGGAAATATTTTATGGCTTCCCTTGATGATTTTTTTATCATCGTTTCTCTCCTCAAAAAAATATGCATATCTTCTAGCCGGCATTGGTATAATCCTATTTTCAATAGCATATATTTTACCAGTACACTTCGCTATCACTCTTGATATCATTGATATTAACAATGCTAATATCATTAATATTGCCAGTCTCATTTTATCAACCTATGTGGTGTTTGTACTCATGCAAAAAATTCAATCAGAGGAAGATCGTGTCCGCAGTATATTAGCTAAAAGTCGTGACCATTTTAAAGAGAGTAATGAGACATCAGCATCCCTTGTAGCGTTGGTTACTCATGATCTAGCTACTCCTTTAATTCTCATAAAGCACAAAGTAACACAACTAAAAAAAGAAGCAAAAAATAACAACTCTCCTTTAATAAGTGAAATATTAGACTCCATAGACAATATGGAAGAGCTAATAAAAGAGGTTAAGCTAATTAGGGCCTGTGCTGGAGGGAAGCTTTCCCTTGATCTGAGAGATGTTTGCATGGTCGAAAACCTTCGCCATATAATTAAAGACATACAGCATCTCGCCACTGCGAAAAAAGTACTGTTTAAAGTAAGTTTAGAAGATGAAGCTCTAGAGTCCTATAATATTACTGCAGAGGAGCATACCTTACGCGTAAGTGTCTTAGGTAATATTTTAACTAATGCCATAAAATTTTCAAAAGCCGGCTCTTATATTGATATTTCAGTCTCGCGCCAATCATCCTATCTACAGGTTATTATTAAAGATTTTGGTATTGGAATTCCTAAGGAAATAATGCCGCACCTATTTGATTTCTCTTCATCAACATCACGTTCTGGAACGGCAGGAGAAACGGGAACGGGGTTTGGACTCCCCTTGGCAAAAATGTTTATTGATAAGTTTGACGGTGAGATTACTGTTAAATCTGATGGATATTCTGGTACCACTTTTATTTTAAAATTTAAAATCTCCCCTTCTCATATATGAAACAGATTATTTCTTACTTTACATCTAAACACCTAACAACAAATATTCTGTTTTTTGGTATCCTATCACTCTCTATTTTTGTCTGGAATAATATTGGTAAAGAGGAGATGCCTGAGTTTTCATTTGATTGGATCCGTATTCAAACAATATACCCAGGGGCGTCATCAGAAGATGTAGAATTACTTGTCACAAGATCAATTGAAAAAGAGTTAAAAACTGTAAGTGGTCTTGATGAGGTTCACTCCACCTCTGCTCAAGGTAATTCCATTATTATGGCCTACTATGATCCTGCTCTACCTGATATCAAAGAGATTATTCAAGAGATTAAAGATGCTACTCTCAGAGCTTCTCTACCTGTCGATGTAAGAGATATCCCCTCTTTCAAACAATTTAAATCTACCGATAAAGCAATTATGGATATTGCAATCATCCATAAACACCATGATTTTTTAACTACGGCCAATAGGAGAGAGCTACAGCAATACAGTCTCAGTCTCGAAAACCAATTAATAGCCAATAAAGAGATTACTTCTCTATCAAAAGCGGCATACCTCCACCCTGAAATTCGCCTTGAAATTGATCCAAAAAAGATGATGGATACAGAAATTGATTTAAGTACCATTAAAAATCAGATCCAAGCACATAACATCAGAATACCTGTTGGAGCGTTGTCAGACAGTGCAGAATCTCGCATCACTGCACTTAATGAATTAGAGACTCCTGGTGATATAAGTAATGTGATATTACAAGGAAACTATCAAGGAAATTTGGTAAAGCTTAAAAATATAGGAACAGTAAAGGAAGAATTTCGTAAAAATATTGCGATAACTAAAGTAAATGGTAAAGAGGCAATTATTTTAAAAGTTCAAAAAAGCCTATCTACAGATATTATTACTGCACAGAAAGTAATACTAAAAACGATCAGCAACTTTAAAAAAAGTAATATTAAATCCCCTGTTGAGATTATTACAATGGATGATGAATCTTTCAGTGTGACCAATAGACTAAAAATAATCACTTCTAATGGCTTGATAGGATTTGCACTACTCATTACTGTTTTATTTATTTTTTTAAATTTCAAAACAGGTTTTTGGGTAGCAATGGGGATTCCCTTTTCGATCTCATTTACTTTGATTGTTGCCTACTTCCTAGGACATTCAGTAAATAATATGACACTAGCAGCTGTTATTATTGTGCTCGGAGTTGTTGTTGATGATGCCATAATTATTGCTGAAAATATCATGCGAAAAATAGAATCAGGAATAGATCAAAGTACAGCTGCTTTAACGGGCACCTTAGAAATGTTAATCCCAATTCTAGGGAGTATAGCCACAACCATTGCAGCTTTTATCCCTTTACTATTTTTCAATGGACACTTTGGAAAACTAGTTGTCTACATCCCTGTGATTATTACATTAATGTTAGTCGGGTCTCTTATTGAGTCAATTTTTATTTTACCGTCACACCTAATCGCAAAAACTCCATTTACCAAAAAAAACAGAGCCCCTCATAGTGCTCGAGGCTGGTTTATCCAATATGAAAATTTATATAAAAAAACTCTTATTGTAATTTTACAATACCGCTTAATAACTCTGAGTGTTTTCTCACTGCTATTAGTTATTGCAGCATATGTATTTACATCAAATATGAAATTTGTCATGTTTCCACGAGAAGAGAGTACAGAAGTAATGATAAAGGTCAAAGCGCCGAAAAATACTCCCAGAGAACAGACTGCCAGGATGATTAGTAAAATTGAACATATTTTTTTAAATGAGAAAAACAACGTTGTTGCTGTTCGTTCAATGATCGCTAAAAGTCGTAGAGGTGGTGAAGTAAAGGAGAATGAAGCTACTATTATTGTCGAGTTACTCCCTGCTGATCAGCGGCAAGAGACACTAAATATGCTTTTTAAAAAATGGAAAAAACAGACAAAAGAATTAACAGAGTTTAAAATGATCAAATTCTTAAGAGGTCGGTGGGGTAATAGTTCCGGAAGCCCCATCGAGATACGTATTCAAGAAAACAACAATATAAAACGTTTTCAAATTGCGGACTCTATACAAAACTATCTAAGACAAAAAGATTACCTCGAAGAGGTTGAAATTGAACAGCCTCTGGTTAAAAATGAATATCTATTTCATCTAAACCAAGAAAATCTAATTCGTTTTAATATTACTCCATCACGAGTTACTGACATCCTAAGAACATTTGTAGAGGGAACAATACTTTATACCATTAACAAGGGTGAAGAAGAGGTTGATGTTCGGTTAACAGTCCCAGAACAATATAAAACAGATATAAAATCACTATTGTCTTTAAAAGTTGAAAATAGACTTGGAAAACTTATTCCTCTGCATAAGATTATTACAACGCAACAACTGAATAAGCCCACCAATATAAAAAGGGTTGATTTTAAACGAACAACGATGGTCTATGCAGACTTAAAATCAAATACCTCAATAACTCCACTCAATATCGCCAAAGATCTAGAAGACAATCTATTTCCTAAGCTCTACAGCACAAATCCAACCTCAATTATTAGTTTTGTTGGAGAAATTAAAAACTCTAGAGAATCACAAAATGATTTTAAGTACTCTATTATCCTAGTCTGCTTACTTATCTATACAATCTTAGTCCTCATTTTCAACTCCCTTACTACTCCCTTTATGATTTTAGCTATTATCCCATTTGGACTCGCAGGAGTAATATTTGTATTACAAGCACACAGTATGAATGTATATGGTTTCTTTGCTGTTATTGGAACATTGGGAATGATGGGAGTGGTTATTAATGATGCTATTGTAATGGTAAGTAAATTCGAAAAGGCTAATTTTAAAGATCAACGTATTAACCTATCTGAATATATTGCTCAAATTGCAGCAACAAGACTTCGTCCAGTACTACTAACCACCATTACAACCGTTGCAGGCATAGTACCTACTGCTTATGGCTGGTCTGGATATGACTCAATGCTTGCTGAGATGATGATAACACTAGGATGGGGTTTGACATTTGGAACCTTAGTGACACTAATTCTCGTACCAATTTTTTATACTTTTTTGTACCAAATACGACACTTTATCACACAACCTAAAAAGTAGTTCAGTATGGCCATACCTGTAAATTTCGGTAACAATTATTTAATATACTAAGAAGAAAGCGGAGTATTATGAATTATATAGCAATTTTATTAACTATTTTTTCAATATCAACTTATGCAGCAACATGCCCAGAAGGATTTGAATCAAAGGAGTATTTTTCTTACAAAGATAAGAAGATGATGTCGTCCTGTATTGAGATTACTAATTATCGAAAAGCAGTAGCGCCCTCATCCACTACTCAGAGTAATCAAAACTATCCATTTTTTGAGAAGATGTTTCGTCAACTAATTTTAGGATTACTCCCTATCTCCGACAAGCGAGTCACACTTGAAGAAGATTTTGATAACTCAAAATGTGAAATTGATATTAGAAAATGGCGTAATTTTTTAATTACTCAAAAAGCACCTAAATTATACTATCAATTTCGAACAGGATGTTCGGTAGAGGGAGAATTTACTCCCCAAATGAATAAGAACTTTCCAGTAAATTTTAACGTTAGAAATTTGGGTCAAATCAAAACAGTTCAAATGACACTACAAATTCAGGTTGATCCACAGCCAGACCACACAATGATTGTTAAAATCATATGCTTTAAAGGCGTGGCCAGTAGTGGTTTTAGCCTCAGTGCTCGCTTTAAAGGTAGTTACGCAATTAGAATCGATCGTAGGGGTAGACTGAAAAAAAATATAGGTGGTGAGTTTAGTATATACTCATTTAATAATGTTCCTGTTGCCTACAATCGGAAACTAGAGATCCCATTCAGTTTTTAATTATTAGGAATTATCTCACTATGCTAACTAAACACATCAAACTTAAAAAGTTAAAAAATAGTTCCACATGGAGAAAGGTTGCGATTAATTCATGGAAAAGGCCAACAGATCCAACCACCTTTGGACTTTTAAAACTGGAAGCAACAAAATTCAAGCAATTTATTATAAATAATCCTTCAATATCAACAACCCATCTCTTTACAAAAGTTGTTGGGAATGCTCTAGCGGAGTTTCCTGAAGTAAATGGTATGGTTAGAGGATCCAATATATACCTACGTGATAGTATTGATATTTTCTTGCAAGTTGCTGTTGATAAAGCGGGTAATGAGCTTTCAGGAACAGTCATTAGAAATGTAGATAAAAAAAATGTCTTTGAAATAAAAAAAGATTTACAGCATGCAGCACTAGCAATTCGCAATAACTCTGATCCTAATTTTAAAAAAGTAAAACGTAGTATCTCACTTATACCATCAATTCTAACGAGACCTATTCTAAAGATATTAGATTTTATTTTATATTATTTAAACATTCACTCCTCACTACTAGGTGTCCAAAAAGATCCATTTGGCTCTTGTATGATTACAAGTGTTTCTAGCTTTGGAGTTGAACATGGTTTTATTCCATTTCCAGCAGTTGCCAGAGTTCCACTACTTTTAGCCCTGTTTGACCTAAAAGACGAAGTGCAAGTTATCGATGGTGAAATAAAAATTGTTCCAATACTAACAGTATCTGTAACATTGGATCATCGTGTTATTGATGGAGTGTATGGTGGTAAAATAATTAGTAGTGTCAAAAAGCATATGCAGATGCTGTAAAGAGGGAGAGCGCTTTTAATAGTAATTAATAATCTTTGATTAAACTAGTAGTGAGGAGGTACTTCGTCTTTTAATGTGTCCAGAGAACTGGCACTCACGGTACTATTACTAGTTTCCCCTGATCGTTGAATATGTTGTACTAGCTCTTCAATTACAAGTGCCTGCTCTGCAACGATTGCATTTAATTCAGTAACCAACCGGTCCTGATGTAAGTATTTTTCTTCTAATGCGATTACTCGTTTTTCTAACATATTAACTCCAGTTCATATTGATACTCAGTAACACCTTAAAGGGCAATCACTTTTCCAGAACTCATTACAATTTTCTGATCTATTATGGCATTATCTTCAAATAGTGGATCATGTGAAACAACAAGTACAGTCATTCCATTACGATTGAATGAGTAAAGTAGCTCTAGCAAAGCCAATTTTGCAGCTTTATCTAAGTTTGCGGTAGGTTCGTCAGCAATTAAAATTGAGGGATTATTTATAATGGCACGAGCCAAAGCACATTTTTGTCTCTCTCCCCCTGATAAATTCTGAGCAATGAAATCTTCTTTTCCTTTGAGACCAACTTGCTTAACTACCAACTCTACCCGCTGCTGCAAAGCAGAAAATGACAGGTTATATGGAACTAGTGCTAAAGCAATATTATCAAACACAGACAAATTATCTATCAAGTGAAAAAATTGAAATAGAAATCCAATCTGCTCACGTCTATACTCACTTAAAAAATGATCACTCAGTTTAGAAATTGTTCTATCTAAAACTTTTACCGTTCCTGATGTGGGCCTATTCATACCACCAATCAAAGAAAGTAACGTACTTTTGCCAGAACCTGTTTCACCTGTAATCAAAACAAATGAACCTTGAGAAATATTTAATTCATCAACCTGTATCAGTTTTTTTCTTCCATGCCTTCCATCAGAGACACTAAATTCTAAATCATTTATCTTAATCATCTAAGCACCTCAAGTGGACTAACAATAGATGAGCGATAAATAGGTATGACGGATGCCAATGTATAAGGAAAGACTGTTACGATAAAAAGATAAAAAAGAGTTTCTAAGGGAATGACAGCTGTAAAATTAAAACTAGCAGATAAGTTTGCCTGACCTAAAAAAAGTTGGCTTAGTCCAGGAGCATTAAGTGTAAATACAAAAAAATATGAGCATAAGACTCCAACCATATATGCCAGAGAGGCAATAAAAAATGCATTAAACAGATGCCAGCTCATCACTAAGGGAATCTCCCACCCAATGGCCCGTAAAATTGCAACTTGAGATCTCCCCTTTTCAGTTAGAGCAGATATTTTAGTATAAAATAGAATTAAAAAAGCGACTAAAGGAAGTAAAAATAGTGCAAAAAAAGTTCCTCCAAAAATATCATAATTTCGTTTCATATTCACTTTTAAATCTACTATGTCTAAGATACGAGCATTAGGAAAAAGTTCTCTAACTTTTGTTGCGACAATTACCTTTTCAGCAGGGTTAGGAATATTGGCCACAAGGTCTGTTGCAAAATTCTCATCAATATTAAGGATCAGTCGAATGGACTGTTTAGAGAGCAGAATAAGATCATTGGTTTCTAATTGTGATTTCTTTGAGAAATGACCCAAGATAGGTAGTGTAAGCTTTTTACCACTACCATAAAAAAAAGAGAAGCTATCTGTGTAGTAATGAGATCGTAGTAGTTTTTGTACTCCAAGCCCAACATAGATTCCTTCTTGGTTTTGAAATGATTTAAAATCAACACCATCAATAATACTTTGAATCTCAGAATCATAACTCTCTTCGAGTAGAGAAAATCCTACCAAAGTAAAAAAATCACGGCCCTGTTCAAAAAAATACGTCCCAAACAGTCTAGGATATACTTGTCCTACACCGTCAATTTCTAAGATCTCATCAGCCCAGCTCAGAGGTGTATTCACCGCTTTTCCCCCCTGCATATTTTGAATAATTAGCTCGGGCTTACCATCAATCAAATGGTCAAATGCATTAAAAAGAGAATTTTTCATAAGAAAAAAAGAAGATAAGATAAAAATTAAACATGTGTATAACATAAAAACGGCTATCAGCTCCCGCCGACTACTAAACATCATCTTAAGTGAAAATTTTATAAATGATATGTTAAACACTATTTATTCTCCGAGGTACTTTTCGAGAGTGCTACAAAGTCAATATCGGGTGCCGCAGGAAAATAGCTTCTCCTACCATCAATAATTTCTGGAAATCGATAAGCATAATCAGCGCTATGATAAGCTAAACTTAGAGTTGAGCGCATTGAGTATGGAGCACTGTTCTGCTTATACATAATAAGTAAGGTTGTTACTACTAATACTAGTGCAACTGAGCTATATATAGAAAATGCTATTAATACTAACTTCATAATTATTGATCCAAAGAGTGAACAAGTTTTGCATCAACCTTAGAAAATGTGACAATTCGTTTTCCCTTGTGATCTTTAAAAAACTGTACAGCCTGTGTTTTTGTCTCAAATGGAATAAGTTCATTTCCCATCGGTCCAAAAACGTTACTACCAACTACATAAAAAGCTTTATTAGCATCAAGACCTTTTAGCGTATAATAATCGGTAACACTAAGTTTTCCTTCAGGACTTTTAAGATAATATTTAAAAAAATCTTTTGCACCATCAAAATAAAATATACCTTTACTACTTACAATACGTGCAGCCCACTTCGGATATTTGGCCACAAACATACCGCAAATAGGACATTTAGCATTTTCAGGTACGGATATCGCAGAAGTAAATACACCATCTCCATTTTTTTTCATCATCAAATAGAGTGATGCCATCTGTAGCTGCTTTTCATTTAGCTTTCCACATATTTCATTCTTTTTAATTTCAAATTTTAACTCAAGTAGTGTGTGAGCATGTAGTGCTGACAATTTTTTAGCATCACACATTTTAGTAACAATCTTTTTTCCCATCGGAAATACTTTTTTTCTTTTTTTTGTGGAGATCATTTTCATGTCATTTATAAAATCTTTTTTTGCTAACTCATTTGCTTCTGAAAACCTAACAACTCTCCCTCTGTGTTCATTCAAAAATAGTTGAGCTGCTTCTTGCGTACCAAAAGCAAATTTACTATTTTTAGTCATCGTTCCTTTAATATTACTCCCCACAACGTAATAGGCACGTTCAACAGGAATAAATTTCAAAGTAGTATTATCAACAACCAGTAAATCAGCTACTATTTTTTTTTGTGCTAACTTTTCAACTAGGCAGTGCAATGAACAGAGCTGCACAGTCTTTCCATCTTTCATTTTTAAAGCATGGTTAGTTTTATAAAACATTCCTAAATGCATGCCACAACTAGTACACCATGGCTTATTGGTTGGTGTAAATAGCGTTGCCTTAGCTAAGGGTACTGATTGATATAATTTAGCTTCGAGAGCTGATATAAAAAGTAGAAGGCATGCCAGTACTACATTCTTTTTCATAACTAACCTTTTAAAAATTAAATTTTTAATTGCTTCTTTTTAATCTGCTCAATAACTTCACCTATAGACTCTTTTATCAAGTCCTGATTAATTGAGTTTCCATAGATCAAGTACTCTTTAGCCGTAAGGTCTTTTTCTATTATCATTTTATCTTTTACAACTTGGGTTATGCCAAATTCAAACTTAACTTTATTAATTACAACGTCATAGACTACAACAAGCTTATCATCTACCAATTTTAAAAGAATTTTAAGCGATACAATATTGGCATACTCTTTTGATGGTGGAACTGTCACACTTGCCTCAATAAAACCATTTTTATTAGACTTAATTTTTTTCGTCTTAAACTTATAAAAAAGATTTAAGATATTTAAGTATCCTTCAATAATTTCACTTGGCTCAATACTAAGTAATAAATTTCCATATTCAAACAGATCTTCACCTGAACCAAATAGTAAATACGTTTCAGCAACAGAGCAGTCCTTGGTCAGAGAAAACTCAAAGCTCATATTATCATTCCCAAGCTCGAACTCTTTTGCATCTATAATGGTATATGCCTTAGGGTCTCTTTTAGTAATCTTTTTTTTGGTACCCAGAGCTAATACTACTCTGCCGGTAACCTCTTTAGAAGAGATCTCCAACAATCCATTAATACAGCTTCCTTGACGCCAAGACTCTCCCTTTAAACTACAACTAAACTGCATTCCATTTTTAATATTAAAAGCTTTCATTAAATTTCCTCTGATCTTTGCTGCTTAAGCAATTGGCTAACTATTTTGACATTTGTTTCTCTACTAAGTCCTAAGTAGATAGTGTAACTACTAGATTTTCTAGCTAAATTAAATGCAGCTAACGAACGCTTAACAATAATTATTATACGTTTAGGAATATCCTTTATAGAGGGCTCTAAGAAGTACTCAAGTACCATCGGTAGTCCCACACCTATAATCACATGCTTTATTTGGGCAATAAATATTTTAAGAGAAGATATATTATGTAACTCGCACTCATTTGAATATATCCTCGCCCCTTCAAAAAGGATAATTCGCTCCACTACATCGGTATGAATTTTATTTGGAATAGCGCTAACAGGAATAAGTGTTTTAACTCCATGATCACGCCGCACTAACTCATAACTTTTTTCTATATTCACAAAGTCAGCATAACCAGTAATATCATTCGTCCCTACTCTTATAGGAAATGGATAAAGCTTGCCTCTCCAATCAATATAAGGAGTATCATCTGAAATTATTTTAAACTCACTATCACTTTTTAACAGATCTAAAAAGAGAGTAGACTTTCCTCCCTTACTGGGCATCATGCCAATTAAGGCAGTACTCTTATAAGAAATAGCAAAAGCATGTAGACGGTGCATTCCACGTAGATCAAGAAGTTTCCCTGTAAGCGACAGGACTGCTAAATAGGTTATCTCATGCAGTAATTGTTCATCCAAAGAGTAGATTGACATTTTTTTAGCCGCTGGATCATAAACAGTAAATCCAGCACCGTGATAGTCGTTAAAAATATATCCAGAATCCTTATACGTAATACATTTTTCATTTTGTCTAATCGCTTTTAGACCTGCTATTTCGTTATAAGGAGAAATGCTTTTTTCAACTGATAAGACAAAAGTAGGATGCTGTATTTTTGCACAGTTAAAATATTCAAAATCTTTTTTAAGCAGTTGTGCAATACTATCGACAGAGGATATAGAAACACTAATACCATAAAAATCTAAAAACAGATCAAACAAACTACTATCCCCCAAATATGATACAACATACCTCAGCAGAGTAAGTAATTACAGTATATTATTTCTCTTTTACAGTGAGAGGCTTTCTAAAGCACGTAACAGATCCACTCTTCCGCCTGAAACCATCTTCGTTTTAAATCGTCTAACGGGAGTAACACTATCCATCAGGGCTTGCTTGAGCTCATATGTACTTAGTCCTGGGTATTGACTAAGAACTTCTGCAGCCACTCCTGCAGTATTAGGACTTGCCATTGAAGTACCACTCATCGTCGCATACCGATTTGAAGGAGCTAATGAGTAAATACTAGATCCAGGAGCAGCAAGATCAACACTTTGCACGCCATAATTAGAAAAATAACTAAGCCTTCCATTACTTTTAGTAGAGGCAACTACCAATAAATTTGGGCTATCAAAAGAGGCTGGGTAGCTCAGCTTTTTATCAATATTATCGGTAGAATTACCAGAAGCTGCTACAACAAGTACCCCATACTCCTGTCCAATGTAATCAATGGCATCTTTAACAGCATTTCCCCCCTCATTATGCGCTTTTCCAAAAGAGCAGTTAATAATTTTTGCCCCATTTTTCGCTGCATATATAAAAGATTCAATAACATCTACGTCTTTTTCATCCCCACTACCTGGAACTGTTCTAATTCCCATAATTTTTGCATTTTTGGCAATACCAGCTAGTCCAATATGGTTATTTTGAACTGCAGCAATCGTTCCAGAGACATGTGTTCCGTGACCATGATGATCATAAATATCTCCTGTTGCATTACCATAAGTGTCTCTATTTAATGTATTAATTCCGTGTATATCATCAATATAACCATTGCCGTCATCATCAATCCCGTTATCTGCAATTTCGCCACTATTTACCCACATGTTCTCTTTTAAATCTTCATGGCGAAAATCGACTCCCGTATCAACAACTGCTACGATAATCTCCTCTCGTGGCACATCTGGTCTTAAAATATAAGAGTTCATTATTGAAATTCCATCCTCACTACTATCCTCAAATGCCCATAGGCGACTTATTTTGGGATCATTAAAATAGCTATTTTGTGATTTCATATTAGGATAATCTTCTACCACTTTTGCCAGTTTATTAGGTGTGCCGATATAATCTCGCTCAACATAGATAACATTTTCATCAGTACTAAGCTGCTTATGTAATGTCTCAATATCATCTGAATAGACAACATAAACATTTTTAAATAGTTTTTTTGCATGTGAAATATTAGTCAGCTGTGCAATATTTTTGACATTACTAAATTTTACAATTAGACGGCTCGAGTCATGTGGCATAATAGCAAAAATAGTTGTCGAAAGTGAAAACATGAAGAGAATAGCGGCAATCTTGAAATACATAAAACATCCTTGTTTATTAAATAGATGCTCTATAATATCTAATTTATAGTCGTTTTAAAGATAATTAATCTAATATTTTCTAACTAGAACACATCTTCGACTGGTTACAATAAAAAAAAGGCCTCTATAAAAGAGGCCTTCCTAAGTATAAATCTATTATTACTAATTATTTACACAGTCTTTTACTTGCTCATATCTGTTTCCATTACGAACCTTATCCTGACACTCTACTGGTAGAGTTGGTCTAAGTTTTTCAATACAAGCAACCATAGCATCATGATTACCACGATTTGATTCACATGCAGCCTTAACTAGTGCTCCACAGTTCGTACCAGCATTAACTGCTACAAATGGTGTT
>DAOWEO010000136.1 GCA_030638415.1 Bdellovibrionales bacterium | reverse complement strand
TGCGACTAGTGTCTTTTCTCATGGTGTTATTCATCTTCCATTTACGAGTGTTTTAAATGTTGATGCAGATAAAACTGATATTGCCATTGATGACCCTATGTATATTATTCAAGATATTACAGTAACTGAAATTGAGACTCCTCTGGTATATAGTGCTCTTGAGGATAAACGCTCTTTAGTCGATATTATTATTGAGCTTGATAAGTTGATTGCCTTAGGTAAAAAAGTTTGGGCAATAATTGAAGATAATAAGCCTGTGATGAATGTCGATTTCGCTAGAGCAATTAGCGTAATCCCTGAGATCCAAGGAGAGTCTGATCCTAATGCAACTTTCTCTATGATGGATGGATGGATGTTACCTAAGGCAAAGAGTTATAGAGTTATTTATAAAAATGCACTTGGTATGGAAGTTATTACTTTTGATTATACTGTAACTTTTCAACATGGCGGAAAATTTAATGGTGTTGGAAATTACTTAACAGGAGTAAATGTCTTTGCAGGCAGTATTGCTGTTACTTGGGGATTTACTTTCAATGCGAAAACGTCTCTAGTTACAATTACTAATAATGGATCAATGCAAAACCCAATTGCTGGAGCAACCTTGCAGGTTGAATATAAGTCAGACAGCGTTATAAGAACGATTGCTTCGACACAGCTCTTTCATGTGACTGGACTTGGTGAAATCGTACAGTTAAGATAATAAAACTTTCAATTTATAAATAAAAAAAGGAGAAAAGTGAAAGCTTTTCTCCTTTTTTTATTTTATACTTGCTTCTATAAATATTGGGGAGAGCATAATGAAAGTATTAGTAACTGGTGGCGCTGGGTATATTGGATCACATGTGGTTAAGCAATTGAGTGAGCAAGGCTATGGCGTGGTTGTTTATGACAATCTTTCAACTGGTAAGCGAGATGCTGTTTTAGCTGGTAAATTTGTACAAGGAGATCTTGCAGATAAGGAAAAGCTAAATGCTCTTTTTGAAGTTGAGAAATTTCACGCTGTAATGCACTTTGCTGGTAGTATTATTGTTCCAGAAAGTGTGGAAAAACCACTTGAATACTATGCAAATAATACTAAAAATGCTCTTAATCTTTTAATGGCATGTTCAAAATATAAAGTTAAAAAATTTATCTTCTCTTCTACAGCTGCAGTATACGGTATGCCGTCGACGGGGATCTGTGTGGAGGATTCAGCTCTAGCTCCAATTAACCCTTACGGTACATCTAAATTAATGACCGAGATGATGCTTAAGGATCTATCATTTGCTGTTAAAGAGTTCAATTATATTGCTTTTCGTTATTTTAATGTTGCAGGGGCGGAGAAGAAGGCACGTATTGGTCAGCAAACTCCTAAGGCGACACACTTGTTAAAAATTGCATGTGAAGTGGCGACTAAAAAGCGTGACAAGATAACTGTATTTGGTACTGATTATGAGACCGAAGATGGAACATGTATTCGTGATTATATTCATGTTGAAGATCTTGCTGCAGCTCATATAAAGGGACTTAAGTATCTCGCTGAAGGTGGAATCTCTAATATTTTCAACGTTGGTTATGGTAAGGGATATTCGGTTACAGAGGTTTTAGAGGCTTTCCAAAAAGAGACTGGAATTAAATTAAATATTGAAGAAGGGGAGCGACGTGGCGGAGATGCACCAACGCTTATTTCTAACTGCCAGAAGATCAAAGAGATACTAAAATGGGAACCAGAACATGATGATCTTGCCTACATTGTACGTACTGCATATGAGTGGGAAAAAAAACTTAGCTAATTCATCAACTTAGTCTGAAATTTAACAGAGTTGTCATGGATAGCATTAAAGACTTCATTGATAAGGTTTTTACTAAGTCCAAGAGCGCAACCTGCCTCTTGCCGCATCTGCAGTAGCTCATCGAGTCTTTGTACTTGAAATGTTGTCATTTGATTTTTACGTTTTAGTGCTGCAATGTCTACGACAATATTTTGACGATCTTTGAGGGATTCAATAATTTGAGTGTCGATATCGTCAATTAACTCACGGTAGTGATCAATCTCTCTTTTAACCTTATCATTAGTTATTACAGTCGTTTTAGATACTAGGTTGGAGAGTATACTTGCTAGTACGTGCGGTGCAACTTGCTGTTTAGCATCGCTTAACGCTGTATCAGGAGTCGGGTGAGACTCAACCATTAGTCCATTAAATCCTAAGTTGTAAGCTTTTTGGGAGAGTGGCGCAATCAGCTCACGTGTGCCACCAATATGGCTAGGGTCACATATAATAGGAAGTTCTGGATGAAGTCTTTTCAACTCCATTGGAATTTTCCACATCGGATCATTACGATATTTTGAAGTAGCAAAGGTAGAAAAACCACGGTGAATTGCCATGATTTTTGTGATGCCACGAATTTGAAATCGCTCAATTGCTCCCAACCATAAGGAAAGGTCTGGATTAATAGGATTTTTTATAAAAACAGGAATATCCGTTCCTTCTACAGCACGGGCAATCTCTTCAACAGCAAAAGGGTTCGCTGTTGTTCTGGCGCCAATCCATAATGCATCTATTCCATGCTTAAATGCTTGTTCTACGTGGTATTTTGTGGCCACTTCAATAATAATTTTTAGATTAGTCTCTTGTTTGACCTTTTGTAGCCAGCCAAGAGCTGGTACGCCAATCCCTTCAAAACAGTTTGGACGTGTACGTGGTTTCCAAACTCCTGCTCTGAAAAATTTAATGTTTTGTAGTGCTTTAAGTGCATGAGCAGCGGTTAATAGCTGCTCTTCAGACTCAGCGCTACAGGGCCCTGCAATTAGCATTTGAGCAGAAGATAATGTCTGGTCTAACCATAATTGGTCTAATTCAAGTTGCATAAGCGTGTGCTACCTCATTTTGAGCAATGTATATTTTTTATGATTTTTAGTCTATTTTCATTTTTTTTGCAAATATTACTTATTCTAGTGTAAAAGTTCTACAGTTTAGGAGAATACGATCGAAACGAAAAATAGAGAGCACATTCGTCCCAATATCTGTGGAGAGGGGATTATCGCTGAAAATGCTAATTGGAGCTTTGGTGGTGAGACTGCACAGGGCTTTACTGACCACGTGGCAAAATCGGTCCCTTTTTATACTGAGGGGCACTCCTTAGTAGCTCAACTTAGTGATTTTTTTATGCAAAATGGTTCAACTTGCTATGAGCTGGGTACCTCTACAGGAGTACTGCTGCGGCAGCTTGCTGAACGACATGCTGAAAAAGAAGATCTAAACTGGGTGGGAATTGATGTAGAAGCTGAGATGATTAACCAGGCTAAGCAGGAGAGTCTTGCTTTAGGTCAGAACATTAATTTTGTCTGTGATGATATTTTTCTCTTTCCATATGAAAAATCGGATCTAATTATTGCATATTACACTGTACAGTTTGTACCTCCATATAGGCGCCAAGAGCTCTTGAGTAAAATCTATGAGCATCTGAACTGGGGTGGGGCTTTTATAATGTTTGAAAAAGTCCGCGCTAACGATGCTAGATTTCAAGATTATATGAGTGCCTTATATCTGGATTATAAATTAGATCAAGGGTATCAGCCTGATGAAATTATTGCCAAGTCACGTAGTCTAAAACGTGTGCTAGAGCCTTTCTCATCAGAGGCAAATATTGAACTATTAAAACGAGCTGGTTTTAGTGATGTGATGAGTGTGATGAAGTATATCTGCTTTGAAGGATTTCTTGCAATTAAATAGTTCCCCTTTTGTTTGGTGTTGGTTAATATGTCTTTTAACTAATTTCCTGAGGGACTTATGAGCTTACCATTTAACGAGTCGTTAGTAATTATTCCAACATTTAATGAAATAGAAAATATTGAAAAGATGATTCATGCGGTGTTTGAACAATCGGCGGATTTTAATCTACTTATTATTGAAGATGGGTCTCCAGATGGTACGGCAGCAGTTGTTAAAACTTTACAAGAGAAGTTTGCAAACTTGCACATGATTGAAAGAACTGGAAAGCTAGGCCTTGGAACAGCATATGTTACAGGGTTTAAATGGGCATTAGAGCGTGAATTTAAATATGTATTTGAAATGGATTGTGACTTCTCTCATGATCCAGATGATCTACCAAGACTTTTAAAGACGGCACAGAGTTGTGATTTAGTGATTGGATCTCGTTATATTGATGGGATTAGAATTATTAACTGGCCTTTTAAGCGTCTACTGCTCTCTTATGGCGCGTCTATTTATACACGTTTTATTACAGGTATAACTGTTTTAGACACGACTGGTGGCTTTAAATGTTTTACACGTAAGGCCCTAGAGTCTCTAGATTTAAATAATATTATCTCTAATGGGTACTCTTTTCAGTTAGAGCTGAATTATAAAATTTGGGCACAAGGGCTAAAAATCACCGAATATCCTATTATCTTTACTGAGCGTCGTGACGGCGAATCTAAGATGGGTGGAGGAATTATTTTGGAAGCAGTTTTAGCAGTGTGGAAATTACGTTTTATGAAATTTTTAGGGAAGCTATAGAAAGTGGTTTCAATTGAAAAACTGATTAGTATTTCCAAGGCTGCTGGAGATATTATTTTAGAATTTTATCAGCAGCAAAATTATACTCAGCAGAGTAAGTCAGATCATACTCCCGTTACAACAGCAGACATAAAAGCGAATGAATATATTGTAAATTCATTAACGACACTATATCCCGATATTCCTATTATTGCTGAAGAGTCTGAACTGCCTTGCTTCGAAGAGCGTAAAAAGTGGAGTGATTTTTTTCTGGTTGATCCACTTGATGGGACCAAAGAGTTTATAAAAAGAAATGGAGAGTTTACAGTTAATATTGCTTATCGATCAGCTGATGGAAAATCTCTTGGAGTTGTATGGGCACCTGTATTAGACCTACTCTACTTTGCAGATGGAACTCAAGCATTTAAAGAGCAGGCTGGAGTAAGAGAGTTGTTGAACTGTGGAGAAATCAACATACCGCTAAAAGTTACTGTTAGTCGTTCACATGTAAATAGTGCGACTCAGGAATTTATAGATAAAGTAAAAAGTGAGCT
>DAOWEO010000109.1 GCA_030638415.1 Bdellovibrionales bacterium | reverse complement strand
TTAACATTTCAATATCGGGATTAGAATCCATCTGAGCCCAACCCTCAACACCATCAGCACCTTCAAGTATATCTTTATAGCCTAAACGAGCTAAAGTATTTTTAATAATACGACGCATTGTAGAACTATCATCAACAACAAGTAATTTCAATTGAAATCCTTTTAAATAATTTATATATTTTAATACTACAATAATAGCAAAATTTTGTTTATTTTACTATTAATCCAATAGTTTAAACATCTTTGGCAGGTCTAGAGTACCCTCATAATAAGCTTTACCAATGATAACGCCATCAACTTCTTTAGTTGCTATTAGCGCTGTGATATCATCTGCATCTTTAACACCACCACTCGCTATTGTACTAATACCGCTTGCTCTAGCTATATCTAAAGTAAACTCAACATTAACACCGCTGAGTGTTCCATCTTTGCCAACATCTGTACAGATAATAGCTTCAACACCTGCGTTTGCAAATTCACGAGCTAAATCAGTTGCGCGCATAGTACTCACTTCACCCCAACCCTCAACAGCTACAAAACCATCAATTGCGTCTATTCCAACTGCGATTGGATATTTAGCTGCCATATCTCTTACAAACTGTGGATCTTTAACAGCGATTGAGCCTAAAATAATTCTGTCAATTCCAATATCAAGCATCTTTTTAATCGTCTTCTCATCACGAATACCACCGCCTAGTTCAAGCTTAACATTACAGTTTTCTCTAATCTTGATAATAGAGTCCAAGTTTTTTGGCTCACCTGCAAATGCACCATTTAAATCAACTAAATGTACCCATTCTGCGCCCATCTCTTCAAATTTTTTCACAAGTTCATAAGGCTCATTTGAGTAAACCTTTGCACTATCCATAAGACCTTTTGTGAGTCTCACCGCTTGTCCGTCTTTTAAATCTATCGCTGGGTATAAAGTCAAATCTAAATCCTTTTAATTATAAAAGCCACTAGTGGCGTGGGCTCTCTGCCGAAGAGAACCTAGTGTTAACGTAGTTAGCGGAATTACTTCCGATAACGTACAAACTATAGTTTAATGAAATTTTCTAAAATATGTAAACCATTTTTATGGCTTTTTTCTGGGTGTGGTTGAATTCCAAATACATTTCCATGAGCAACTGCAGACGTAAAGTCATAGCCATAATTCGTTGTTCCTATTATGTCATTTTTATCTATACAATTTACATGATATGTATGCACAAAATATAAATAATGCTCTTCATCTAAGTTTTCAAATAGTGGGTGCTCTTTTGTAAACATTCTGTTCCAACCCATATGTGGAACTTTAAGAGGTTCACTAAACTTAGAACTGTCGAAGGCTGTAACACTACCTTTTATAAGTCCTAGTCCTTCATGGTTTCCAAATTCTTCACTACTCTCAAAAAGTAGTTGCATCCCAAGACAGATACCAAGCATATATTTCCCACTTGCTGCATACTCTTTAAGTGGCTCTATCATATTTCGCTCACGTAGATGCTCCATGGCATCACCAAAAGCACCAACACCAGGAAGAATAAGCTTATCGTAATCTTTAAACTTACTAGGGTCACTCTCAATTACTGTCTCTTTTCCTAACTTTGCAAATGCATTTTGCACACTCGCTAAATTTCCCATATTGTAATCGACTATCGCTATCACTGATGATCTCCAGCATTTTTATTTTTTGTAAATTGTATGTAAGTAGCCAAACTCAGGACAAGAAGAGCAACCCCACCAATAATATACATTGAGTAGATTAGTTGCCCAGGTGCTGTTATTGCAAACTTAAAAACAAGCATTAGTGCTTCGATTGAAAGTGCGATAATAATAGAACCTAAAAACTTAACCATTGTTTTGTTCGGTCCAGATATATTAGTCTCTTTATGCCTTCCAAGGACTTCCTCTTCTATAAGAGTCTTAGCCAAATCGAAAATGGCCAAAGATAAGGTGAGTAAAATAGTAGCCTTAAACATCGCATCTATCGCTAGATGTGAAAATGTAATACTTTCAACGAAAAAACTCTGAACAGCATGAGTAAAAAGTAATAAGGCAACTGCCATAAGAGCAATTGCAAAAGTGAGATACGTAAATTTAAAAAGTTTTGAAAAGAATGTGTCAGTACTATTTAATTGAGATATTTGTAAGACTTGCTCAAGGGGCATATCTATACAGGCGACATATTGAAGGTTCCCATTTTCACAAAATATAGGTGCAGACGCAGTTATAGTTAATTCTTGCGTTATTAAAGAAGGATATGGATCGGTTATACTACAACGAGACTCTCGTACAGCTCGATAGTAGTACGCTCTATCAGCACGAATTTTCCCTTTATCTTCGGTAATTTCTCTATCTGCTGCATAGGTAGGGGTAACTTGAACACCTTTGTTGTCAAGTAAGTAAGCACCCTCACAGTTTTCCAAATCCGCTTTTATTTTCAATAAGCGAGGCACAATCATCTCTTGAGTTAAAGAGGGTAACCTATTTGGAATATTTTTTGAAAACAGATAACAAAAATAAGCTCTCGCTTTAGTACGGCCTTCCCCAAACCGTTGTATATCGGACTCTACCATCTACTTTTCCACCTTCAAGTTATAAATTAACGTAATTTTAGCTTATTGATAATAACAATAATATTATTTTAATTAGAAAAGCCCTCTTTTACAGTTGGTTCACTTACATGTCCTGTCTCTGTATGTTGAGTCAAACTAGGTCCAAAAACTTTTTTGATAATTGATTTGAAACCTTTCTCGTTTTCTTCGTATTCTCTCTCTGATTCTTGAAGTGAAACTTCCCACGCTGATGAGAAACCAGGGGCTTTTAACATCATTTTTCTAAGAGCTGAATCATAAATATTTAAAAGTCTAATCTCAGCACGACCAGGTTTCTGCCCTAAAGTCTGCACAGTAACTCTTAAATTTTCATTCTCTTTTTTAAGTGTAGCTAACTCTTCTTCTAAGTTTTTACTACCCTCATTTGTTAACTTCATCTGTCTATTTAGATGCTCTTTGTACTCTTTTAACTCTTTTTTATAAGTTCTAATTTCAAATCTTGATTTTATGTAACTAAGAAACCATCCAACTAC
>DAOWEO010000122.1 GCA_030638415.1 Bdellovibrionales bacterium | reverse complement strand
GTTTTAGGTATATTAAATTTCTCTAAAATTTTAACAGGATCTTTAATTATCTTAGATGTATGTACGTACAATTCAGGTAGTAACATTTCATCAAGCTCTATACCTGCCATTTCAGCACGTTTATTCACTTCTAAATTATCCATCTCCAGTTTATATTTTTCTTTTAAAAATTGATCCAGTGATACTTGATCAGTAATATCTTTCGAAGATATCCCTGACATTTGAAAAAAGTTTTTTTTGTATTCTGAAAAGTTTTTTATGTCATTTAGGGTTTCATATCCGGTGATAGATGACATATAAACTTTATCTAAACCGAAAAGTTTATCTTGAAACTTAACTGCAAGCGTATTGTTCATGTTGTACAATCTTTTCACTTGGTTACTATCTAGTGTTAAGTCAAAAATATTTTCTTTTTCTTCTTCAGTAAATTTATCGGCATCGACTGTTCCCACCATTGCATTATCAAATCTTATAATAAACTCTTCCAGTGTTATATCCTGACTAATCGAATCATAGCCAATCTCTGCATTTGGCATGTACTTGGCAATGTTTGAATAATGTTTACTCATTAACTCTAGTTGACCAATATCACTAAGACCTCCTAGCTCTCCATTTAAAAGAAGTGGTGCAACATTTTTATAGGTAAGCTCTTTCAAAAAGATTTTTCGTTCTCTTTTTGTTAATTTTTCAAACCTAACCCCTTTATCAAACTTCTCTTTTATAATTCCAAGGCGAGCTGTATTTTTATGCTTATCAAAGTAAAAATCGCTATCAATAACGTAGCTACCTCTCTTTTTATCTATGCATAAAATACTTTTAAAATCTTTTTTCATCTCTTTTTTACTTTTTTCTACCTGTTCTTGAATATAGGGATTAGTCATTAAAGTATTTAGAACATAATCTAAAGATTGATATCCATATGCAGGATCTTTATAATAGTTTGCACCAGACCTAAAAACAGGAACAGACTCCGCTGCACCCATTAGATTAGTGTAGCCATTAAATCGCTGTACTCTAAACGCTGGCTCCTCTTTTTTTCTAAATTTACGTTTCGTAATTTTTGCAATATTTTTGATTGTCAGTGCTCTTTCAATATTTTTTATGTCAGACTTTTTTGCAACAAATGGAAGCTTTAAGCAACACTCTCCGTTACTATTTTTATATGATGACCTAACTTTTGTAATAGCACTTATAGTATTACGACAAAAATAACTTTTTTTACTTCTATCAATTTTGCGATTAGTTTCAATATAACTTGCCATTGAAGAAGCAATATTTTTATTATTTACAACACCTTTCTTGAAAATATATTTTGTACCATAAGAATTTAGAGCCTTTGGATTCTTGCTAGCATTGGCAATAGATTTCCCCTTGCACCCGATTATATCCATCTTCCCCACAGGATCTAAATACAAGTCACCTATGCCAGAAGTTCCTCCTTCCATTAATCCAATAGCAATTGCGAGATAAGGGTCTACTCCAAAAGCAACTGACTGGTTCACAATGTCGTCAATGTCTTTTTTAGGAATTGGATCACAGCCATGACCATCAAGTTTTCGACAACCACCCGCATACATGTAGTTACTGTAGTATGGATAAATTGTTGTTATGTGTGATCCCCCTGGTATAATAAACTCAGAAGCTTCAAGATTTTTCATTGCATTACGGCAAGCTGTAATTACTTTCAGTAGATTATATTCTTTATTATTGTTTCGGGCTAAACTCGCTAGTTTATCAGATATTTTACTAATGCCATTCAGCTCAAGTTTTTCTAGCTCATCTTCTAAAACCTTTTGTGCGGCTGCTTCGTTCAAGCTGGCAAGCTTCACAATGTTTTTAAAATCTTTCAAACACTCTTGCTGCCCTGAGCAAACTGCAGCGTAGATCTCTTTTTTCTTTTTACTATTTAGGTTAGAAAACTTTTTTAAAAGATCTACTAGCTGTCTTGGCGTTTCAATATCGCTAATATGATCTTTATTGCACTCAAAAAATATTGGATATGAGTAAAGAGAGCTGCTCAATCCTAAAAGAATAATGAAAAATAAAAAATTCACTAGCGTCCCCTTGTGGGAACATAGGCCTTTTGAAGTGAGTCATAATAATATGTTATAATTTGCTTACGCGACAGATGTCCATCACCTGTTTGCATAACTACTATTTTAGATCCAAAAAATATTTGATCTGAAATTGAAAGAAGTTTGCCAGATAGATCCCCTAAAAAACTATAACAATCACTACCCACGGCCTTATAAAAAGAGAATTCACACCCCTTACTACCACATTGCTCTTTTGTTGTTAAAACTAAATCAATATCACCATCTGCATTTAGATGCTTTTCCAGTTCCACAAATTCTTGCTTATCAGGAAGTGAGAAATACTGCATATGGTGCAGCTTAGGATCTGGGATTTCACATTTCGCCCAGAGATTTAAGCAGGTTAATAAAAGTACAAACAAGGTAATATTATATCGTATTATCATAGTTTTCTGATCGGCTACTTCCAATATTTACTTAAATAACATTGAGAACATGTAGTAATTTCAAATAGTTAATATCCTCTTGCTCAAGAGGTAAATCCATTCTAATATCAGCCGCTTTAAGACAATAAGGACATGTGATGATTGAAATAGGAAAAATGAACCAGCTAACTATATGTGATGAAAATGCCTCGGGATATTACTTACGAAGTGACGACTCTGATGAAGAGGTGTTTCTACCTCCAGCTCTTTTAGATCAGGAAGTTAATGTTGGTGATAAACTAGACGTCTTTATATACTTAAATAGCACCGGTGGACTAATAGCCACTGCTGAGCAGCCTTATGCTGAAGTCGGCCAATACGCTCTTTTAACTGCCATTCAAGTACAAGAGTTTGGTGCATTTTTTGAATGGGGCCTTAAGAAAGATCTTTTAGTTCCAGGCAACGAGCAAAAGGTGCGAGTTAAAATGAATGAGCAACACCTCGTTAGAATATGCCTAGAGGAAGATACCAATAGAATATTTGGTACCACTAAAATTGCTCAATTTATTGAAGACTCTGAGTTCGATATTAATGAGGCAGATAAAGTTACAATCGTACCTGTACAAGATGATGAGCTAGGATTTCGCTGTATTGTTAATAAGAAATATATTGGCATGATTTACCACAACGAAGTATTCTCTAAAATAACCCTTAATCGTGAAATTCCCGCTGTTGTCAAAAAAATTAGAGTTGATGGTCTTGTTGATTTGGCATTGCAAACTCAAGGTATTAATAACCTAGTTGAGGCCAAAGACATAATTATTGATATGTTAGAAAAAAGAGGCGGAAAATCTCATTTGCATGACAAAAGTGATCCACAAGAGATTAGAAAAATACTAGGTATGAGCAAGCAGACCTTTAAAAACTCTATTGGAATGCTCTATAAAGAACGTAAGATTATTATCAAAAAAGACGGTATTGAACTTGTAAGTTAAACTACTGTGGTTTTATTTAAACAAGTCATACGCTTTTACAAAGCGTCTATAATCTACAAGCATCTGATCATGCTTTTTACCGTAAACTTGTTTCAAGCTAAACTTTAGACGATTACCTGAACCACCTACTTTAAACAGACAAGTTTGAGTATTGCAATGTAACATTGTACCTCTAAAAATTTTTGATACTGGCGGCACGCGACCATTTGATAAAAGGTAATTTTTGCAACTCAAGTAACGTACTAAGCTTTTATCTTGTGGACACATATATTCTGTAACAGCATCACGATACTCTTCTCTAGATATTGAACGATGTGCAACATGGTTAACCGGATAAAGCATTATCTCTTGGGCAATATTAGCGGCACAGTCCTTAGGAGATACAGAGGCAGAACAAAAAGGTCTATAGTAAGGCAGCCCTACCTTATAACTTCCCCAGTGACCACTATACGAATGGTTATCTGGCTTCATACGTAAACATCCACCGTTACGATTACAGTTTTTTTCTGATGAGTAACTATACTCATTTTTGGTGGAAAATCCACCTTCAGGATAATTGCCAGGATTATTATTATACCAAGTTCCATCATTATGAATTCGTTGAAAGTCGGTACTAGTTAAACTACCAAAAACCGGTACTCCAAGTATTTCTGAAAACTTAGGCGCCTGAACAAATCCTGAGTTACAGCCATTCAAAACGACATAGGCATCTGGTGCCAGCATTCTTTTAAAAACTGACATTGCTTCTGAGTCAGTATATTTAAATGCTACATTTTTTTCAAGGCCCATGCCATATGTTGCGCCAGAATGTGAGAAAAAATCTACTGTTTGTACATTTCCTAATCTTTTTAAGATCTTACTAAGTCGCTTTATTGATAACTTCTTACGATTTGATTCAATAATTCTATGACCAAAATTATTACGAATAAGACTTATTCTTTTATTGAGTCCAGCAGCACCAATTACAACAATTGAGTCATTTGGATACATGTCTTTATAGCGCATTATTTTCGTTTGGACTGAACGTAAAAAAAGAGTACCAAGATCTCCTGCATGACCTATAATAAATAGATGCTTTCGACCGGTATCTAGTCCTATTGTTGTATGAATATAAGCGTTTGCATTAAGCACGCACAATAGCATAATAGCGATTAAAGATATCTTCAAAATAACTCCTGATAAGTATATGACTACTTATTTATGAATTATTACCAAGACCGTCAACATGGTATAAAAATATTACATTGCAAAACAAGAAAACTTATCTATTTCGTCTTCAATATCTAATAACAACCTTTTTTTCTAAATTATTGCTTATTTAAACCGATAAAAATATATGAATACTGTTTATGTCCTTATCTTCTTTTTTATAATAGCTCCAGCAACAGTCCACTCTACAACTCCACTATATTGTCAAAGTAGTGATTTCATCTCTTGTGATAAGTATTCAGTTATTCATGCTGACTACAAGCAACGTTCATCTATTTCTATTCATACACCACAACAATTTCAAAAGCAGTTAACACTGCATGCTTTAACAAATATCATAGAGCACAAGCACCATCTGCTCTCCATGTATCCAGAACTGAACTACCTCAGCGAAGATTCAAGTAAAAATTGTTCATTACTTTTTAAATCAATGCCTTCACTAAATAGAATCTCTGCAGCGTTTCATGATTCCAGATCGTCTTTAAATACAAAACAGAGATCAATTAAACGTAAAAACTTTGAACAAAAAACAATAGCAGACTTTAAGTCCATAGAGTTTATGTGGGAGAGAATACAAACCGTAAAGGATGACATTCGTATCTTAAATGCAAAACTTCTACTGCTTAAGAATAAGCGAAAGCAAATTGTTAAAACTCGTTTATTATTTGGCAATAAAACTGAAATTTTAGATGAACTTGATCATCAGCTCAAATTTATCACCTTTTCACTTATGAAAAATCAACAACAATTAAAAATGGCACAGACTGTGGTCAGTATAAACCCCTTATTAGTTACTTTTACCCCAATAAATGTGAGGCAATCACTAAATGGATTAGCACCTTCGTCACTATATAAGTCACTCAAGCAATCTAAAAAAGGTTTTACAGACGAAGTAACAACCCAGCTCTTGTCACTAAATAAAGGCATGGAAAAGATCTGTTCAACCAAGGGTGAATATCTGCACCACCAACAACCTCTTGTTCAAGATCTATTTTTTCAATATTTTCGCAGAGATAAAAAAGTAAATATGCAACCTACGTCAACAATTAATGCATTACAAAATATTCATTGTAAATTGATTGAACAAAAGCCGCTACTTAAAGACAAACACCTTTATTACACTTTGGGCGCAGCGGGTATGTTACTTACAGGTGTTGCACTTGCTCCATTTACTGCCGGAACGTCGTTATCTGCCGCCATTATAATTGGAGGTAGCAGTAGTTTGGCAATACTTGGAGGATTGGAAACGCAAGCAGCCTGGAATCACTATATAACTTCAGACTCTCTTGCATCAGCAAATGTGGGTTCAAAAGAAGACGTAGCACAAGACTATTTATCATTTCGCAACCATGCCATACTCACAACTACTGATATGGCCCTAGTACCTTTAGATGCTTATTCCTTATACTATAAAAGTTTTATAAAAATACAACATGTGGTGAAAGTTTCAAGGCCAACAGTGCGCCATTTTGTTAAAAATATACATGACTTCACAATTCATACCCAGCTGCACATCAAGCGTGTGGAACGTATTGGATTGTATCTATTTAAAAAATTTCCTAATGAGTTCAAACAACTTGACCAAAAGATTGTCCATAATTTTTTAAAAAAACATGACCAAGGCAAGGTCAATGTTTCTCTATGGAAAGACAAAGGGAAAAAACCTATCATTGATAAAATATATAAGTATTACAATGTACCCAAAGAGTCTATATCCCCCAAAGAGCTTGCATTATTAGGTAAGGCAGTTGATGATTTAAATGCAATGGATACAATGGTAGCCTATCAGTTTTTTAGGGACAATAAATTATATACGGCTACAGGTGAAATAAGTCCAAAAGCACATCAATTATTAAGACTAGAAAAATTAGCAGATATTATCGACCGTGGTAAAAACATGGTTAGCCCTGAAGAGTTTGCTAAAAAAGCGATGATTCCGGCCAGTAAATGGTTTAAAAACCACAAGGAACAACTGATGGCGATGAGTACTGAGCATGACTATAATAAAATTATTGCAGGCTTAGACTATAATCAGCAACTACCTATTAACCCTTAGGGTTTATCCACATTTTTTTTCAAGGTAATTTACATAGCCTAAAAGCAGCTGTATTCATAGTAAGTAGTGGAGTATTTATGACCAAATAAGCGACACTGCCCATTAGTTTTACTTAATCTCTCTTGAAATAATCTTTTACCCGCGCGATCAAAAGCCATGTAATATCAGAGTTTTTGTTATAGTAGATAATTCCTGGATTTTTAATATCTATAATTGCATCATGGGATTCCATTTTCGCAACATCAACCAAGGCTTGCTGCAATTGATTAATAATTGGCTGATATAGTTTAGTGCGCAGCTCTTGCAATTTATGCTGCACCATGTTCTGACTATTTTGCAAAGTTCCAAAAAGTTGAGCTATATTATTTTTTTTCAACTGCCTGTCTGAAGCACTAAGTTTACCAAAAGTTGTTTGTAAATCACCTTGTTCTTTTCTTAGAATTTTTTTTTGTGTTGCAATTTGTTCTTGTAGTGGTGCCAGCTTATTTTGTATCTGTTGTTCAACAACATGTGATGCCGGAAGATTTCTTAACACTTCTCCACGATCATAAAAGGCAACACTTCCAAATGCACTTGATAAACACATCAAAGTAAAAATACAACAATTACAAATTTTCATACTATTGCCGATCATCGTTAACCTCACCCGGCTCTAAAGCTTTGAGGTCTTCAATAGTCTCTGCAGAATACTGCCCAGTAAATACAGTTCCATCATCAGTGTACTCTTCAAAAGTAGCAGTTGCTTTTAGTGAATAGTCATTGTTTGGATATATTGAAAGAGTAAAGATACCATCGCTATCAGTGTAAGCTTGCTTACTTCTCCACCCTTTGCCACGAGCGTGAATTCTAATATAATCCCTTTTGGCGTAAGGGCCATCATGCCCCATAATAATTCCACTCTCTAAGCTGGCCATCTCCTGATCCATAGGTTGACCAATACACCAATTACCTGTTTTTGGTAAAAATGCCTTGTAGCTACCATCACTCTGCCGATCAGCGACTCCATCTTCTATCCACTCTCCTTGCTTAGAATCAAAAAACCATGTTGGAAGTGAACTAGGATCTCCTTCTACATTACTATTTGCAGGAAAAGTAACCTCTGCATCTTGAGCAAACTCAAGTTTTTCATTGGAAGCACTGGTTGCACTGATACTCACAAATCCGTTCACAATTAGTGGAACAAGTTGGCCAGAAGAATTTTTTCCTTCAAAATTTCCAGGGAAAGCATCAACCTCATCTTTAGTAGACACTGAGAGATATGATAAGGCTGCTGTAATATCACCTGATGAAAAAGTTCCATCTGCAGTCATAAGGTCATACATCTTAATTATCGCTGCACTATCAACTAAGGTAATATTATCACTCTCACCAAATACCTGTTTCATGCCAACCGGAGTTAAAAACTTCTCTAAAAAATTTGCTGTTCCATATTTAATTAAAACCTCACTACTGCTAGTTATAAAATTTGGATGAGAAAAATTGATAAGAACTGGAGAGCCGATAGTTAGAGAGTTAAAAGCAAAAGCTCCTGCGGTAAAAGTTACGGCGGTGCGACCACTAAGTGACACCTCGGCTCCAGCAATATTTACTTTAGTAGAACTGTCCTTAACAATTCCAGCAATTACACCTACGACCTCTCCAATATGCTCATCACAATCTCCCGAGCAGTCATCAGCAGGAGCATCAGTAAGGCCATCAATATAGCCCTGAGGATTATCTAAAGCTGCTTGTTCCTCCGCGGTCATTGAGACCACATTGCCATCATCATCTGTTTCACATGAAATAGAGAAAAAAAGCACAAAACTTAAAAGAAACAAATACCTAACCACTCAGCCCTCCTCAAGGAACAATACTAAATATTACCATATTTATACTGTCTAAGGTAAGTATGGTATTTTCCCCCGACGAGGTAAAAACTCTTTATAAAACAACTACTTGTAGAGAGTAAAACCGGTAATCGAAAGTTTTGTATTATGTCCATAAATAGCAAGCTTTAAAGTCGTTTCATTCCTTACTTTTGAAAGATCTAACTGAACCTCACCGTTATCATTACTATATCCAACAATTAAGATGTCCTTTCCGTTATCACTTCCCATTAAGGAGACACGTGCACCAGGCAGTGCTTTACCAGTACTGCTCATAATTCTCAATTGGTGCTGTTTGCTACCGATTTGCGCAGTGAGAGTCCCGTAGATTACAACTTCAACTGTCTTACCATCTCGCAGTCTCATGGAAGGGTCACCAAACATATGATAAGTTTCCCAGTAGTAATTTCCTTTCGCTAATGCGCCATAGTGGCTAAATACTTTACCTAAAGCATACTGCGTAATCTTATTAAAATTTTGTAACTTCAACTTAAAAATAGCATCGTACATAGACTTTTCAAGTAGATCATCCTCATCCCAATAAGTACTATCCATTGATGCCCACATCATCACAGCTCCTTGCGGATGGCGTAACCATGTTTCAGCGAAACACTCTTTAATTTGAAACTGCCCAGTAATACAAGCATTCGAAATTACAAATGGTCTGGCATCAGAGTGATCCATCTTTCTAACATTACTTTGGCTTACTCTTGGTCCCGCCCATGTTTTTGTGCTTCCATGACCTGAATAGTTAATAATAAAACGCCCATCTGAAATATGTTTAACTGTCTTTGGGGCCGTAGCGTGTTCCGTAATAGCATATAAACGATCTCCACCTAACTCTCCATTG
>DAOWEO010000146.1 GCA_030638415.1 Bdellovibrionales bacterium | reverse complement strand
GCAACTTTTTTCTTAGTTACTTTCTTAACTGCTTTTTTTGCAACTTTTTTCTTAGTTACTTTCTTCGCAACTTTTTTCTTAGTTACTTTCTTTGCAACTTTTTTCTTAGTTACTTTCTTTGCAACTTTTTTCTTTACAACTTTCTTCGCTACTTTTTTCTTAGTTACTTTTTTTGCAACTTTCTTTTTTGCTACTGCCATTGTTCCTCCTATGGGACATTAAACTTGTTCTCTCTATAAGGATAAACAATAAAAAATTTTAACGCAAATAAAAAAAACAAAAAAGTTTTATAACTAATTCGGAAGATATCAGTAAAACTTAAATTTTCTTTTAAAGTTTTGCTAAAAATAGAATTATTTAAAATCAAAAAAGAGTTTTTCTTTTTTAATATCGACAAAAATTAATGTTGTAGAGTTTTTAAGAACGTCCAAAAGACCTTTTGCAATGGGCAATGCAACATTTTTGTCTATATAGCGATAAATATTACGTGCGCCAAATTCATCATTAACACTCTCTTGTAAAATAAAATTCTTAGCCTCATCAGTAACTACTAACCTAATATTTTTAGAATTTAGCCTCGACTGTAGCAACTGAACATTTTTGCCGATCACCTTTAGTAGTGAGTCTTCTGAGAGTGATTTAAAATAGATAATCGAGGTTAATCTATTTCTAAACTCAGGGCTAAAATAAGATTTTATCTTCTTATCACGCTTGTATTCGAGGTTAGATATTTTATTTAAACCAATAGACTTTCCACTTGATTCTTTGGCTCCTGCATTCGAAGTCATGATTAACACTACGTTTCGAAAGTCTGTCTCGCGCCCTTTAGCATCTGTTAAAATACCATGGTCCATTACCTGTAAGAGAATGTTAAAAATATCACTATGTGCTTTTTCAATCTCATCAAGCAGTAAAACCACGTGTGGCTTTTTTTTGATGGAATCAGTAAGCATACCTCCATTATCATATCCAACATATCCCGGAGGAGCTCCAATTAGCTTAGAAACAGAGTGTTTTTCCATATACTCAGACATATCAAAGCGTAAATAATCAATCCCTAGGCAAAGTGCCAACTGTTTAGCTAATTCTGTTTTACCAACACCTGTAGGGCCTGTAAAAAGAAAGCTTCCAATGGGCTTTTCATGTTCAGCCAAAGGAGATTTTGCAAGAATGACTGAATCAACAAGCTCAGTGATAGCATCACTTTGCCCATAAATTTGATGTTCAAGAGCAACAGTTAAAGAAGCTAGTTTATCCCTATCATCTTTTACCATAGTCTCTTGTGGTAACGATGCAATCTCTGCAACCACCTTTTCAATATCTAGTGGAGAAATTCTTTTTTTTCGTCTTTTAGCATCGCAAATTCTATTGCGGGCACCTACTTCATCCATCAAATCAATAGCCTTGTCAGGAAAGTTACGTTCTATAAGATACTTTTTTGCCAAAGAAATAGTCTTTTTCAGCACAGATGATGGATATTCTACTTGGTGAAACTCTTCATAGCGTGATTTTAACCCCTCAAGTATCTTGTATGTCTCTTTTTCCGAAGGTGCATTCACATCTACTTTTTGAAATCGTCTGGCAAAGGCATGGTCTTTTTCAATAAACTTTCGATATTCATCGTAAGTCGTACTGCCAATACAGCGAATTTTTCCAAATTCCAAAACAGGCTTGAGCAAATTTGCAAAATCAAGATTACCTTCTCCTGTTGCCCCAAGACCCATTACGGTATGTAATTCATCAATAAATAGAGTCACAACCTTGTCTCGCTTCTCTAATGCAGCAAATACCACCTTTAGTCTCTTCTCAAACTCTCCTCGATACTTTGTTCCTGCCATAATCGCTGATATATCCAAAGAAAATATTTCACTATCTGCAAAAAAATCAGGTGAGGTCCGATTAACCACACTCCATGCAACTCCATAAGCGAGTGCCGTTTTACCAACACCAGCTTCACCGACGAGCAACGGATTATTTTTCATCTTTCTTGCCAAAACTTGAAATATTCTCTTTAACTCTTTTTTCCGCCCAATAAGAGGATCAACATCCCCTTTTCTAATCAGATCAGTCATGTTGATACAAAACTCAGATAATACATCTTTTTGCTCTTGGGATGGTTCACCTATATTTTCAGATGGATCATGCTCTTGAGTTATTAGTTCCATCAAATCGAACTTTTCAATACCAAATTGACTTAATAGGTACACCGAAAATAACTCTTCTATATCAAACATGTATATAAGCAAGTGGATTGCTGCCCACTCTGCCTCTCCCGCTGATTGAAGATGCAACGCCGTTTTTTCTAAGATAAGTTGAAAACTATCAGTAAACTCAGGTTGAAAAAATACCCCTGCACTGCTTGCAATCCGGTGCTCTTCCTTCGAAGTAAATTGATTTTTGCCTAACAGCTCCATCTCTTTTTTAGATAAGCGAGCAATCCCCTCTCCACTTTCTAAATATGCCAGTAGGTCTTTTTGTAGGGTCACCAGATCTACATCTAATAATGTTAGAATCTCACGTACTTCATCATCTTGTAAAAGTATCCAGCACAATAAGTCAGCAGTTATAAACTCATGCTGTAGTTCATTCGCTTTAAAAAGACACTCTTGAATAATACTATTTAACTGATCTGACATAATTTACTCTACTTCCCACGTTACTTTTAACGGATACTGTTGATTTTTAGCTTCTGTCATAACTTGTCTACTCTTTGTTTTGGCAATCTCAAATGAGTAGATACCACAAATAGCAAATCCTTTTTTATGAATCTGTAGCATAAGATCTTGTGATGAGCTTAAGTCTTTATGAAAATAATTCTGCAATACAAAAATAACAAACTCCATTGTCGTATAATCATCATTATGCATAATTACCTTGTATAACTTCGGTAGCTTTACTTCATCTCGGTCTAAAATGGAGATATCACTATCTCCTTGCTGCTCTTTTTGTGACATAACTTACCTTTTATTAATAAAAGAAACTTGAAAACAAGCTCTAGATTCTTTAATATTATCTACCTATACTTAACCATAATTATAAAAGGAAGAACAATATGAGTCATTTTTTTTCAAATTTTGTAAAAGAACTTTTTACTAAGCCAGAAGATGTTTCAACACAAGAGACCCTCCTAAGTACTATTCAAAGTAATTTTCCTGATAAAAAACAAGAAGATATTCTACTCATTTACTGCGTCGCTGGCCTTTTGACTCGTGTTGCATACAGTGACCTCATTATTACTGATGATGAGCAACAAGCGATGGTAACTCATCTGACAAAGTGGTCAAAAATTGACCATTCTATTGCAACACAGGTTATGCAAATAGCATCTCAACAGATGATTTTACTATCTGGTATTGAAAACCATAAGTACTGCTCTCCTTTAATCACACTTCTAGTTGAAAGTGAGAGATATGCCCTTTTAGAAACTCTATTTCATATTGCTAACAGCGATGGTGAAACATCTCCTACTGAGCAAGAAGAGATCCGTAGTATTACAATTGGCTTAGGACTCCCTCACCGCTATTTTACAGCGGCAAGGGCGAAAGTTATGAATCTAGCTTAAGAAGCTATATCCCAATGATCCTCACCATCATGTTCAGCCCAGGCTTGCTCTGGATCTGCGTGTACAGCATAGGAATGACTAGGACGACGTTCTTTTATTTTAGATTTTTGTCTATGAACCTGTCTTTCTATTTTTTCTAAGGTTGCATCGAATGATTTATATAGGTTTTCATGGCGACTACTAGCATGAAAAGAAAATTTTGGGCCTGTTACATAAACCTCTGAGAAATGGACCCCTTCTTTATATGAACAGTGCCATTTGACTGATAAATTACCTTCGAGGTACTTACTTAAACGATTAGTTTTCTCGCTTAAACGCTTATCGACACCTGAACTATGCTTTACATTTTTAAATGAAATAGAAATTTTCATTATCAGAACTCCTCTGCTGTTGTGTGTGTATATATATCTTTTTACTCTTTATTGAGAGATCTTTTGCCTCCATTCTCTCATCTTTAATCTTTTTTCTTTCTTTTAGAAGATGACAAAATATCTAACTGTTCACGATATTTTGCAATAGTTCTTCTTGCAATTGCCACGCCATCTCGGCCTAGAACATCTGCAATTTTTTGATCTGAAAGTGGACGTTTTGGATTTTCCTTGGAAATAAGATCTTTTATTTTTATCTTTAAGACCTCACTCGCCACATCCTCTCCGCCATTTTTGCCACCAACTCCAGTATTGAAGAAATATTTAAGTTCAAACATTCCAATTGGAGTGTGCATATACTTATTAGTTGTTGCTCTTGAAATGGTAGACTCGTGCATACCGATATCCTGAGCAATATCCTTTAAAATCATTGGTTTTAGGTAACGCGGTCCACGTCTAAAAAAATCTTGCTGCCTCTCTACAATCATTTTAGAAACTTTGTAGATAGTCGTTTGCCTATTATAAATTGATTTAATTAGGAAACTAGCAGATTTCAGCTTCTCTTTTACATACTCTTGAGCCTCTTTATTGCTCTCATCATGTATTAATGCTTGATACTGCTTAGAAATTTTAAGTCGTGGTACTCCTTCATCGTTAACCTGCACCACAAATTCACCACCAACCTCTACAACATAGATGTCAGGTGCAATAAAGTGCGTCTCGTTTATAGCGATTAACCTTCCTGGCTTTGGATGAAAACGGTGAATGATTTCAAATGCTTCTTTAACTACGACTTCACTCAGCTCTAAGTCCTTAGCTACTTTTACATAATTATTTTTTTGTAACTCTTCTAAATATTCCGAAATTAACTTTTCTACTAGTGTACTTTTAATTTCCAAACTATCGGCTTGCGCAAGAAGACACTCTGCCAAGGTTCTAGCCCCACAGCCTGCAGGTTCTAATTTTTGCACCATAAAAAGCAGCTCTAATGCATCCTCTGCATTGTGCCCTGTCTCTTGTACAATACTTTCGATATCCACATCGAGATAACCATCATCATTAATATTATGGATTATGTGCTCTAAAACGACCCACTCATCTTCCCCAAACTCCAACATACGTAACTGCCACTCTAAATGGTCTGCTAACCCTTCACTACCAGATAATATATTTTCATAACTAGGCATATCATCCAAGTCAGGTTTGGCCATATTTGGAGGAGAATAAGTGGAATTGTTATATGCTTCTAGGTATCCTTGCCAGTCAAAATCATCTGGAACAGTTTTTTCATTTAAAATAGAGGGGCCATCAAAATTTTCTGTTGTAACCTCTTTATTTTGATTTTCAAGTTTCTCAATTTTTCGATCTACATCGCTTAACTCTTCACCAGAAATACTCTGTCCAGACTCTTCTAACAGAGGATTTTCTACCATTTCAGAGGCAATAACATCAGTCATCTCTAAGTGAGTTAAGGTCAGCAGCTTGATTGCCTGCTGTAGCTGTGGAGTCATTGCTAGACTCTGGGTCTGCCTTAACTTTAATCCTTGTGACAGCTTGATTGCCATATATTATCCTTTTAATTTACATTTTAAAATTATCACCCAAATAAAACTTCCTCGCCCTATCATCACTTACAATGATATCTGGACTTCCACTCACTAACAGTTCACCTTGGTTCATAATATAAGCGCGATCCACTATTCCTAAAGTTTCTCGTACATTATGATCTGTAATTAGTACTCCAATATTTCTCTCTTTTAACTGCTGAATTATTTTTTGAATATCTCCAACAGCAATAGGATCGACACCTGCAAATGGCTCATCGAGTAGTACAAATTTGGGCTCTAAGGCCAAGGTTCGTGCAATCTCCACACGCCTTCTCTCACCACCAGAAAGTGCTGACCCACGTGATTTTCTTACGTGTGCGAGTCCAAAATCTGAGATCAACATTTCTAAAAGTGATTTTCTATTAATTTGTGATATTTTTCGATTCTCTAAAACAGCATAAATATTATCTTCAACGCTTAAGTCACGAAATATAGAAGCCTCTTGAGGAAGGTAACCAATACCTTTTTGAGCTCTTACATGAATTGGCTGTTGCGTAATATTTTCATCATCTAAAAAAATATTGCCCTGATCCACTTTTACCAGTCCAACCATCATATAAAAAGATGTTGTTTTTCCTGCTCCATTAGGTCCCAGTAGTCCTACAACTTCACCAAGCCGTACATTAAGAGTGACTCCCTGAACCACAGTGCGTCCATCATAACTCTTTTGTAACCCATCTGCTCTTAGCTCAGTGCTCATTTCCTATCCTAAAATTACTGTTTGCATCTTGAATCTCAATAACCTTCTGACTCTCACGTAGTACAATTTTATTACCTGTTAAAATGCTTCCCGACTGCATCACCTTAGGAAAACCTGAGAGCACAATCTGTCTCATTTTCATCTGGCCTTCTAATTGCTCTGCAAAAGCTTTTCTTACTAATGTTTTGCCATTACTTAACTTTAAAACTTCTTTCACTCTCACATCGTCATTTAAGCTATAATACTTGAGTTTTTTATTATAGTTTTTGAGAAAAATATGTCCTTCTCTGGCCTTCGCTTCAACAGATCGTTGCCTAAAAACCACATCTTTATCTAGCTTCATCAGACTTGCACCTTCATCGATGCTCAAATGTGCCGTCTCAAAAGAGAGGGAATCCTCAAACCTCCTTTTACGTTTAATAAAACCTACTACTTCCTCGTAAAAATGGTACTTGCGCCTTAGCATATCTCCAGAAAACCTCTTTGATGTTACGTTTAAGCGATCTCCAGTTTTCTTATGGTCAAATTCAACTCTAATATCTCCCTTTCCATCTATTTTCTCTTTAGAAAAAGAGTACGTTAGAGTATCTCCATTTAGCTCAAAGCCTTTATCATAAAATCGAACTGAATCTTTTAGAACAACACTATTTAGCGTGCCATCAAATTGCCCCCTACCAGCCTGATAGGAGAAAAACGAGTCTATACCCTTTCTTTTAGCCACTCCTATTGGGTCAAAGAAAAAAATATTATTATCTGTATGACTAACCACCATCTCTTTCCCCTGTACACTGACAACAGGACCAATTTCATTAGACAAAAACAGAGAAAAATTGGAAAAGAAACTTTCACTTTTTACTTTTAAATGGTTGATTTTTTGTTGATCAACTTTATAACTCATCGAGCTATAAATCCCTAGGTATATAGTCGTAAAACACACCGTAACAAAAAACAATATCATGGTATTTTTAACCATAGAAAGCTCCTCTTCCACATTATACCCCAATCTAATAAATATTCACTTATATTAACGAAGGGAACTTCTATGACAGTAGATATTTTAATATATTTCAGGTATAACCACATCCATGCAGATAGAACCAAATAATACCCTTACCCTAGAAGAAATTGTCCATGCTGGCATAAAGTTAACTCCTATGATGGAGCAGTATTTCACAATAAAAAAAGAACAACACATTGATACAATTTTGTTCTATAGAATGGGTGATTTTTATGAAGTATTTTTCGATGATGCCAAAAAAACATCTAAACTACTAAATATAACCCTAACTCACCGAGGAAAGCTAGGAAACACTCCTATACCAATGGCCGGAATTCCACATCACGCAGCCACTACTTATATTGATCGATTAACCGCTCAAGGAGTGAAGGTTGCGATCTGTGAACAAATGGAAAATCCTAAGGAGGCCAAAGGGATTGTTAAAAGAGCAGTGACTCAAATTGTAAGCCCAGGTCTACCATATGATCTAGATAAAGCTAGTTCAAAATTTAACCATTTCGTTGCATCGGCATTTGTTTGTGAGTCAGACTTTTACCTAATATTTATGGACTATACCACAGGTGAATTTAGAGGAAGTCTCCTAGAATCATCCGAGGCGCTAGTAGAAGAACTATTAAAAATTTCTCCAAAAGAGCTGGTTACCTATCCCACCCAATGGGAAAAATATCCAGCAATGGAAAACGTACTAAAAAATAGTGATATCCTACTCACTTCCCTCGCACAAGAATACTTTGCTGCAGAATTTACCAAAGTATTCACTGATAAATTTATACCTAATTCCAGCAGTGACAAGATTCTTCAACAAACTCCAAATATCTTTAACCCTATAGGTGCACTTTGCTACTATATTTTTTCGACTCAGGGCGAGCAGGCATACGGCCATACTCAACCATTTCAGCTTAAAAATCAGCTCGCAACACTAAAAATAACACTCCAAACATTGATAGGTTTGGAAATTTTTCCTCAGCACCAATCACAATACAAAGACTCTATTTTAGGTTTTTTTGATCGAACAAAATCATCTGCAGGATCTCGAAAATTAAAATCTTTTTTTCTCTCTCCATCAATGGATTTAAATGAGATAAACAAACGTCAACAACTAATAACTTTTCTACTAAAAAACTCTGAATTCCACTCTCTACTTAGAGATAAGCTTGATGCTGTCCGAGATATTGAACGCATCCTAACTAAAACATCTACTAAGAAGGCCAGTGGTGGAGATCTGCTAAACCTAGCTAAGGCCTATCAAGTATATACTGATATTTTAGCTGAAAAACTACCTGAAATTACGACCCTTGATCCACTAAAAAGTTCTCAGCACTTAGCCCTTACAGCTGTTACCAATAAGCTTACTGCAACTATCAATGATGAAATTGGAGCATCACTTGAGAAAGGAAACCTAATCAGAGAGGGAGCACATAAAAAGCGAGATACACTTGCCAAGCTTTCCCTTGGAACTCACCAGGCCCTAAAAGATCTTGAACGAAGATACCGTAGTGAGACAGGTATTGCGAATCTTAGAGTAAAATCAAATAATGTCGCAGGATACTTTGTTGAAGTTTCTAAATCTCATATTAAAAAAATTCCAAGTAGCTTTACCAGACGACAAACACTCGTAAATTCAGAACGCTATGTGACTCAAGAGTTAGCAGAATTTGAAAAAGAGGTCTTTTCAGCAAAACTAAAACTAGAATCACTTGAACGAGAGATTTTTAATGACTTAGTTAGTAAAGTTCTCTCCATTCAAACCCATTTCTTACTGCTTTCAAATACAATCGCTTATTTAGATATTATGCAATCAATGGCATGGGTTGCAATACAAGAAAATCTTGTGTGCCCCACCATAGATAAAAAGAAAAAACTTATTCAATATAAAAATGGTTGGCATCCACTTATTAAAGCAACTATGAAAGACTTTTTTGTCCCTCATTCACTTAAATTAGACAATGAGCAGTATTTTGCACTTATAACCGGTCCAAATATGGCAGGAAAGACCACGGTAATGAGGTCTGCTGCAATTATACAATTTCTCGCACAGTTAGGAAGCTTTGTTCCCTGTCAAAATGCCACTCTTGGGATTTGTGACTATATTTTTAGTCGCCTAGGGGCAAGTGACAATATTCTTAAGGGACAGTCAACTTTTATGGTCGAAATGACTGAAACAGCAGAGATAATACGACATGCTACCCCACAATCCTTAATTGTATTAGATGAGATTGGGCGAGGAACATCAACCTATGATGGAATTAGTCTTGCGTGGTCACTTGTTGAATATTTCGTCAAACACACTAAGGCTATAACACTTTTTGCAACACACTATCACGAACTTATTGAGCTAATAGATGAACTTCCACATGCTAAAAACTTAACCGTTGAAACTAAAGTTGAAGAGAGTGAAAGTGGTACTAACGTACAGTTTTTATATAATCTAATTGAACAGGCAGCAAACCAAAGTTATGGAATATATGTCGCAAAATTGGCCGGTTTACCGTCAACTATTTTAAATCGTTCTCAGTCTATCTTAAAGAAACTAGAAAGAATTCATCTGAAAACTCAACTTCCATCTCATCAGGAGCAGCTTACAATTTTTCAAACACCTGAGACAAAAACCAGTACTCCATCAGTTCTTGAACAGGAACTAGCAAAACTAGAAATTAATAACTTAACTCCTCTAGCTGCCCTCGAAAAACTCAATGAATTACAGCAACTTATAGTAAAACCTAAAAAATAATCCTTATCAAATTTACAGCTCAACTTCTTATCAAAAAAGTCCGAACAAGGTAAGAGGAGTTGTCTATGCACTGTGGAAAACCATTATTAACAAAAAGAGTCTATGCTTTTACAATTGATTTAGCAGTTATTTTATTAATTCAAAAAACACTCATAAATCTCTATGTATCATTTTTCGATTCTATAACATTTTTCCAAAACTCTAAAATAGACTCCAGCCGGATGCAAGCTTTAGATGGTGTAATAATGATACTTATAATGATCAGTTATTTTACATGCAGCTATTATATTTTTAATGGTCAAAGCATTGGAAAAGGACTCCTAAAGCTTAGAGTAATCTCTACAAAGTCTCACGAGATACCTATAGCTGATGCATTTATCAGAGCAAATGCTTATCTATTTTGCCTATTACCAGTATTACAATTTTTATTTGTAATACCTTTTATAAACAAGGATGCTAAAGGGTTACCTGACTGGTTATCTAACACTGCTGTAGTTACTGAAGAGTTTGCTGCAGTACTAAAAAGAAAACCTGCTACCTCTGCCCTTCCTCTACATACTGCATTTGAAAAAATAATTTACCTTGGACATGACCAAGAAGAAACAGTTGAACAAAACTTTCCACAAGCAGCATAATTTTTTAGCTATTAATTTGTTTGAGTTTTTCAATAGTCTCATTTAGGCTTGCCATTTCACTTTTAACTTTTTTAGCTAATTCAGCAGTAGCCGTTGTTATCTTAAGATTATCTCTAGTACTTTTACTAATATCATTCATTGCCACAGAAGTCTGCTCAACACCTTTGGTCTGCTCGTTTGTTGCTACAGAAATAGAGTTTATATTAGCTGATAAAGTTGAGTTAAACTGCTCAATCTTATTAAAAACAACAAGACATTCATCAACAACCTTTTCACCATCAACTATTTTTTCTTCAATTATGCCAATACCTTGCTCTACATTTATGACTCCATCTTTTAGAAGCTTTTCAATATCGGTAGAAGATTTTCCACTTAGTCTTGCTAAACTCCCAACTTCTGCTGCTACTACGGCAAATCCTTTTCCATATTCAGCCGCTCGCGCTGCTTCAATACTAGCATTAAAGGAAAGCAGTTCGGTTTTGACAACAATATTGTTAATAATTTTGGTCTTTGATGAAATATTATGAATAAGATCAACAATCAGGGTTAACTCTTTTTTGGTCTCTTTAATTGACTTCATGGACTCTTGTAACTTTTTCATTACTTCAAGGCCTTGTGCAACCTGCTCAGAAGCCTCTGCAGCAACTCCCATTGTTTGCTTACCGTACTCATTGGTTTGCTGAATCATCTGTGAAATCTCTTCCATTGCTGCAACCGCCTCATCCGTTGAACTAGCCTGAGTTGTTGAACTTTGACTTAAAAGATTACTAGAATCATCTAAACTTTCCACTGCACTATTAATCTCTTGGTAGTTTTGTCCTAATCTCATCACAATATCTTTCACTTTGTTCTCCAACTCATGATGACTCTTTTCTAACTTCAAAGCATGTTTTTTATGCATCTGTTCAATAGACCAAGTCAGCCAAAAGACAGTTAAAATAAATCCAGAAATTCCAATAAAATATGCGATACGCATAAGCCATATGGCCCTAAACTGATGTGTAACGTTTAAAATATAAATACCTATTCCTATTTGAGTTCCCATATAATCTTTAATGGGAAATGCCACAACTTCTTTATCTCCAATATTTTTGATAACATTTCCATCCTTTGCTTCTGTTAGTAATGCAGAATTAACTAATGCAGAGGTGACGAGCTTATCAGTAGTGCTAACCTGGACGAATTCTGTTCCAACTAATGGATACTTTTTTACATTTTGTAATTTAGTAGCTATTTTTAAATATTCTGAATTCATATAAAGACCTAACGTTTCTAAATGGTTAGACTTGATATCATTAAAAAATTTAGTAAAAGATGTTAAAACTTCAACACTCCCTAACTTCTTTCTATAATTAGAGATAGGAGCAATTCCTCTAATCGCAAACCCCCCTCGCCCAACCTCTATACCCTTAATGTTTTTAACAGATTTTTTCCCATTCAAATCTAATATTGTAAAACGAAAAGCGGAAAGATCATCTGATAGATCTCCATTTTTAGTTTGTACCTCTCTCCATAAACGTACCAAACTCCTAGCAGGAGGAAGATGAAAATGAATACGTGTGCTTTTTCCTAATACTTTTTTAGATGTCACTAAATACTCATCAAATATCCTTCTTAGTTGCTCTCTTGCAACTTGCGACTGCTCTGAGGAAGAGCTGGAAATATCTCCTTCATGTGCCCTATTGTATGAGTCGATCACCCCTGGAAAAGATGCAAATCCAACAGCCTGCTCTAAATTAGCTTCTGCTGCGTGGTCGATGCTTTTATAAATATTATCAATCTTCTGTTTCCCACTAATTTCTAATGCCCAATTACTAAAAAAAGATACTGAAAAAAATAAAAAAATAAAAAAAGTTATTCCACCAACCAGTGCAATTGCATTTTCTCTTTTTGTTAAAATTACTAATGCTAAGTTCATACCCACTCCAAAAATCTATTAAGTAATAGACGAAACACCTAGAATCTAAGTATAGACAAAATATGTAGATAACAAAAAGAGGAAAATTATACTAATAGGTAGAAATACTCAAAAACTACTCAGGAGTAGAGTTCTCTGGGAATTCCTGAAATGCCAGTTCATCTAGCTTAGTCTCAACTAATCTCTGGCGAAATTGCTTTTTTAAATCATGAATAAAAAAATGGATAGAACACGGCTTATCATCAGAGCACTCATTAAATAACAGTGAACAGGTCTGCTTCTCATTAGTTCCTTCAACTGCTTCAACAATATTAAAAATAGAAATATCATTTGCCTCTCGCGCCAAAAGAAATCCTCCTTCCCTACCACGAATTGCTTTAACTAAGCCCTTTTTAGATAAAGCCGTCATTAACTTGGTTATATATTTAAATGGTAACTCTAGTTGCTGATGCAATGTTTTGACTGAGACAACCTTCCCTTTGTTCTGGGCCAATAAAGTTAAAATTCTAATTGAATACGCCGTTGTCTTTGAAAAATTCACAATCTATTCCTTATTACTGGATAATATTATCAAAAGTCTGCTTGTTAATCGGCTTATCAAATTCAACTGCAAAGCCACCTTTATAATCCATATCTTCTTCTACTAAACGTTTGACTGTACCACTTCCACTAAAAATATATTTAAATGAATCGTCACATACGTTGAAACTAATTGTCTCGCCTACGGAAGGAAGGTATTTTGATGCTAATAATGCACCACTTGGAGTTATATTATCAATTTTAACGGTATATGCAGCTGCACACAAGCTAGTGTATACCTGCATCGTCTTCGCAGTTTCTAAACGTAAGTATGATCTCTTTTCTGTTTGCATATTTCCCTCCATAGAAAATAACCCAATAATAGTATAAATAACATTTTATAGAGTTACCACTACCTCTTTCTTAAATAATCTGTCTTTTTGCTCTTATTGTCTTTAGAAAAAAAAAGTTATGTGTCATAATTAGAGTATCTTGAGTGATATACTATCAACTCTGTAATTAACTATGGTAACAACAATATTATGAATGATGAAGACAAAGTAGAACAAAATAAAGATGCTTTAGATGAAATAACTAATCCTGAAGTCTCGTCTGGAAATAATGACGACGCAAGTAACATCAAGCTGCTATATGATGTACCACTTCAAATATCGGTATTGCTTGGCTCTTCTCATGTAAACATTAAAGATCTACTGCAACTACAGGTTGGCTCTGTAATTGAAGTCGATAAATTAGCAGGTGAACCACTAGAGGTCCTAATTAACAACAAGGAAGTTGCTCGTGGAGAAATTTTAGTTATCAATGAAAACTATGGAATTAGACTAACAGATATTATAGATCCTGTTGATAATGATGTTATCAAGCAAAAAATTTAAAAAAATTTAATAAAATTTAATAACGTAAAAAAATAGTCCTAGTAGAAAAGATATGGCGCTACCAACACCTATCCATAAAAAAAGATCCTTAGATTCAGATTTTTTAAACTCTCCATGTTCTCTAAAGTACTCATCATCAATATTTTCAAATACAAACTCTAAGTCCCCCTTAGGAGTAACTCCAGAAAACTGATATAATATATTTCTTCCTTCGCACACAAGTGTAGTAGGAACACTGCGAATACCAAAGTGACCTGATAGATCATAGGACTTGTCAACATCTACTTCATACATTGAAACTTGTGGATTATCTTGATGAAAAGCTTCTAAAATTGGCACCATCGTCTTACACGGACCACAGCTAGCAGAAGTAAACTTGATTAAATAAGCCTTCTTTTCTTTTTTCGCCACTCTATCTAAATTTTCAACAGTTAAGTTTGCAAATCCCATCGTCACTCCAATTTGAAGTTATCATAGGCATTTTTTTCGCATTGTACAATCTTTAACTACTTGTACAATTAAAGAGTTAAAAAAGATTAACTATTAGTCCAACCAAAAGAGGAAAGGCCGTCATGAATAACTCTCATATCGAAAAACTAATTATCAAAACACTTATCAGTATCTCTTTCAACTTAGCTCTTATCATAGGTCTTCTTCTATATAGTGTCGGTCAGGAGACTAAGATTGCTAATGACAGTATTAAAATAACAGCAAGACTAACAACTTTGAATGATAATATTAAAGCAATCAAAACTGTCGCTGATGGATACTTTACCTTCATCTCTGGTGCTGCTGACGGAATTAAAACCTATAATAAAATTAAAAAAGATATTGAATTAGTTCACATTAAGGCAAAAGAACTTGCCTTAATTTTACCAAAAAATAAAGTTGCTATGATTACTAATTTAGAAAAACTATTTAATGAAATGTCAGTAATTGGTGAAAAGATGGTAATTGCTTCTATTAGTGAAGAGCAGGAAACCTTCGGAATAGAGCGCGATAAGTATCTCAAAATAAATAACACTTTGGACAGTGTAACTAATACTTTTTTAAAAAATATGATCACGAATGTATTTAATAATAATAACACCTTAAAAGAGAGTGCCACGCTACAACAGCGCCTTGCCTATATCCTAATTGTAATTTCTATTTTTGCCCTGCTATTTAGTGCTCGTCTACTAATTAAAGGGGTACGTAAAGTTCTTATCGATCAGGCAGAAAAGCTATCAAAAGAAAAGGTTAAACTTGAAAATGGATTAGAGAAAATTGTAACAAGATTAAATACCAACTATCAAAAGCTACAACACTCAGTAGTAGATTTAGATGACTCAAGCTCTACCCTCTCCACTTCCTCGACCCATCAAGCTGCTGCTACAGAAGAGGCTGTTGCAGCTATGGAAGAGATCTCCTCGATGGTAAGTCAAACTAATGAAAACGGGAATCATGCTCTCACTATTGCCAATAATGCGCAGGTAAAGGTACAAGAGGGACAAAATGTTGTTAAAAAGTTATCAACTGCAATGGAAGAGATCCATAAAAGTAATAATGAGCTATCAGTAATTGTAAATCTGATTAATGAAATTACAGAAAAGACTAAAATTATTAATAGCATTGTTGTCAAAACAGAACTGCTTTCCTTTAATGCTAGTATTGAAGCAGCACGTGCAGCCGAATATGGAAAAGGATTTGCCGTTGTAGCAGAAGAAGTTGGAAACTTAGCAAGACTAAGTGGAAAATCTTCTACCGACATTGAAAAGCTACTGGGAGAAAGTGTCTTAAAAGTAAATGAGATAGTCGAGCTTATTCAATCACGAGTAACTCTAGGACAAAAAATAAGTGAAGAATGTGTCGTTGTATTTAATGACATTAACAATTTTAACAATGACCTAGCAAGTAGTGTAAACTCTATTTCAACTGCTACCAATGAGCAAACAAAAGGGGTTGAACAAACAACACTGGCAATGAATGATATTAGTAAGGCAACTCAAGAAAATTTAAAAGTCACTCAATCAACAGCTCACCTATCTAATACAATTAGTACTGAAATTGAAATGATCCACGATAGTATGAAAGACCTACAAATAATTTTAAATGAGAGTAAAAAGAAAACAATTGCAGTCGATACTCCAAAGAGTAAAAAACAGAAAAACATTGCAACAGATACCAATACAAATAATACCAAAAGTGAGAAACCGGGATCACAAGAGGTCAACGAAGATGACTTTAACCCAGAAGAGTTATCTGCTCGCTACAATAAAAATATAAATTCACCGTCACTAGACAGTGAGTTTAATGATGGACAATTTAAATAAATTTTAACAAATATATTTCTACTTAATAGTAGTACTCATTAGAGTTCTTACACTACTCGTTTTCCAAGGACATTTACTGATGTAAAATACCTAGACTATATATTATTTGATATTGAAGAAAGACTACAACTTATGCAAAAATATTATTACCTTTAACATTTACAAATTCCATCAAGCCAAAGCGTGATAGCTCACGACCCAATCCACTTTTTTTAATTCCACCAAATGGCATACGTGGGTCTGATTTCACAATACTATTTACAAATACACTTCCACATTCTAAATCGCGCGCAAGCCTTTTGCCACGTTCAATATCTTTAGTCCAAATACTACCACCCAGACCAAAAGGAGTGTCATTAGCTAACTCCATCGCCTCTTCTTCAGAAGAAAATGTAATGACTGGTGCTACTGGCCCAAAAACCTCTTCACTTATTACTCTCATTTGGGGAGTTACATTTGATAAAATAGTTGGAGCATAGAAAAAACCAGCCCCTTCTAATTTTTTTCCTCCAGCTTCCACAACTGCACCTTTACTAATAGCATCTGCAACCTGCTCACTAATCTCTTCCAGTCCCTTTTGATTTACAATCGGACCAACTGCACAACTCATTGGATCTCCAACACTTTTTTGGGCCAAAGCTTCTTTAAAGTATTTTGTAAACTCTTGCATTGCACTTTGCTCAATAATAAAACGCTTTGCTGCAATACAACTCTGCCCACAATTCATAAATCGTCCTAGTGCTGCTCCTTCTGCTGCACTTTTTAAGTCAGCATCAGCAAATACAATAAATGGATCAGAGCCACCAAGTTCTAAAACAACTTTTTTTAGATTTTTTCCAGCAACTTCAGCAATCCGGCACCCTACTTCGGTACTTCCAGTAAATGAGATACCCATAACATCGTCAGATGCCATTAACTTCTCCCCTATCTTGTGGTCAATAATAACGGTTTGAAAAGAGCCCTTAGGAAATCCTGCATCTAAAAATAGTTTTTCTATGGCCAGTGCGCACCCTGGAACCTGGTTAGAATGTTTTAACATCGAGACATTCCCTGCCATCATGGTTGGAACTGCAAAGCGAAGTACCTGCCAGAAAGGAAAGTTCCACGGCATAATAGAAAATATCACACCAAGTGGTTCAAAAGTAACGTAGTTCTCTTTCCCACTGGCACGAACAACTTCCGGCTTTAACCACTCTTCACTTCTCGCAGCATAAACTCTCGCCATCCATCCACATTTTTTAACTTCAACCTTACCCTCTTCAAATGACTTACCCATCTCCTGAGCCATTAAAGTTGCATACTCATCACACCGTTCATCTAGAAGGTCAGCTAACTTAATAAAGAGCTCAATACGCTTTTGTAGTTCAACATTTTTCCATTGCTTAAAGCAGCTTTTAGCTAAGGCTAGCTTGGTAAATACCAACTCCTCACTCTCTAGAGAATATTTTTTTATAACTTGTTCAGTGGTTGGATTTACTACTTCAATTTGCATCTGCTACCCCTTCAAATTTTGCCTTTACATATTCTAGGCATTTCTTATAAATTAACTTCATGCTTGATTACCTAAAACCTTATCAGAAACACTGCAACCTTCCTGAGCTTGAAAAGCTCAAAGCTGAACGTGAACTCTGGATAGAGCGTCCTTGTAACCAACATTACCATGATATGCTCACCAGTTTAACTCACTTAGAGAATTCTAACTGTGATTTAGATCAGAATCCACCACAAATTGGAAATTTAAATGATCTAACCAGTGAACAAAAATCCCTACTCACGGAACAAGCCAAACAGTTAATTCCTTGGAGAAAAGGTCCCTTTAACCTGTTTGGTATTGAGATTGATGCTGAATGGCGCTCTGATCATAAGTGGGAAAGAATATTACCTTATATCGATGATCTTAAGGGTAAGACCGTTTTAGATATTGGCTGCAATAATGGATATTTTCTATTTAAAATGGCACCACAGCAACCAAAGCTGGCCATTGGTATTGATCCTGTCGTTCACTGCCAAGCTCAATTTGACTTTATGCAACATTTTGCAAAGCAACCAAATTTATACTTTGAGCTATTTGGTGTAGAGCACTTAAGCCACTTTAAAGGTATGTTTGATACTATTTTTTCGATGGGCATTATCTATCACCACCGCCATCCTATTGAGCAACTTATCAATATTAGAGAAGCACTAAAACCTGGTGGCCAGATGATACTAGAGACTATTGGAATTCCAGGTAGTGGTAGTTTTGCTCTTTTTCCTGAAGATCGTTACGCCAAGATGAATAATGTCTGGTTTGTGCCAACTGTAGAGTGCTTTAAAAACTGGGCCCTGAGAGCAAAATTTATTGATGTTGAGATTATTGCAGACACACCGCTTACAGTTGAAGAACAACGCTTAACTCCTTGGTGCCCTCCACCACACCAATCACTAGCAAATTTTTTAGACCCTGATGACCCAAAGAAAACAATTGAAGGTTATCCTGCTCCAAGGCGTTTTGCTTTGAGTGCCAGAAAAAAACCTCAAAACTCCTAGGAACTATATGCTTTTTAGTAAAACAACAGAATATGCTGTGAGAATTCTAACCTATATGCAAATAAAAGATGAAATGTTTTTCTCAGCAACAAAGCTCTATACAGAGCTAGACCTCCCCTACAAGTATATTACTAAGCTTATGACAACTCTTTCTAAGGCAGATTTGATAAAAACAAAAATGGGCCGCAGTGGTGGATACTACCTTGCCAGAGCTGGTGAAGAGATTTTTCTTAAGCATATAATTTTAGCGACTAATGACTTTAAAAAGCTCGATAGCTGCGTTTTAGGACACTCTAAATGCTCCGATCAAGACCCATGTGCAATGCATAACAAATGGGTACCCATTAAAGAGACAATTATTAATATGACCAACTCTTTGAACCTAGACGAGCTAGCAAAAATTGATATTACCAAGCTTTAAATACCTTGAAAGTTCTACCTACCAGTGGTAGTTTTCCAAGCATACTACTTTTATAAACGATTCGACTTCGCAAAGGAGATCAAGTGACGTTATTAGACAAATTTTTGAGCAGAAAGGGGCTTTATGCATCTTTTTGGGCCATTGGAATCTTTATGGTTTCAATACTCATTTACTTCACGGCCAATTTAGCAAAAGAAGTACCCCCACTTCCCCAACAGGTTGTGTCGCAAAGTGGAGAAGTTCTCTACACCTACGATGACATTGTTGAAGGTAAGGCAAACTTCCAACAATTTGATCTTATGGATCACGGTTCTCTGCTTGGTATGGGAGCTTACCTAGGACCTGATTATTCTACCGAATTTATGCACAAACGTGCTGTATTTCTTTATGACTTTTATGCTCAGCAAAAGTTTGGAAAGAACTCTGCTGATCTAGATAAAGTTGAGCTTGCTGCAGTTAAAGCACTGACTATTATCGATATGAAAGATAACACAACTCTTAAAGAAGAAAAGACTGTTTATACAAATGCTTCTGCTGCTGCTTACAAATCAAATGTAAAATACATTACTGACTTTCTTGTAAATGGTGATAGAGATAGAGCTTGGCGTGGTGGTATTATCACAGAAGCCGAAGCAATTAAAATTGCCGCGTTTTTTGACTGGTCACAACTAGTGGCATCTTCACTGCGTCCTGGAACTGATCGCACATGGTCAAACAACTGGCCGTCTGAACCAATGATTGATCAAGATGTTCAGTGGATTGCTCACGCAGTTTCTCTTTGGGAATTTTTAATCCTCTGGGCCGCCACTATCGTAGTTCTTTACTTTTTTTATGAGTATCTTATTAAAAAAGAAGATGATGATGAACTTGAAGAGCCACTTGTTATTACAAAGCTTTTCTCTTCACAGAAAAAACTTTTGAAATATGTTCCAATTGTTTCACTATTTTTTCTATTGCAAGCAGCTCTTGGTGGATATTTAGCACATATCTATTCAGCACCAGCTCTTGACTTTATCGTTCCTCAAGAACTTCTTCCATTTAACATTATGCGTGCCCTTCACGTTAACCTAGCAATTATCTGGGTTACAATTGGCTGGCTTGTTGGTGGTATGCTTATCGCCCCACTTGTTTCGAAAGAAGATCTAAAGTTTCCTTGGCTTGTTGATGTACTATGGGTTGCACTACTAATTGTTGGTGGTGGCGGTCTTATCGGTATCTATATGGGTGGTATGGGAATGCTACGCGAAACTTGGTTCTGGCTTGGAAACGAGGGTCGTGAACTTCTAAACCTTGGACGGGTGTGGGACATCGGACTTGTCGGTGGACTTGTGATGTGGTTCCTGATGGTTTACTCCGTTATTAGAAAAGCAAAAGAAAATAATGTATTTGTTGGAGTTATTATCTGGTCTGCATTTGGTATAGCAACTCTTTATATTGCAGGGATGATGCCACTAGCAAAGATTGCTCCAAACTTTACTATTGATGACTACTATCGTTGGTGGGTTGTTCACTTATGGGTAGAGCTTACATTTGAACTATTTGCTGCTGGTGTAATTGCATTTCTAACAGTTGCACTTGGACTTGTAAGAAGAAAGACAGCAGAAAAAATTATGTTTTTTGAACTCTTTCTTATTATGATGAGTGGAACTCTGGGTGTTGGTCACCACTACTGGTGGCAAGGGCTTGACGAGTACTGGATTGCAATTGGTGGAATCACTTCTGCACTTGAGCCACTACCGCTAGCACTTCTTATGATTGAAGCGCTTAAAGAGCAATCAAATATTAAAAGCAAAGGTGCAAAATTCTATTTTGGTGCTCCATTTTTATGGATTGCTGGTTCAGGATTTTTAAACTGGTACGGAGCAGGATTTCTAGGAATGGTTATCAATACTCCTACAATTAGTTACTACTCACACGGAACTCAGCTTATTATTCCTCATGGACACGCTGCTCTACTAGGAGCATTTGGATACATCGCAATCGCATTTATCTATATGGTAACAAGAGCAAATTCACTCGCAGAAGGATATAAGTGGAGTGATACTCTTAATCGAGTAGGATTCTGGCTTACCACCATTGGTATTATTGGATTTGGTGTTGGACCGATGTTTCTTGGAATGGAGCAAGCTAGTATTGCCCATGAGTTTGGTTACTACGCAGCAAGATTACCTGATGCCCTTGACCACATGAGTTTTTGGAAAGAAATTAGAATTCTTCCAGATCTTCTTATCGTTGCTGGTGCAGCAGTTATTTTCTATGATTTAATGACAAAAATTTACTTCCCTAAAAAAGAAGCTTAAAGATTACAGTAGCAAGTGCTTTAGCGCTTGCTACTTTTCTAACCGTCCCAAAATGGTGGTGGTCAAATCTAATGATGTTATGATTGTTGACACTTAATTTTAATATAAATTTTTTATGAGTTTTTAGATACTGCTTCAGTCTTTTCTTTCTTTCAATACACGACTCATTAAAGCTTTAAATAAATCTTATTATAAAAATATTGGAAAATATCAAGATGATGCTGGAGCATATATGCTTTTTGAGAGAGACCCCAGGAGCGTCTAACTAGACGTCCAATATTGTCTCTGAGCATGGCACAAGTATGATTTATCGCGAACAGAGGATCATTTCCATTTTTTTTAAGCTCACCTTGTCCCACAACACAGGCTTGCTCACCTTTATAAGTTTTATGTGTAGCCATTGGAAAATTGGCTTTAACGATAGTAGGATATCTTTTATGCTCATCTGTTTCGATTAATACATTTTTTTCAATGATAGACGTAAGTCCTGCAAGCATATCATTAGATGTTTTAAAATGATTATTTTTACGTTTACCATACTTTGTTACTGCTTTTTTTGCGAGATGCCCAAAGGCTCCGATCTGTGAAACTTTCATTGCAAGAATTGCTCGACTCTGAACATCAACAGCAATAGTGATTGATAAAGGCTTCATCTTTGTTTGCTCTTTTGTTATTAGATCGTCAAATTGTATATGGAAAATAGGAACTTTAAGCTTCTTGAGAAAAATAGAATTTTCTATATTTGCCTTTTTAGCTAGATAAATTGTTTTTGCAAGTACTGTATTTTTATTGATACCTAAAATGAGCGCAGAACGTCTAATACTAACCTTCGAGCACAGAAGCTTAAGAAGAGGAATATTTACTCGTCTTTTTTTTTGATTATACTCTAAGGTATGAGTACTTGTTGAAAAGCGCTTACTACATTTTTTGCAGTAATATCGCTGAATGATTCGACAATCATCTGCTCTTGAGTAAAAGCCATCTTTTCTTGTATCAACATTTTTACTAAAAGAGGCACAATTGGAATTTGGACAATCTGGGTTCATACTGCTTATAGAGCAATCCATATGCCATATATAATAGAGCCAACTGGTTATTTTCAGAACAGATCTAAAATAAACTGGTCTATAATCAGGCTGCCCGGTTTAAAAGATAACCACTTTATTTAGTATTCAATCTAGGGAATTTTCACACCATCTTGTTAAGACGGTTGT
>DAOWEO010000019.1 GCA_030638415.1 Bdellovibrionales bacterium | reverse complement strand
GCGTCGAAGATAATACTTTTTATGTTAATGAGTTAATTTTAATACACAATGAGTTACCCATTTGGTTGCGACCAATGTTTTGTGAGGTAAAGAAAATATATATTGAAAAAGAATTCTCTCCTTTTGGTATGGCAGCAGGTTATTTCGATATTATCAGTGAAACAGATGAGAGTGCTGTAATAAAAAAAACAGGACATGTGCTATATCTAAATGCAATACGTGCTTTTACTCGCTCTGAAAATACGGGACTACAGATGTCTAAAAAGGAGCAGTTAAACTTTGGAAGACATTTTGAAGACAAGCTACCTAATAATTTTCCTATTTATGAAATTTCTTCAAATTTAAAATCAAATATTGAACTTTATGGAGTTATAATTCATGAGTTTGGACATTTTATTGATAGTGAGAATGATATTACCCAATTAAATTACTCCATGTGCATAGATGAAAATAATCAGTATATTGCAATCTGTACTCCTGAGATGAGTTCTATATGGTCATCATTAAGTTGGGGCTCCTACACTCGTCTTCCAGAGTTTGATTTTACTAACTCTGGGCAACTCTGCTACTATCAATGTACACCACAAATGGAAGCAATTCCTATTGACCGCGCAACAGGATTTTTTAAAGATTTCTTTTTTAAAAATGCTTATGTTACCCCTTACGCATCTACCAATACAAAAGAAGACTTTGCTGAAAGCTTTCTCTTTTATACACTTCAGTCTGTAAGTAGTAGTGATAATGGTATTAATATTAGCTACTCATTAAATTTCCCAACAACTCAAGAATCGATTGACCTCTTTGCCAAATTAACAACAAGACCACTCAATTTAAAAATGGAATATATTCAGCGTTTAATTGAAGGTAAGTTTACCTTCTTATATGACTATGACACTGAAGAGATTGTTAGAAACATAGCCCCAACCTCATTTTAAGCAAGAGATCTACAGTCCTTTCCTACCTCTACAAGCAATTCACACATAAAATTTTACCAGCTTTCACAATTTTTCCCCACTCCTGGGCAAGGTGAAAAAGATTTTCGACATTTCAATATGGTTAAAAGGTGATTTCTTACCTAACTTCACGACTATCTAAAGAATAATTCTTGCCAACCTCGACTAGCAACACCAATCAGTCGATTTTGCTAATTCACCCAAACATATAAAAAACTACTGTTATTTTTACGGCCCTGCGTAATGAAAAAGTCCTTTGCTTTGTTTATATTTACTTCGCGAAAAACAAAAAACAAACAAACCAAAGGACCTTAGATGTCTAAAAATATTGTGATTGAATCAACTTGTGAAGTCTTTTCTTCTAATTCGGGTATTTTTTTATTGGAGGAGCTGTGGAAGTCTCTAAGGCTTGATCGGAAATTCAGACAGTTACTACCAAAAAAGAAAAAGCAGCGTGGGATCTTGCAGATTGATAAACTGAAGGCTTTAGTTTTTTCTTTTGCTCTTGGAAATGATTCTCTAAGTGATATTGACGATCTTAGGGACGATCAGTTATTTCAAGAAGCGATTGGAGGGCAAACATCATCAACGAGCATGGGAGATTTTTTAAGATCATTTGATAAACGTAATGTTGAAAGGCTGCAGGATAAACTTTTAGAGTCAGTAATAGAGCTTCGATTTTCCTTGTATCCTGATGATCAAAAGTTTGTAATTGCAATGGACTCAACTCCCCATGAACACTATTCAAAAAAGATGGAAGGACTTGCTTGGAATTATAAAAACATGTGGTGTCTTGATTCTCAAAACGCTTATGACCAGTATGGATTTTCTTATCTGTTTGATCTTCGCCCTGGTAATACTTTTTCAGCAAATGATTCAGAATATTGGATAGATAAAATCTTTAGTAAGATTCCGAGTGGTGCTGCTCGCTGGTTTCGAGCAGATAGTGCTTACGGTAAAAACGTTGTTTTTGAGACTTTGAAAAATAAGAATGTTAATTATGCTATTGCTCTTAAAGGCAATATTGGTCGCTATGTTAGAAAGAAAAATAGAAACTTACTTAAGTGGAAAAAAACAAAACTACAGTTCTTTGACTCTAAGGAATGTGAAGTTGGAATGGGCATTTATCCATTGAAAAACCTAGGAAACTTGCGAGTCGTTTTTATTAGAGCACCTAAGCAAAATATACAGTTAGATTTGTTAGAAGATCTTATTGAAGATGGATACGTCTACTATTCGATTATCACTAATGTTAGTCAGTTTGATCTAAGTGACGAAGGAGTGATCGACTTTTATCGAGGTCGCGCGACAGCAGAAAACTTTATAAAAGAGCAGAAGTATGGATATGACTTTCTAAATTTTCCATGCCAGAGACTGCGTTCCAATCAAGTGTTCGGACTTGCAGGTTCGATTGCACACAACTTAATGAGAGCCTTGAGCTTTATGATGGAGCAAAAAACAGTTAGCAGAAGAGGGAAGGATGGAAAACTCAAAAAAATACAACAGAGTGGATATTATGCAAAAACAATCAGAAAAAAGTTAATACATATTGCAGGCAAAGTTGCCTGTAGTGCTCGCAAAGTCAAACTGCGACTGAGTCGCCATAACTGGGAGGTCTATGAAAAAATTATGAAAAATTTAACGAAAGTTAAGCAAAGGTACATTCGATATAACACCTTGAGCGAGCTCTTTAAAAACCAAATATTGAAACCTAGCTGAGCTACGTGCCGCAAGCTGACACTAGCTACAAAGTGTCTTTGAGAGGTGGATTGCTCCTCTTGAGAAAAAATAGTGAGCGATCAAATGGAGAAAAAAAAAGTGCTATGAACATAGCTAATGGACAAGTTTATGAAAAATGATGAGCCGAATAACTAATCTGGTGACAGATCAAGGCAGACGACAAAGTAGGAGTGATTTTTTTGTAGATTTTTGAAATTAGACTGAAATTGGACGCAGCTATCCGACCACTGTGGGCCAAAAATCTCAAAATGAGATTTTGCTGCTGAGAAAAAAAATTAGTCGGGGATTTGGGATTTACAGAGTTCACTGCAGTACATGAACATGGAGATAGAGGGTGAAATTAAAAGTGTCCCAGATCTGTCCCATGGGTCAAGTGGATTAAGTCTATGTCGTTGAAATAAAAAGAAAAAAATGGAGCGGCAAACCAGATTCG
>DAOWEO010000134.1 GCA_030638415.1 Bdellovibrionales bacterium | reverse complement strand
TTATTTGTTGGATGCTACTTTGATTTCCAACAACGTTTTTCTATTTTAAAATTTATTGGTGGAGACGACCTAATGTCTATGCGTTCAGAATCTTTTTTAGGAAAAGAGCCTGGTAAACAAGAGTGTTTAACGCAGATTTGTAAAAAAATGAATCCAGCCGCTGATGGTGGGAGGTGTGGGATGTTTACTACATACTTTGATAATGGTTGCTAAGTTACAAAATGAAAAAGGTCAGGCAATATTTGAGTTTGTCCTTTTTATTCCTTTTATTTTGGTCCTAATTGCAGTTATGGTAACTATCGCTGGAGCTATTAGTGGATCAATTAACCAGGTAAAATCCACCCGAAACTACTTTTTTATGACTGTAAATAATAATTCAATGCTTCCTGCTCCAGGTCTGCTTGATGAGCTGAAAAATAATGCGATCCAAAGTGCTGGTATTGCTTCTATGGGGTGGAAGGAACAAAGCAAGAGTGATATTGCTTTCGCTCCATGTTTTAAGATTGCTACCTTTATAGGAGAGATTCCGATGGGAGAGGCGTGTGACGATAAAATAGTCGGTGGTGACCCTTCTACTTTTATCAAAGTTAAGACAATGTATGGCCTTTGCGCAACCACCTACAATTTAAAGCAAGCTGAGCCTGCAATTGAAATTACTCATGGTGCAAGTGCTGGTGGATGTGTCTTACAGTAATAAATATAGTGGTAAAAAACTGCCCTATAGCACAATATTCAAAATCTATTAAAATTAAATTAAGTACTTGAAAAAAGGAGTCTTATGAATACTCGGGCGTTTACTCTTGCTCTAATTATTGCAGGATTGGCCATGTATATGGTTTATACCTATGTAGATAGTCAGGAAAGTTCCATGAAAAGGCAATATGGTACGGATAGCTCTGTTGTTATTGCAAAAGCTGATATTCAGGAACTGGAGTTAATTGATGATTCAAAGGTAACTGTTATATCAGTTCCTCAAAATTTCTTAATGCCAGGACATTTTAAAAATATGAAAGAGGTTGAAAATACTGTTGCAACGGTTCCAATTTTAAAAGGTGAGCAGATAACAAAACCTCGGGTTACCTATCCTGGCGCGAAAACCGGACTTGCCAGACAGGTTAGTATTGGAAAAAGAGCCTTCTCATTGACGGTTACAGAAGAGCAGGCGGTAGGAAAATTGATTAAGCCTGGTGATCGGGTTGATGTTGTTGCAGCTATCAATTACGCTTCTGGTTTTCTTCCTTTAAAAAAAGTTCAAACGGTTTTACAAGATGTTCTGGTTTTATCGACAGGTAGAAGAATTACTAACTCCATTCCTTTGATTGGAATTAAGACACCACGAGTAATTAGAAAGATGAATCTTTCAACTTATGAAAAGTATAATACAGTTACATTAGAGCTTGAACCTTATCAGGCACAAAAAATGATTTTTTTAATTGCAAATTTAAATACTCGCCCTTTTCTGACCCTAAGAAATAATAATGATAAAAAACGCCCTGATCCACCTGCTACAGGTATCTTTGATGTTATAGGAAAAGACAAGGGAGAAGCTAGGAAATATTTTGATGCACAAAAAAATAAGAGATAATTAGTGAAGAGATACATAATTTTATTATTTATGGTTTGTAGTACTGTCTTTGGACAGGAGCAGCCAGTTAAGAAAAATATTGATCTTATTATAGGTATTTCTTATACCGAACAACTAGATTTTGTGCCCAGTACTCAGGTTCTTGTGGGAGTTCCTGCATTGGTAACCTTCATTGTCATTCCAGAAAAAAAGAGAATTGTGTTTAATGGAATGAAACCGGGACAAAACTCAGTGGAGATCATGGATGTTGGTGGTAATTCAAAAGTAAAGATTCTCTTTAACGTTACGGCAACAGATCAGTCAAAGCTACTACAAAAGCTTAATGATTACCTTGGTGATATTGAAGGCATTAAAATCGGTATAAAGGGTGGCAAAGTATTTGTCGGTGGGCAAATTGTTGTTCCAAGTGATATTGGTAAAATTGTTGTAGTGCTCGCAGAATTTGACGATGGTGTAGTACGCTTAGTTGAACTCTCTCCGCATACACAACAAGTAATTGCAAAAAAAATTGAAGATGAAATTCATAAAAATAATATGAAGCAAGTACAAGTACGTGTGGTAAATCGCCTCTTTTGGTTAGAAGGAGTCGTTAACTCTAAAGGTGAAAAAGAGCGGGCATTTCAGATCGCCAATGCCTATCTCCCTGATCAGATTGAAAGTCTGGCACGACGTACTGATAGTGTTTCTCAAATTAAAGGTAGATCTTGGATTCAAGATTTTATCTCTATAAGCGAAAAAAAACCACCGCAACCAGTACCTAAATTAATTAAAATTACAGCACAGTTTGTTGAATTAACTAAGGATTATTTGCGAGCATTCGGTTTTAAGTGGAGTCCTACTCTTTCTACAGGTGGTCAAATAGAATTTGGTAAAACGACAAGTAATGGTATTACGACCAAAGGATCAGGAACCTTATCGGGGGTTATTTCAAGCTTATTTCCAAAGCTTGCATCAGCGAAGAATGCAGGACATGCAAGAGTTGTGCAGCAAGGGATCGTCCTTGTGCAAAATAAAGTGCAGGCGAAAATTTCAAAAGGAGCAACAAGACGATATACTTCAGGAACAGGGGAATTTACCAAAGAGGGTAATGCTGAGGCTGGATTTAGTATAACTGTTACTCCTACCGTTATGAAAGATGAGAATATACAATTAAAATTGGGTGTTGATGTCAGCTCTAATATTGGACAACCTCCTGAAACATTAAAAAATACTATTTCAACAACCATTGTAGTTAAGTCTAAAAACTCTGCTGTTATCGGAGGGGTCGTCATCAATAAATCTTCGACGGCTTATGATAGAGATCCTCCATTTGGTAAAACAGAAATTAATACTGAACAAGATCCAGATGCATCTACAATATTTTCATTTTTAAGATCAAAGTCATACCTTGCTAGTAAAAGTCAGTTTGTTGTCTTTATCACTCCAGAAATTGTGGAGTCTGCTTCAACAGGGACATCAGAGGTTAAAAGAAAGTTCAGAAGGAGGGGGCGCTAGTTATGGCAGGCTATATTATAACGATCATTGGAGGGAAAGGTGGAGTTGGTAAATCACAATTTGCTGCAAATCTTGCCTTCGCTTATGCTCAAGAAGTTAGGTGTAAAACTCTTCTACTTGATTTTGATCTCAAAGCTAGCGGTGATCAAAATATTATTACTGGTTTTAAGCCCAAAAAAACACTAAAGGATGTTGCAGAGTTTTCGGGAGCAATTGACCCTAGAACTATTGCTCAATTTTTGAGTAACCATCCGATGAAGGTTTCATATATTGGAATGCCTAATAATCCTGGTACATCTAGCCTGATAAATGCTGACAGCTTAGGGAAATTACTTAAAGCTGTTCCAAATATTTTTCCTGTTACTATTATCGATGGTGGTAGTGAATTGACAGACTTATGTTTAAAAGCACTTGAGGTATCAACCTTGATTTTTATTGTTGTTACACCAGACATTCTTGCTGTAAATCAGACCAAGAGATTGTTTTCTGAACTTGTAACCATGATGTTTCCTAAAGAGATGCTTCAGGTTGTCATGAACCAGTTTCAAAAAGGCCATCCAGTTAGTCCTGATGTGGTTGGGAAACAAATTGGTAAAGGTGTATTTACTGCTATTCCAAAAGATGATCAAACTTGCGTGGCAGCATTGAATAGTTCTAAACCTATTATGACCTTTGCAAAAAATAGTGCCTTTGCCAAAGGAACTATTGAGTGTGTTAGAAAACTTGTTCAAAAAAATGTACTTCGTTCATTAGAACGCCTTAATAAACCGTCCGCTGTTGCTACAGGTAAAGCGACGAATGCAGAAAATAAAAAGTCTAGAAGTCGCTGGGTAGATTTGAAAGTGCGTATTCATAAGAGTCTCGTTGAGGAGATGGATCTTAAAAATGATGATAATGGAGATCCCAAGGCACAAATAATTTTACGTGAAAAAACAAAGAAATTGGTTGTAGAAATTATTCATAAAGAGGAAACCAAGGGTGTTTTATCTGGGCGTGAAGATATGAATCGCTTGGTTAAAGAGATCCTTGATGAGGCTTTAGGATTAGGACCTTTAGAAGATCTACTTGCCGATAAAACGGTTGCAGAAATTATGGTCAATGGGCCATTTGATATTTTCTACGAGCAAAGTGGAAAGGTGCGAAAATCGGAGATTGTATTTACTAGTGAAAGGCAGGTGTTAAACGTTGTCGAAAGAATTGTGGCTCCCTTGGGACGTCGTATCGATGAAAAAACACCGTACGTGGATGCTCGGCTACCCGATGGTTCTCGTGTTCATGCAATCATTCCACCATGTGCACTGAATGGTAGTGTCATTACTATTAGAAAATTTCCGGAGACGCGTTTAACATATAAAGACTTGATTGCATTTGGTACTTGTACCCAGCAAATGGCAGATTTTTTACGAATCGCCATTGAGGCTCCAAAAAATATTGTTGTGAGTGGTGGTACTGGATCTGGAAAGACTACACTAATTAATATTTTGGGATCTTTTATTCCAGCTAATGAGAGAATTATTACCTGTGAGGACTCTGCTGAATTAGACCTTCCGCAGGACCATGTTGTTAAACTAGAAACAAAGCCACCTTCATTAGAAGGAGAAGGTGCCGTTGATATTCGTTGTTTAGTAAAGCAGACTCTGAGAATGAGACCTGATCGTATTATCGTTGGCGAGTGCCGTGGTGGTGAAACGTTGGACATGTTGCAAGCAATGGGTACAGGACATGATGGTTCCCTGACAACGGTTCACTCAAATAATCCTAGAGAGTGTATTGGAAGGCTTGAAACACTCGTACAGTACGCAGGTGCTGGTATTACTGCACGTGCAATTAAAGAGATGATTGCAAATTCAGTACATTTAATTGTTCAACAATCTCGTCTTGATGATGGGTCTAGAAAGATTACCCACATTACTGAGGTTGGTGGCATGCAAGGTGATGTTGTTACTATGCAAGATATCTTTGTGTTTAAGCAAGAAGGAATTGATAAATCAGGTAAGATTAGAGGAAAGTTTCAGGCAACGGGATTTATTCCTAAGTTTATCGAAACCCTTGAGAAGAAAGGTTATAACGTCCCACGTGGATTATTTGCAAATGAATAGGTAAAGTTTTATGGAAGTGTTTGTCTCTCTTTTAAATATATATTCACTAATGGGATTAGTTGGATTTATGTTCTTTTGGTTTGCCTACCAATATAGTGTGCCAATTTTTGATTGGATTGAGCGTCAAACTCTTGGAACTAGAACTTATATTTTAGAAAAATTAGAATTTCTTTTTATTGAAGTAAAACCAGATTATATCACCTATATGTTATTATTTTTATCTTTTGGTAACAGTATTATTGTTCTCGGTATATTTATAATGTTAGGTAAATGGGCTACTGGAATTACATTTGCCATATTACTATCAATTCTTGGTTGGAAAATTCCAAAGCCAGTAATAAATTATTTAGTGGAAAAAAGAATTAAGTCATATCAACTACAAATGGTTGATTCAATGACTTTATTAGCAAATGGGATTAGAGCGGGATTATCTATGAATCAAGCGATTGGCATGGTCGTTGATGAAATGCCTGATCCAATGTCTCAAGAATTTAATATTATTTTACAGCAAAATAGGGTTGGGGTTCCACTAGAAGAGTGTCTAGAAAACCTGAGCATCCGTATTCCATTGCAAGATAATGAGATGTTTGTAACAAGTGTGAATATTTTAAAAGAGACGGGTGGTAATTTAGCTGAAGTATTCGACACTATTGTAGACGTTATACGTGAGAGAGTGCGGTTACAGCAAAAAATTGATACATATATTGCTCAGGGGATGATTCAAGGGGCAACTGTATTTGCAATGCCATATTTTATTGGTGGAATTTATGCACTTTCTGACCCCAAATCAATGGTGCCACTTTTTACGACGCCTATCGGACTACTTATGTTAGTTATTGCTCTAATGTTTGATCTGGCGGGGGGATTTGTTATATTGAAAATTGTGAAAATTAAACTATAATAGTTAAAGATTAAAATGTGTAAACCGAAAATGAATAATAGATAATCTATTAAAAGGATGTTGATAATGAAAATGATAAAGCTTTGGCTGCTATTTTTACTTTTTCCTCTACTTGCGTTTGGAGGAGTTAATTTAAAGAATGGAAATTTCTATATTACCTATACTGATATAGTTGTTCCTGGTGGTGGTCATGATTTGGAGATCACACGAACATATAACTCAAAGACTACTTATAGTGGTTGGTTTGGATATGGCTGGGGAAGTTTATTTGAAACTTATCTTCAGGTCTCTGCAGATGGTAGTATTGTTGTATATGAAAATGGCTCAGGTGCTTTAACTCGTTTCGTTCCGAAAGGAAAGGTAGATCCAGGAAGTGCTGCAAAACGTGTCGTAAAGGCAATGCAAAAAACTGGAGCAATCCAGGGAAAAGAGGCTTCTATTTTAATTAAAAAACTAACTAAGAATGCAGAGTTGAGACAGGCTTATGCTAAGAAGTTTGGAGTAAAAGCAAAACTTGCAAAAGGTAGTATGCTCTATTCTACAACAAGAGGAATTCAAACAATAGAGGTAACATCTAAGGGATTTATTCGTAAATTCAATGATGGTAAGCAAGAGATATATGATAAAAAAGGTAAGATGCTTGTTGTGAAAGATAAGCATGGTTACAAGATAAAATTTAATTATAGTAAAGCTGGAGTACTAAAATCTCTAAAAGACTCACAGGCGAAGCAGCTGCATTTCTCTTGGTATCCAAATGGACTAATTAAAGAGGTGTGGTCGGTAGATAAAAAGACAGCAAAGTACAAATTTGATTCAGGTAACCTTATTGAATCAACAGATGTTGGTAACAATGTATTTAAGTATGGATATGATGGTAACCACAATATGACATCTATTGGTTATAAAGATAAGAGTAAGATGGAGATAGCATATCATCGCTATACGCATTTTGTTACCTCCGTTGTTACTCGAAATGGAGATGCTACAAAATACAAGTATGAGTCTAATGAAAAAAAACCAGATTTACATTTTTGGACATTAGTTACAAAAAAATCAGTTACTGGGAAGATGATTACTAATCGTTATGAATATGAAATGAAGGCACGTGAAGACGGTTCTGAATTTACCTATCGAATTTTAACAGTTGTTGGGGGGATGAAAACAGAGACTATTTATAGTGAGAAAAATTCTCTACCTCTAAAGATTACTCGAGGAAAATTCACAACAAGTTTTAAGTATAACAAGAAGGGTTTACTTGTTGAAAAGAGAACTTCTCGTGGAGAGTTTGTTAAATTGAAATATCACGCCAAACTAAATAAAATTACACGTGTGGAGAACAATAAAGGATGGACTAACTTTACTTATAAAGGTGGTAGTCTTTACCGGGCTAAAAATAGTGTAGGAAAGACTGTTTTACTTATTTATGATCGTAAAGGCAGAATTTCTAAAATGGTGAATCATGATAAAAAGACCAAGAAAAAGAAAACTTTAACTTTTAAATACAATTCATTAGGGAAACCTGTTGAAATTGCTATGGAAAAAGTGGGTAAAATCAATGTTGCCTATGATAATTATGGTGAAATTAAAAAAGTTGAGTCTAAAGCTGGGCACCGCATGGCCTTGCAGGTAACTCAAGCATTTCAATCACTTCTGAGTATTGTTAAGCCTGCAGGGGTTAATCTTAACTTATAATTGTGATTGTGATATACTAAAATAGATCTAGGGGGTCGAACATGAAAAATATGATGAAATTGTTAATAGTACTAGGGTTGTTTATGGGATCTCTTTCTATTTTTGCTGAAGAGGCTGAAGAGGCTGCTGCGCCTTCATCCGTTATAGGTGAACAAGGAACAGATTGTGTTCAAATTAATACACAAACGATAGAAGATGATGCTGTTGTTGAAGAGGTTAAGCTAGATTCTAATGGTAAACCTATAAGTCTTCAGTAAAAAATAATTAATTTATATAAAAAAAGCCATATCTAAGATATGGCTTTTTTTTGTCTAAAATTTAGACACTTATCGAAAAGTATACACTATCTAAGTAAAATAACACTTCTAACATACCGAAATCATATACCCGCCCTTGGCACTCTCTGTGCAATATTAAAAGTGTCTACATAAAGGGAGGAGAGATATGAAAACATTATTAATATTAATTTTAGGAGTGAGTTTTTGGTCAGTAAGTGTCTATGGTGTTGATCTTGGACAAAGAGATACATTATGTATCGCCAATAAAGCAGATCTTAGTAAGAGTGATTCAGAGGCACTAAACAAGTCTACTGAGTTAACGAGAGAGAATGATTTAAAATCTCAGATTTTAGTACAATAAATTATTAAATAAATTTGGAGGATATATGAAAAAGTTATTAGCATTTATTTTGATTAGTGGATTTATGTTTACATTAACAGCAGCTGAATTAGGTGAGCAAGATTCAAGATGTATTTATACAAAGTGTGAGATGGATCGCTCTGATGCAGTTGATTTAAATAAAGATGATTCGACCCCACGAGGTCAGAAAAAAGGTAAGAGATCGTCACTTAATATGTAAATTATCAGTATACAATTTTTAACTAAGCCAGATTAAATATAATCTGGCTTTTTACCTTCTATCCAAAACTTTTCGCATTAAATTTTTTTCTTCAGCAGTATAGTGATTGTTGGAAAAAATAAATGGATCTGAATATTTGTCAGGCAGGGGCGTAGTATTCATTGATGGCTCACTTTTAATAATACTAACAATTTTAGGTAAAATATTTCTCTTACCACTCGCAACTACATTATCCATAGTACTCAAAACACTTTTTCCAAAGTAGTGGTAGAGAGTATTAAAAAGAGGTTCTTTATTTATGGGCAGACATAAAATAGAGAAAGAGATTACAAAATATGCCGTAAGCTTCAAAGTAAAAATCATGAATACTTCTCAATGTTACTTCTAATTTTTTCAATAGAATCAATAAGTGTCTCTTTTTTAAATGGTTTTGTTAGAAAATCAACAGCACCATTAGATATTGACTCAATTACAATATTTTGACTGTTGAGTGAGGACATCATTATAATATTTGTATCAAGCTGCTTTTCGGTCACACGTTGTGCGAGTTCTATTCCACTAATGTCAGGCATAACAACATCTATGAGCATGATCTGAGGCTTTTTGTTTAGAAGAATTTGCATCGCTTCTTGCGCATTACTCCCACTTCCCGCAATGGCATAGTCTTCATTTTCAAGTATTTCTACGATGGATCGCCTAGATAGTTCGTTGTCATCAATAACTGCAATTAGCAATTGTTTTTCTTTTTTTGAATTATCCACTGTTAAGCTCCATGTTATGTTTTATCTGATTTTATAAGAAAAGAGTAAAAAGTGAAAGGTCTTCTTGTTATTGAGCAAAAAAAAGCCGCTTATAAAGCGGCTTTTTAAATTATGCTGCTGGCAGCACGGGAACTTCTTGAACTTCTTGCTGTTTTAGATGGTTATCCCAGCCAATTATGGCAATACTTAGTACTTCATCTAGGTTTTTAACCGGAATGAATTTTACTTTCTTGCGGAATGTTTCTGGAATTTCTAGAAGGTCACTTTTATTTTTCCATGGAATAATGATTGTCTTAATTCCAATACGGACTGCTGCAAGCGCCTTCTCTTTTATTCCACCTACTGGAAGAACCTTTCCAGTTAGAGTGATCTCTCCAGTCATGGCAATGTCATTTTTAATGGGCAGGTCTGTTAGTAGTGAAATTACAGTTGTTGCCAATGTTATTCCTGCACTTGGACCATCTTTTGGAATGGCACCTGCTGGTAGATGAATATGGATTTCATGATTTTCAAAGAAATCCTCATCGAGTTTCATTTTTTTGGCTTGTGATCTGATATGTCCTATTGCCGTAGTTGCAGACTCCTTCATAACGTCGCCAAGTTTACCGGTAAGCGTAACTCCACGACCTTTCATTTTAGTTGCTTCAACGTATAGAACTTCTCCGCCGGCTGATGTCCAGGCTAATCCTGTTGCAACTCCAACCTCATCAAACTCCTTCATCTCTTCATGGGAGTAGATTGGAGGTCCTAAGAATTTTTCAACAACCTTAGGTACAATATGAGTTTTACTTGCTTCACCTTGAGCAATTTTCATTGCAACTTTTCTACATAGAGATCCAATTTGTCTCTCTAGATTTCTTAGTCCGGCTTCTGCTGTAAAGTTAGAGATAACTTTTTTAATGCCCTCTTCTGCAAACTCGACGTGTTCATGGGTAATTCCATTTTCATCCATCTGCTTAGGGATAAGGTAGCGCTTTGATATTTGTACTTTCTCTTCCTGTGTATAGCCAGAAAGGTTAATAATTTCCATTCGATCACGTAGTGGAGAAGGGATATCTTGTAGTACGTTAGCTGTTGCAATAAACATGACATTTGAAAGATCAAATGGAACATTTAAGTAGTGATCACTAAAGCTACTGTTTTGCTCAGGATCTAGAACTTCAAGCAATGCTGCTGATGGATCACCTTTATGATCTCCACCCATTTTATCTATTTCGTCTAGCATAATAAGTGGATTATTGGTTCCAGCTTGCTTTAGGGCTTGAATTATTCGGCCAGGCATTGCTCCTACATAGGTACGGCGATGTCCTCTTACTTCTGCTTCATCTTTTACCCCACCTAGGCTTAGGCGAACAAATTCACGTCCTGTTGCTCTTGCAATAGATTTTCCAAGCGATGTTTTTCCTACTCCTGGAGGTCCTGCAAAACAGAGAATAGGTCCTTTCACTTTACCTTTTTTAAGATGCCTTACTGCAAGGTATTCAAGAACTCTCTCTTTGATTTTATCTAGATCAAAATGATCTTCATCGAGAATCTCTCGGGATAGTTTTAAATCAAAATTTTCATCTGACGACTTACTCCACGGTAGTTCTGCAATAAGCTCTAAATAATTTCTAATAATATTTGCTTCAGATGAGTCTGGCATCATCTTATCTAGCCGCTTTAACTGCTTAGAGATATTTTTTTCAATATCCTCAGGCAGTTTGCAAGCGATAAGTTGATTTTTTAATTCTGTGATTTCATCTTCATCTTCACTCTCTTCATCTCCAAGTTCACTTTTAATGGCCCTTATCTGCTCACGTAGGTAAAACTCTTTTTGATTCTTAGAGATCTCAACTTTTGCAGAAGATTTAATTTGCTGCTGCATATGAAGAATTTCTAACTCACGAGTTAATATATCATTTATTTTATATAGTCTTTCAACAGGATCAAAAATCTCTAAGATCATTTGAGCTTCTGCCACGTGAAGACTTAGATTTGATGCGACAAGGTCAGCAAGTCGCCCTGGGTCTTGAATATCTTCTAATACCATTAAGATATCGGGAGAGAGTACCTTGCCAAGATTGATAACTTTTTCAAGTTGATCTCGAATTGTTCTCATAAGTGCTTTTATATTTACATCTTCTTGGTTGATTGTAGTATCTTCAACTTTTGCAACTTTCACAACAAAGAATGGATCTTGTTGCTCAAAGCTGGTTACTCGCGCCTTAGATAAACCTTGCACTAGAATTTTAATTCTTCCATCAGGAAGTTTTCTCATGCGCATAATCATTGCAACAGTTCCAAGATCAAATATCTCACTAGGCTCTGGCATTTCAGCCGTAATATCTTTTTGACTGGCCAGTAGAATTAAACGATCTGTATTGTTCAAAGCGTGGTCAATTGCCTGAATTGAAGATTGTCTACCTACAAACAGTGGAAGAATCATAAAAGGATATACAACTAAGTCCCTTATAGGAAGTAGTGGA
>DAOWEO010000035.1 GCA_030638415.1 Bdellovibrionales bacterium | reverse complement strand
AACGCCCCCGTAAATGACTTTTGTCTTAAGCTCAAGGCCAGACGAATAGTAATCAATGTTTTGCATGATTTGTAGGGCAAGCTCTCTTGTAGGAGTGAGAATAAGCGAGCGTGTGCACTTCGTTTCCATTTCTATTTTATTTTTTCCAAAATTATTGATAAGAGGTAATGAGAAGGCTGCAGTTTTTCCTGTTCCTGTTTGAGCAATACCCAAAAGGTCATGGCCTTCAATTAAAGCAGGAATACATTCCCTTTGAATCGGAGTTGGCTCAGTATAACCCTTAAGTGTAACTTGCTCAATTATTGAGTCTAAAAGTGGTAATGATTTAAAACCTGACATAAAAACCTTTTACTTATTAATCTCTGAGTAGCTGTATCGCCCTCAGTTGATAATTTTGTATCATGAGATATAGCTGTAATATCTAGAACAATCAATAACATATGTAATGGTGCAATATTTATATAGTGAATTTTAAGTTACTGAGGTAGGTAAGGGGGAAGTCCCCGCGTGATAAATTATCCATCGACAGATAAATCGCATTTTAATATTTGGCTTTTCAGATAAAAGCAAATTTAAGCTTTTAGAGTTTCTGCGCTTTCCATATTTTACTTCAACTGCAATAACTTCATCATCTTTTTTAATCAGTAGTCAACTTCAGCCTGTGATCCTTTCTTACGAGAGAACTCAGTCAGTGATCTGCTGCAAGAACATGTATGTTAGGGATTTTTTCGTAAAAGTATCTCAGAGCTGTTATTGCATTTGGTGCTTGTTGAATCTCATCAAGAAATAGTCAGCGTTTTACGAAAAATACACCGAATATGTTTGTAGAAATACGGAAAAAAAATGAAAAGCGTTAAAATTTGTAGTTAACTCTTTGTTGATAGTCAGAAGTGTTGATCTTCTCGTTGCATGTGAGTAGTTGAAGAGGGTTCCTGTAAACAGTGGGTACTTTCTATGCCTTATCTACGCCGCTTATTCCTATACTTAGTGGAAACGGTTACGGTATTCCAATAATATCATAATAAGTCGCTGAGATTACTGAAATCACGTTTAAATATCTAATGATGAACCTATTCTACTACTTTTGTCTTAACTTTAGTCAAAAAGCACTTATACTACCAAGCATGATAATTAAATTTCCATCACAGACACTAGAATCACTCTCTACGTTAGTGCATAATATTTTTGTGAGAAAAGATAGAAATATCCAAATAAAATAACAAGAGAGATACCTCTATTTCTCTTATCCTATTATTTTGACCATTTTTTTATACTTCATCTACCTCTATAATTTTATCTATAATGCTCCAAAGGTAAACTATGTATTAGTGCCACTAGGGCTACTCTTTCTGTCCTCCCCCTTCGTCTACAAACTGACCAAAAGTTATAATATTTTTGCCTTCACCGTATTCCTCTCTACAATCTCAGGGGTTTACTTTCTTATATTTACCGCTGGAGGGCTCAACGCACCAGGTGTATTTTGGGTTGTAGCAACTCCCATATTAGCAACAGTCCTGCTAGACCGAGTAGGTGCACTCTTGTCTATATTTATGGTGTTCGGAGTTATTTTTATTTTTTACTACTGCGATCAAAATAATATCCAGTACGCCTTTCAATTTGAATATGACTACAAAAAAGAGCTTTTAAGAAATCTGCTTATCTTTACTTTTTTCTTTTTTACTATTTTTATCTACTATATTAACAATGAGTACAAAAACTTTCTAACTCAAAAAGAGCAAAAAGATAAAATTGATAACCTTCTAAAAATTATTATTCACGACTTCTCAACTCCTCTCTCTATTATCGAAATGGCTACAAAAAAACTTAAATATAGGGATGATACAGACAGTGAGTATATTCAAAAAATTAATAAAAATATTAGTAACCTATCCGAGATGATTAAGCAGATTAGATCCCTTAAGGTATTTAAAGATGGTAAATATAACATTAAGAAAAAAGAGCTGAACCTCCATGAGACTTTAAAAGAGTCCATAGGTGAGATGCAACCACGACTAGCAGAAAAAAACATAACATTGGAAACGAGCATTCAACATGACCTGCTTATAAAAGCAAATAAGACAATCTTGCAATTTCAAATATTACAAAATTTTTTAAGCAATGCCATTAAGTTCTCCCCAGATAGTGCAACTATCAAGCTAGAGGCTTTCTCTGAGAATAACCAAGCAGTTATCAAAATAATTGACTATGGAATTGGAATTCCATCAGAAATTATTGAAAATATATTTGTAATGAATAGCAAAACATCAAGACTTGGAACCAAGGGTGAGCGTGGCACAGGATATGGGATGCCGATTGCACATGAATTCCTCACCTCAATGGGTGGAACAGTCAGTATTGAAAGTACCGAAAAAAATGAATTTTCTAAAAACCACGGAACAACTTTTATAATTAAGTTTCCGCTTTCTATTTAAATTTTCCTACAGCTTTCCGATTGTAACAGTCGTTGCAATTGTTATTAGTTGTTAGGGGCTATTAATAGTTTTTGCCCATCGATATATAAAAATTAATTTTGAGTTCTGTCTTTTTTTATATTTTTTCTTGAATAAACTGAATTAACTCTTGATAGTTTCCAGCATCGGCTTTTCTAAGAGCAGATATGTATTGCTCTCTTCTGAGCTTAGGGTTGTTTGCTAAAGAGGCCTTCCAACTTGAAATTTTCTGGCCATTTCTCTTTTGCAGGTACTCGGTCATAATTCGTGAGATTCTCCCATTTCCAAACATCTCCAAAAAGTTTTTTATGTAGTTTGTTTAAAAAGTGTATGGAGAGATAATCTGAAGTTGTTTGATGATTAAGCCAGTCAATTCCTTTTTGAATGTTTATCTCTTCTAGCTCATCAAGCTCACCCATAGTTGTTATGTGAGCATATTTAATTCCTTCTAGTTGTTCAAAGTCGAGAGGGGTACTGCCATCTCTATTTTTAAATATGAAGTTACTCATTGGAATCCCAAAGATACTTTGAGCTCTTTTTTTCTATGATGAGGTCTTCTAGTCTTTGTTGATAGTCAGAAGTGACTGCTTGATCTTCTAGTTGCATGTGAGTGTCTGAAGAACTTAGACTTTCTAAGGCCTTAAATTTTGCTTGCTGGTGAATAACTTCTTCAAGTGGTTTTTTAGGAATGAAGGCGTAGACAAATTCACCCTCAAGGGCATTTGCCAGCTCTTTTATTTTTCCTAGGGTTAGTCTATCTTCTATCTCTCTTGTTTCTAAACTACTTAGGCTGTTTGCTGCTAACCCAAGCCTCTTGGCAAGTTGCCCACCAGACATTCCTAATGCCTCACGAATATACTTAGACCATGAATTAATACCTCGCACGGTATTAAAAGAGTCTTTAAGTTGCTCAAGTTTAGTGGAAATCTGTCTTGTTATTAGTTTTTTACTCATTAATCATTATCGCATATGTTGGATGATTTAAGAAAGAATACCTACTAAAACACATAAACGTGTCTGGATATGTCCTGGCATAACTCTCGTTGGCTTAGTTGTGGTTTCTCTCTGACGAATTTTCGTCAAATCACTACCATATTTATGTATTTTAAAAAAAAAGATGTCTTCGCAAATATACTGGGCATGAGTTTACAGTGAAGTAAACAAAGCCTTCATTTCAGCTGATCGAATATAATCATATGCTCGTAGTCCTTGGTCATTTACTAAATTAAGATCAATACTATCAAACTCAGTAATCATGCTGGCAATTTTAATATTATTTCGCATAACAGCGAACATCAGAGATGACATTCCTTTATTACTTTGAATGTTAGGATCAATTTCATCCTGAGTAAGTAAGAGTATAGCAATGTTTGTTCTATCAAGCTTAGCTGCAATCAGAAGAGGGTTAAAGCCATAATCATTTTGCAGGTTTATATCTGCCCATGACTCATTAACAATAATATCTACAATCTCAGTATAGCCTTTTGTGGCTGCAAGGAATAATGGTGTTGATCCCTTTGTACCTGTCTGGTTGAGGTCTAGTCCTGGAAGTCTTAGTGCCGCTCTTACTTTCCAAGGATCATTTTGACTAACGATGTTATAAAAACCTGAGGTTCCAGCAATAACAGATTGTGTTAAAAGTATAATTAATAAGAGAAGTGATTTCATGAAGTCTCCAGGTAGTTTAAAATATTTTACAGAATCTAGCACAACGATAAGGGTTTAGTTTAATTAGAGATACTTACCTGTAAGAATTACAGGTAATGCCGTAAAGGAAAAATAGTATGAAAATATAACTGTTGCAGAGAGAGCTGATTCTTCCTAAATACTTAGATTAAGTAAGAAATGCATAGTCTCTTCCTATCCATATAAGTAATTCACACATCAAATTTTCAGAGTTTTTGCCAAGGGTAAAACATCAAACTTACAAAGGTGAAAAAAGTTAAATATGATCCATTGTTTTCAATAAATCATACTTGCGCGATGTTCAGATACAACATAAATAGGCTCCTTCGAAAACCTGGTGCACCACAAAAGATCCTCAAATGCTTCAACACCACCTTGATATCTATCAGTGGTTTCATAATTCAAAACTAATTAACAGTTAGAGAGATTTTTTAGAAAAGTAGACTAACAAAAAGCTCAATTCATAAAGTATTTAGCCAATTTTTTGAATAGCACCATTTTTGTAGGGCAGTTTAAGATTTTTCTGTCATCATCTCCATGACAGCATCCATCACATCATTGTTTTCAAAGCGAATTCTCTTTCTTACGCAAGTACTAAGCATTGAAAAACTAGAGATGAATGTTCTTAAATCAGTTTGGCTAATCACTTGATTTTTCCACACTTCCGAGAAGCATTCATATGATTCACCAAAAGACTTAATCTCACCTGCGTAGAGATCTAAATACTTTTTCATTCGATCTTCATTCGCTTTTTTGAGAGCTCCTTGAAAGATTGTCCCTTCAATAAAAATATGGGCATCAACTTGAACAAGCAGGTTATCAACAAGTGTATTTAAAAAAGTGTACCTGATACTATCAGAACGATTTAAGCAGTGGTCAATCATATCCAAATGTCTCAAAATATATTCGTGATCATCTTTAACTTTTTCAATCATACCAGCAATATTCACTTTGCACTCCTCAGTAAAATAGTAGGTAGATGTAGTTTGCCATACCTTAAAAAAAAATACCAATAAGTAGATTATTCCGGGTGTCCAAACTTTGTGGTGTGAGTTTATGTCTCTTAAAAAGTAGTTTTGCCCATTTTTTGCCCATCGAGCAAAATCAAAAGTAGAAATCTAATCTAAGTCGTGAGTATCATTGAAGAATTTAAGTTTGAAAATGGTGCGCACGACAAGGATTGAACCCGATTTTGGCCGTTTTTCTAGTAATTATTAACCACAATTAACAATATTAGATCAAGCTAAGCTGTAATGGTAGCAGTTGGTTTGGTGAGAGTAACCTTTATTTGTTTTGTTAAGGATTGTTGCCTATTATCGGGGGGATTTGTTTGGAATCCCCCCGTTTTCCCCCCGGGAAATATTAAAAGTACTTTGATATTTCCCATTCTGTTAAAATTGATTTTGCAGCATGTGAGACGTAGTAAAGTGGACGAGTATGCACATCAGTAGAACGCATCCCACCGATGAGATCACATAATTTGTATGCCTTTACTGCTCCATGATTTTTTATATATAGATCTAAACTTTTAGCCTTTGTATTTTTCCCACTTTTAATTTCGATGGGAATAATATCTCCCAGAGCATTTGTCAGTAAAAATTCTAACTCAGCATTCCTTTTACTCTTCCATGCATAGGTTGATCTGATCCCACTTGCAAGAAATTCATTTTGAGTAAAATTTTCAGCAAGATAACCTTTGTAAGGAAAAGCTTGTTGTACTATTTGTTTATACGGAATTTCTAAAAGAGCATGGATGATTCCCATGTCGTGGCTGAATAGTTTAAAGGTACCATCTGATTGATTACTTGAGAGAGGTTTTACAGGTTCTCCTTCAATTATTTGAGCCTTACTGATCAAGTGGGTATTTATAAGATAATCAATAATTGTTTTAAAATCTTTGTAGCGATCTTTGCCTTTTATTACTTTACTAAAACTAAACTTTTTAACAGTCGTATCGATTGATTGGCTTAACTGTTTTGGAATATTTCTAAAAACTGCTTCGAGTTGAGTTGCAAATAGTTTGTTTTTAGAATCATACTTACCAAAGTCTCTAATATAGCCTGTAATAAGGTCATCATGAATCTTTCTAACTTCTTGAGTTTTTTTAATAATAGGTTGATCTGAATTATGCCATTTAAAATTTGCGGCAGGCATTCCTCCAACAAAAAGGTAGTCACGATATAAGGCCGTTAGTTTGGTGTGTATTATTTCACTTCTCTCCATCTTAATAAATGCCTCAGTAAGGAGAGTGTTACCGCAAGCTTGTACAAATTCAAAAAAGCTCATAGGGTAGAGTGTTAGCTCATACGTCTGGCCAACAGGGTAGCGCTGAATTAAACCTAGATTGGAGCCTGATGCACATAGGCAGATATCAGGACGTTGCTCTTTAAAGTATTTAAGACTATTGAGAGCATCCTCACATAGTCCGACTTCATCAAAAAAAAGTAGGTCAGTTTTTGAATTAAAATCTTTGCCTATGAAAATTGAGATTTGCTTTATAAGCTCATCAGCTTTAAGTGAGTTTTTAAATAAGTTCTTTGTATCTGGTGAATCTTCAAAATTAATTTTAAAGACATTTGAGAAATATTTCTCTCCAAACAATTTTTCAATAAGGTATGATTTTCCAACCTGCCTGGCCCCGTCAAGCATGAGAGGAAGTCTGTCTTTTGAGTTTTTCCATTCGACTAATGTAGTAAGTAGTGTTCGCTGCAATTATGACTCTCTGGTTAACTATTTGTTAAGTATACTACAAATCCCGAAAAACAACATGAAAATAGTTGATTATATCCGAAAAACACACCGAATATGTT
>DAOWEO010000100.1 GCA_030638415.1 Bdellovibrionales bacterium | reverse complement strand
TTGGCAGCGTAATTGGGTTGCGATACGCTGTAGTTCTGTAATTGTTGTCTGGGTCAAGCTGTTTGTACCAACAGTTCCGGGGGCTAATACTGTCCCGGGAAGTAAGGCACTGGTAGTTGCTCCAGTAACGGTGTTGTCTGCCCCACATGATACGAGGAACAGTGCTGCAAATAGGGCAATTGAAGTTGCCTTTGCAAATGTTTTAAACCAATGTGTGTTCATCTCTCTCTCCTTTTTATTTATATCTCTTCAGCTAACTTATTGCAGATAGTGTGCCAATGAGAGGAATGTGAAATTAAGTAATTACTAGCCTCAGATAGTGGATTGATGTTAACCATTATTAAAAGTGTCAAAAGAATTGACACTTTTTTTGTAAGTTACTGAGAGATCGTTTAAAGAAAATTCCACCTTATACCGATACATTAGTGAATTAGTTTAATCTTGAGGTAGTCATGGTTCGCTTATTATTATGTATTCTGTTTTTCTCTTTAATATCTTGTTCGCATGTTGAACCTATTGAGCAGGTTCAGGAAATTAAAAAGGTTCAGGTTTTGCGGCTTCCAGCTTCAACTATTAAGTCTAACTGTACTAACTTAGCTAGTGATTTTTTTAAACTATCTTTAGATAACAAAATACCTCAGTCCCAGCGTGAAGCCATGCTGGTAAAAAGTGAAAGATTTTGGAGTGATGTATATAAACATGTGGATCAGGGCTCTACAACTTGGTGGAGTAGACAAAAGCGTAGAGTTTTGCGCATGATGCAAAATCTGAATGAAAATGATTTCCCAGTATACTTCATTAGAGATAGTGAAGAGACTATGCCAAAAATATTAAAAGCAGAGGAGTACTTTCTTAATAAGAGAACCATGACTCCTAACGATCTTGCAGGAAGTAATATTTTAGATGTTATAGATGGCTGGATGGGAAGATATAGTAACTTAGTAGAAGATTTAAACCAACTCCTCTCAAGATATTTAAGCCTGCAGGATTCGATTACTCAGTTGAATCGTTTGAAAAATACTGAGCTAGCATTTCCTACAACTCATGAGTTTCGCTTTATTAATAGTGAAAATGAATATGTGGTTGAAGTTAAAGAGTTTCTCAATAAGGAGAAGTTAATACGCTTTCGCGATACTTTACGCTCTAAAGCAAAAGAGATTCAGCGTGGATGGATTTTTAAAAATGGAACGATAAAGCAGAGGATGTTACAGCAAGCAGAAGATCAGCAGAGATTGTTAACTCTTTATGATCGACTAAATGATGTGATGCTTACTAACGAAGCACGTGGAATTAAAAATTCACAAGAGCTATTGGAACGTGTGGATAGATTAAAAGAGTTACTATTTAAGCGTAGTGATCTGCATCCAAGTAAAAAAATTGACTCCTTGTTGGCACACCGAGAACTTAGTGATGAGTTGAAGTACTTATTTGAAACAATTAAAAATAAACCACTGGTGGTTGAAGGTAAGAAGTTTTTAGCATCGCTTAATGAAAATCAGAGAAAAGTATTAAAACTAGATAGTCGAGGCAGGGCCGGTGAAATTGTTAGTTACGTCAAAGGTAATAAAACATTATCTTTTTTATATGCAGCTACTGGACTTTCTGGTACTGCATATAGTTTGAGCTGGGTAGCAATTCAGGCTAAAGATCTATTACTGAGTAAAGCTGAAAAAAGAATGGAGTGTGCTAGAGCAGAAAATAGTGATGAGCAATTTTTTAGCTGTTTCCAAAAATATTTAGAAAAGCAATTTAAACTAGAGCACCCTTTTGTCTATGTGAAAGATGGATATCAAGGGCTATTTGCTGCTCTTGATGCTGACCAAGAGCGCTTTGATGAGTTTAAGTATGAGTTTGAAATGTTTGTACGTGTTAGAGCAAAAGAGCTTGAGGCAAAGCACTTAGAAGATGAATTTAAGAAACAATTTTTGGAAAAACTTGATTTTAGATTTAGTGATGAGTCAGCGGATGATAAGGCTGATGAGATGGAGTGGGAGCAAAGAGAGGAAGAAGATCAGATACCAAAATACCAACTAATCCTGCGAAAAGTTAAAATACCTTTTATGTAGTAACTGTAATTTGCAAAGTAGAATCATCACTACTTAAAGACATTTGTGAGTCTTCAATAACACAGCTTAAATGCATATTTTTTTCTACTATTGATTCTGGGCTGATCTCAGAAGTAACTTCTAAGTGAACAATATTTAATTTTTTATTTCCGTTAAAGTTTTGTCTGTTTTTGTCATGCCACTCCATCGCCTTACGTGGGTGGTAGGTAAAGACGGTTACTTTTTGCGCTTTTCCACAGGCTTGTTTAATACGTTTGTCATCAGGCTGACCAAGCTCAATCCAGTGAAGAATATCTCCACAACTATTTTTTTGCCATAGTTCTGGCTCTTCTGTGTTGCTAAGTCCTTTAGTGAATGCCAAGTCAGGGTGTGCAGCATATAAAAAAGCTAAAAGGCGAAATATCATACGTGATTCATTCTCCGATGGGTGCTTGGCCAACGTAAGTTTGAAGTCTTCATAGTAGTGGGTATTTAAATTGGATAATGTTATATTAACCTTATAAATAGAAGCGCTTAATGCCATGGTATTGTCTCTGAATAAAAATTAGTAAAACATTTCCATTTTTTGGTTAAAGTATTGATCTGCTTCTTGCTCTTTTTCCATGATGCAGTCGGAAAGTTGCTGATAGAAGTCTTGATTTAATTCCACCTCATTATATTTGTTATATCCATGCATGAAGATGATATCTGAAAGGCTTTTGATTGGAGTGATTTTACATTGCGCATTGAAAGTAGAAGTAAATACTGGTCTTTGGTAGTCATCATCCCAGATAATAGATAGTAGTTGAAACTCAACAGTGCATGTTTGAGTGTTAGAATTGCACTTTATTGATTGAAAATTAAAGTCATAATCCCCCTCACACCAAGTATCTCCACAAAGGTTATCAATAGTAGTTATGATATCCCGTTGTTGTCCTTCGCTTAAGAGGTCTTTGGCCAGTAGTTGAGCTGATAAACAAAGAGAAATAATAATAATGAGTGTTTTCATAAAGTCCGCCTAAAATGCTATGTTTCCTTGAGCAGAAAGTACGTCTGTAGTAGTTGTTTGTAAATTAGATAGATTAGTCAGTTTGAATCTAAAAAAGAGATAGTAGCTCTCTGTATAAAATCCCACTAGAAGCATGGTCATAATTAAGTTAGAATAATTTACCTAAATAATATAAAGGAAAAGATATGAGTGATGCAAAGGGATCTCTTTTTGAAAAAGAGTCAAGAAATTTTATTGAGAATATTATTGTAGAAGATCTCACAAGTGGGAAGCATGCTCATACTATTACCCGTTTTCCTCCAGAGCCAAATGGCTATTTACATATTGGCCATGCTAAATCTATCTGTCTAAATTTTGGAATGTCGGCTTCTAATAGTGGGGCAGTCTGTCATCTACGTTTTGATGATACCAACCCAGAAAAAGAAGAAGAGGAGTATGTACAGTCAATTATTTCAGATGTGAGGTGGCTTGGATTTGATTGGGGTGAGCATTTGTACTATGCATCGGATTACTTTGACCAAATTTATACTTTTGCTACTGAATTGGTAGAGAAAGGCTTGGCCTATGTTGATCTGCAAAGTGGTGAAAAAATTAGAGAGCAGCGTGGTAATCTTAAGTCACCTGGTGAAAATGGCCCTCATCGCGAGCAGAGTGTTGCCGAAAACCTTGAGCTTTTTTGTAAAATGAAAGATGGTGGCTTTCAGGATGGAGAGGCTATCTTAAGGGCTAAAATTGATATGGCCCATCCAAATATGAATATGCGTGATCCGGTATTATATAGAGTTCGTCATATTGCTCACCAAAGAACTGGTGATAAGTGGTGTATTTATCCTATGTATGATTTTATTCACCCACTCTCAGATGCATTAGAGGGAATTTCTCACTCCTTATGTACGTTGGAATTTGAAGACCATCGTCCACTGTATGATTGGGCAGTTGATAATACTTCTGTGGCAGCTAAGCCACGCCAAATTGAATTTGCCAGACTTAATATTAATTATTCAATTATGAGTAAAAGAAAACTTTTGCAGTTAGTGGAAGAGAAGCATGTGATGGGTTGGGATGATCCTAGAATGCCAACAGTTTCTGGAATGAGAAGAAGAGGGTATACATCTGAATCAATTAGAAATTTTTGTGAGACTATTGGAATTGCAAAAAATGATAATATTATTGATTTTGGGCTTTTAGAATTTCATGTACGTGAGTCGTTAAATAAAACGGCTAAGCGGGTAATGGGAGTTTTAGAACCTTTGAAAGTTACCATAACCAATTGGGAAGAGGGAAGGAGCATGGAAATTGATGCACCTTTTCACCCACAAGATGAGAGCTTTGGAAGTAGAACGATTAAGCTGGAAAAGACTATCTATATTGAGCAGAGTGATTTTTTAAAAGAGCCACCAAGTCCCAGAAAGTGGTTTCGTCTTGGTCCAGACCGTAGTGCAAGACTACGTTATGGTGCCATCATTCATTGTGATGAGTTCATTGAAGATGATCAGGGAAATGTTATTGAGCTTAAGTGTCACTACGTTGAAGATTCTTTTAATGGTAAAACTCCAGAAGGGATGAAAAAAGTAAAAGGAATTATTCATTGGGTTAATGCTAGTGATGCACAAGAAGTAGAGGTGAAGCTCTATGATAGGCTATTTAGCGTAGAAAATCCTGAGAGTGACAAAGAGAAGTCCTTTTTAGATTTTATCAATCCTGACTCAGCAAAAACTTTAAATGCCTTAGTCGAGCCGGAAATTTTAAAAATACCTGCTACTGAGCAGATACAATTTGAACGAATGGGTTACTTTGTGCAAGATTGCAAATTATCAACTAGTGATAAGCCGGTATTTAATAAGATTGTTGGACTTAGAGATTCGTGGGCTAAAGTAAAAGGCTAATCTTTCAGTAATTGAAGATACTCTTTCTGACTTTCGTAAACCATAGAGCTTAAAAAGTTTATAAATTCTTGATGATTGTTTTTATTTCCTTCATAAGCACACCTTATATAATCGGCTCTGAATATCGGAGGTATAATAGTTATAGTGTGTCCTGATCTTAGTAGTAATAAATTCATTAATAGTCGAGCAGTTCTGCCATTACCGTCTGAAAATGGATGAATAGTGACAAGTTTATTATGGATAATTGCAGCATACTCAATTGGGGAGTAACTGTTTTTTAAGGTCGTGAGATCTTTCTCAAATTGAATCATTAGATCATTGATTTTTTCAGGCGGAGGAAGCTTAGTATCCATCCCAGATATAAAGACTTTCTTCTCTCTATATCTTCCAGCATTATCAGGATCAATTTGTTGATAGAAAAGTTGATGAATTTTTAAAAGATCAGTAAGTTCAATATTTTCTTTTTCTATGATTTCAAAAATAAAATCATAAGCTTTTGAGTGTCCAGTTGCTTCATCAATTTCTCGTAGAGATTTTCCACCTATAGTTAGTCCATCTTCTATAATAACCTTGGTTTCAATAAGAGTTAGAGTGTTGCCTTCTAGGGCATTTGAAGAGTAGGTGAGTCCTATTTTAAAATGATCTTTAAGTCTTTGATTGGTCTCTAGGTTAAATGGACGAAATGAGTCAATATCTTTTTTTTGTTGGTTACATTCAGGAATTTTATTATCAAACATATTATTACCTTTGCTTCTAACCCTATTTTACGAGGGATTTGGCAAATAGACCAATTAAATTTAATATTTTAGGTCCTTGGGGGCAAAGTCATATTTATTATCCTTGTACATCTTTTCGCATAATCCATAGGAGATTACTAATATATGGTCTCCTTGATTCTTTGGTGGCTACCATTAAGAGTTTCATAATCTTGAGGTTTTGTGGATCAGAGTAGAGTAAAATTAAAAGCTCTTCAATATAGTTGGTACTAAGGGTTATATAGTTATCTGTTCCAATTCCTAATTTCACCCCTTTTTTCTCCCACCAAGTGAATGGATGTATTTTGTAATCAGAAAAATGTCCAGTTAGTTTCATATTTGAAGATGGTAGTGCTACAAGCCCAATCTTTTTATCAATCATGCGATTTAATATGTCGTGCTGGTAGTGCTCTACCTCTTGGGCAGAGTAAAATTTAGTTTTTGTAAACTCTTGTATTTCAGCTTCATTCAATGGAGTGCCTTGGTAAAGCTTAGCTTTTACTTTTAAATCTTCCCAAAGAAGTTCTTCTACCTCATGAGACTCTGGTGACTTGGGATCTAGCTTCAGTCCTTTTTGGTTAAGACGTAAGACTTTTTGGTACAGTCTTTGAAAATAGTAATTAGGGTTTATACCTAAGCTGAGTCCATGTTCTAGAGTATCGACATGCCAGATATTCATTGCATTATCTACAGCTTGTACCCCTTTTTGCAGGGTAGTCCAGGTTTCACCATGGTGGCTACGAATTTTAAATCCAGAGTACTGTAGCTTTCTCAGACCTTTGCGTAGTTGGATAAAATGAATCTTCCTATAGAGCTCTTTTTCATCACCCACTGTATCTACCTCTTCTAAATGCTCTCGTAGATAGGGATGTTTTTTTAAGAGGGCTAGAATCTGGTTTACCTGAGCTACAAAGCTATCTTCTTTAGATTTATATTTTTTCTTATCATAAAAATCTAGCTCTTTTCTAAAACTTGGGGAGAGGTTAAATTCAAAAGTAGGAACCTCTTTTTGGAATTTTTTAAATCCTTCATAGAGTCCTAAAACAACATCCTCTTCGGTTAATGTATCAATTCCTGGGATTTGCTCATCCTTTATTGAAGTCTGTCTCGATAGAGTAAACTTTAGTCTGATTTTTCCTACGTTATATTGGTGATGGACTGTAGAAGCTAAGTGGTATGCTGCATCAATATGTGCTTTTTTAGTAGTAAGTACAAACTTGGCAAGGGCGAGAATTTTAAGGTAACGATCAAAACGTTCTCCTTCTCGCAACCGAATCAGTTTATCTAGTTGTTGTTCTGTCTCAATGGGTAGTACATCTTTACCATATATTTGTTTGATTTTTGTTTCATAAATCTTTCTGTTTTTTCCTTTCAGTAGTTTTTGTAATCGAGGAAAGATAAAAGATGCATCAAGAGATCCAGTTAGGTGAATATGTTCTTCACAGAATGGTTTAGGGAAGTTTTTGAAAAAGCGAAAAAATGCAATAGATACAGGATGTTCTATAAGTGTTTTAACATCAACTTCTTCATCTTGATGTCCTGCTAACAGTCTTTTGAATTCTAAGACACTTTTTTTGGCATTGGCGTATCTTTTAATATGTGGATTATGTAAAAGTAGTTCCAAAGTCTCCTTTACATATATTCCATTTGTCTCAGCAATAACTTTGACTAGCTCTGTATAGATAAAATCAATTAAATCAGGCGTAAATTGTCTCATTACTTTTCCTTACTCTTCATCAGTATTTCATACGCATTTTGTATTTGAAGATAATTAGTTTGAATGTTTTTTGTTTGGAGCGATCCTTTACGTTTTTGAATCTTATCGGGATGAAAATGTAGTGATAGTTTATGATATCTTTTTTTTATCATATCTTTTTTAGCATTTGGTTGTAGTCCAAATAATTTATATGCTGTAAGGATATCATCTTTAGGGAAGCTCTCGAGGGGATTATCAAGGTAGTAACGGTTTATCTCTTGCTCAAAATAGGTGAGCAGTTGAGAGTAGGTACTAACACTTTTGGATGCTGGCAGACCTAAAATTCTTTTAAGATGAGAATCCAATCGTCCCTTTTCTAGAGCATAAGGCATAACGAGGGAGTGAAGATCAAGTTTGTCTCCCCACTCTAAGGCCCGTGTAAATTCAACAAGCCGTGGATCTTTTAGCTGAGCGATCTCTTTACGTAGGGTCAGTGGAGCAGTTGTTCCCGATTTTGCTGACTTTGCATTCATGTGTATAGTGCTCTGCTTTATCATTGTATCTATATCATGATTATTGGATGAGCGATTTTTTGAGAATAAATTTTTAAACACCATGTATATGCCAAAAATACCAAGAAGAATTAGTGGTAAATTTTGTTTGATAGATAATAAAAGTGGTACTTTTTCTTCCATTAGGTAAATATATCCTCTAGGTTTGAATTAAATCATATTGTTATTATACTATAATTTGAAAACTTTTAACATTTGGAAAAGAATGCAGACTTGGTCTATAAAATCATATGACTTAAAACTCAAAATACCATGCAACAGCTCACAAGAAGAGAGTCTTTCTAGTACTAGTTTTGTCATAAATATTGTTGATGATGATCTTGAGGGAAGTGGGGAAGTTGCACCTTCGAAACGTTTTGAGGAGACGTCTGAAACTATTATTGCTGGCTTTAATAAATTTAAACTTGATCTACCTACAAGTTTACAAAGCTTAGAAGAGTTACTAGAGCATTTAGATGAGTGTGAAATAAAAGGTGCACTACGTTTTGGAATTGAATCTGCATTCGTCCATTTTTTATCTAGGCTCTCGGTAAAAACAGTTCCTGAGTTACTGGGGGTGTCTAATGCGACGTCAGCACAGACCTCATTTTCTCTGCCACTGATGCAAGAAAAGCAATTAAAAAATTTCTTTAATCAATTTTCGGTAGGGCGTTTTTCTTGCTTAAAGATAAAGTGTTCGAAGGATCTTAAAGTAAGTTACTTAGAGCAGGTTGCTATCTTTTATTCAGGACCACTTATTTTAGATTTTAATGAAGATTTTAAAAATCCAGATGATTTTTTAGCGCTTTGTAAAAAATTAACCGATTTTAATATTTTGTTTGTAGAGCAGCCGTTACCAGCAAGTTATTTTGATGAGTACTTATATCTAAAGCAAAAAAGAATAATCCCTATTTTTGCAGATGAGTCGGTTACAGATCAGCAGATAACTGAATTTTATGCCGAGAGATTTGATGGCATTACGATAAAATTGATGAAAAGTGGTGGTTATATTCGAGCAATTAAGCAGTTAAAAGATGCTAAAAGTCTTGGCCTGTCTACCATGCTAGGATGTCGCTTAGAAACTAGCTTGGGAATATCATCTGGTCTGAACTTAGCAAGTCTTGCTAAGTTTCAAAATTTAGATGGAACACTTTTTTTGGAAAATGATCCATTTTCTCTTATTTTTGAAGAGAAGGGGCGCCTGACTGTATCATCTCTACATTAGGCCATAGATGAATAACGATATTACCTACACTATATGTCCACAGTGTGAAAAATTAGTTCAATTAGATGTTATTGAAGCTCAATTAGAGCAGGCATGTTGTGAATTTTGTAATTGTGCACTACCTATGAGTGGTGTGGTTAGTGAGCTAAATGATCAAACGCTACGACTGCTAATTAAACATGCTGAAAAGCCGGTAGTGGTTGATTTTTATGCTGGATGGTGTGCCCCATGCAAGCAATATAGTCCACTATTCTCCAAGTTTGCTGATAGTAATTATGCTGATTTTATTTTTGGTAAAATTAGTACTGAATTTAATCCCGTTTTAGCCCAAAGCTACAACATTAAAGGTATTCCGCATACTCTATGCTTTGTTGATGGTCAGGAGTTAGGCAGAAAAGTGGGAGTATTAAGCAATAAGCAAATAGAAGAATTTATTGCAAATTGTTTAAAGTAAAGGGGTCTATTTTTGCTATATTGAAACTAGTTTAAATATAGAACAAAATAGTAAAGTATCGAATACTTAACGGGAAATATAAATATTATGTATAAAATAACCACTCTTCTCATTATATCTAGCTTTTTTGTAAGCTGCTCTTCTATTACTCCAATTAAAGGGCGCAACGTTGCTTCTACAGCATATGCAAGCAATAATATAGAAGTCGAACCTGTCGCTGTTGAGTATGTTACTGTTCGTGAGCCACAACCTGTGCGAGAGCTTGCAGGTGTTAAAGAGAATCCTACAAAACTAGAGCTGAAATATCATGAGCACCTTTATGATTTTTGGATTAATTATTTCACCAAGCGTGAACCAGCACGTTTTGTACGTCATCTGAAAAATGGTGAAAAATATAAAAACTTAGTAATGAAAATTTTTAAAGAACATGGTCTACCTCAGGATCTATTTTACTTAGGTCTTATTGAAAGTGGATTTAATACAAAAATTAAAAGTCGGGCATCGGCTGTAGGTCCTTGGCAGTTTATAAAAGGAACGGCAAGGCGTTATGGACTGCGTGTTGATCGTAGTATTGATGAGAGATACAATATTCATAAAGCAACTCATGCCGCGGCAAGATTTTTAAAAGATCTATATAATATTTTTGGAAATTGGGAGTTAGCTCTTTGTGCATATAATGCTGGTGAGTATCGTATTATAAATGCCATTAGAAAAGGTAATACCAGGGACTATAAAGTGCTGGTAAAAAAGAAGTTACTACCTAAAGAGACTATTTATTATATTCCTAAAATTGCAGCAGCAAAAGAGATTGAGAATAACCCTAAAAAATATGGTTTAAGCCATGTCTCATATTCTAAAAAGACAGTATATAATCATGTAATTGCTAAAGAGATTCATCATAGTTTTTCAAAGAAAAAATTAGTTAAACATCTGAAGATTTCTTACAAAAAATTTAGCGTACTAAATATGGATTTGAAACATGATTATATCAAAGTGCGCTCTCGTCACCCTTTGACTCTCTATCTTCCAAATACAAGTAGAAACAAGAAGCTTACTTTGGATTATCGCTCATATCGCAAACTAGCAACGGCTAAAACTAAGGCGGGAGTGTTTTCTAAGACAAAAATCCACCGTGTAAAAAGAGGAGACTCTTTAACATCGATTGCTGCCGCTTATAATGTAACAGTTAAAGATCTTAAAATTATTAATAACCTCAAGGGTAGTAAAATTTATAAAAAGCAAAAATTAAAAGTTCCATCTGTGAAATATAAAGTTTACCGAGTACGTAAGGGAGATAATCTTATTCGTATTGCAAAGAAATTTAATACACAGCTATGGAAAATAATTAAGGCTAACTCACTGCAAACGAGAGTTATTCACCCCAAACAGCGAATAATTATTCCGTTGTAAATTGTGATCATCTCGATATTGTAATTCTTCAGTTTAAGGACTCACAAGACTATAAAAAAATTAGGAAAAAATGGTAGTGAAGGATTTTACATTATATAAAAAAGCCATTCTTGTGTTCAAAGAAGGACATATTTCTAAATACAATACGCTAATTTCAAATAAATTTTTTTCTCACTCCGAGAGAAGACTACTTAAATCAAGAGTTTTATTAAGAGATAAGCAGTGGGATAACGCAATTTCTAGTTTACTTAAAATAAGTCTAGATAATCATCTATATCTAATTGCCGAGAGAGATGCTCTTGTTTCGTATGCATATTCATGTAAGAGTGACTGGCAGAATGCATTCATTTTTAATGATAAATCAATTGATAATTACAAAATGATTTTACAGTTAGATGGACTGTTTAATTCTCTATATAATCAGTCTGTTTATACATCTAGAATGGGGCAAGTGGAGGTTTCTAGCTACTATATTGAGAAATCTGCCGAGTACTGCTTAAATATTGATCAAGAGATTTTATTGGTTAGAGCAAAAGCAGCGAATCTTAGTAAGTTAGGAATGTATAAGAAAGCAATCGAATTGTTAAAAGAAAACGAAAGTAAGCTTGTTGAGATTGATAATGAGTATACCATAAATGAATACCGGCTTGTTATGGCGGATATCTACTTTAGAAATAGAGAGTTGGAAAGCGCCTTTGCTATTTACAAATCTTTAATTCAAATAAAAAAAACACCAGTAAGAATGAGAATATTATTTGAATATAAGCTGATTGAGTACTTTATAGACAAAACTAGTTGCATCTCTTGGTCTGAACATATTAAAGATAACAGCGAGTACTCACTGAAGGTCGAAATTATTGACTTACTTAACTCTGGACGGTCTGATGAAGCACAGGACCTCTGGATAAAACTTGCTCGAAAAGTACCACATTATTACCTTCCTAACTTCAAAGTGAGATACAAATCTGATGAAAAAGCACTTTTTTACTCTTATATACAGCTGATAAGAAACAAAAAGTCGCAAAAGGTTTTAGATGCTAATTTAAAACTATCTGGGAAGCAAGAAGCTCTTTATAAGGCATTGCGTGGCGCAGAGTTCCCAGTCAGTAAAGAGAATTTAATTGAAATGATTTGGGCTGATAATTATGATCCTAAGTATGATGCAAGGCTCTATAAACTTATTCAACGGCTTAAAGAGTCTGCAAAAATAGATGTTCTTTGTGAGAAGGGTGGCTATTTTATAAAGTAGTAGTTGTTCAAATGTTATTACTCGACCTTACTTTAGGGATATTTTTGTAATTATGATAATAATTCAATTGCTTAAAGACAGTAAGATAAAATAGCCCCCAATTACAAAACTGCGAATAAATGGTACAATTTGATGTGTTTCTTTTGGAGATATTGTGAAGTACTTTACTTTTTATTTATTTATTTTTGTTACGAGCCATTCTTCACTTGCCAGGAATCTTTCACCTTCCCTTATGCAGCAATATCATAATGCCTTGTTTAAGTACCATGAAGAAGCGGTACTAAGTGAGCCGTTTAAAGCTTACACTGATCTATTAAACCTAAAATATACAACATCCTACAGGGACTGTAGAGATAAAGGAATAAACTGTGGAGAAATAGTAAAAAAATATAATGAAACATTTGAGGTTTTTCATAAGGATTGGGATTCTCCCCAGTCTGGTAATCTGATGATGAAAATTGAGCAGCAAATTTTAAACAAAGTAAAAAATAAGAAAGCCTTTGAGAAATATATTATTGATCGGATGGTAAAAATTCATGCTATGGCTAAGCAAGGGATGGATAGTAGGTCCTCAAAATCTAACTGCTTATTAAATA
>DAOWEO010000005.1 GCA_030638415.1 Bdellovibrionales bacterium | reverse complement strand
TCCAGCTCTCTTCGGGTTCCAGATACAATGAGGGAAATCATTTTAGTACTTTCGGATTCTTTCAGGCTTTGTAAAAATGTTATAATAGTTGAGCCATCATTAAAGTTTAGAGAAGTAATAATAACTTGTGGTTTTTTCTCTAAAAGGGTTTTTTCAGCAGTTTTTAAATCTGTCATGGCCATGATTTGATAATCTGGATAGGTATCGGCAAGTAGTTGTCCAAATTTTTTCAGAAGAGGAACGTCTTCATCAATAAAAAAGATAAGCTTATTATTATTTTCAACTTCTAATATTTGGGACATGAGCTATACCTTTTTAAGTATGACAGAGGCATTGGTGCCACCAAATCCAAAGGAGTTGTTAAGTGCATACTCACCATTAAGCTTCTCGGCTTTATTTGCCACAATATGTAGATCAATTTCGGGGTCAAGATTCTCAAGGTTTGTTGTGGGAGGGATAATTCCTTCTTTGAGAGTTAGTGCGGTAAAAACAGTTTCTAATCCACCAGCCGCACCAAGTAGATGGCCTGTCATAGATTTAGTAGAAGTAATTTGTAGCTTACTAGCACTCGCTCCACAAACTGCTTTTAGTGCTTTTATCTCAGCAACATCTCCTAGTGGGGTAGATGTTCCATGGGCATTTACATGGGTCAATTGTTCAGCCGAAATATTTGCTGTTTTAATTGCTTGGCGCATGCACTGAATGGCTCCAAGTCCTTCAGGGTGTGGAGCGGTTATGTGATGAGCATCTGAACTTGCTCCCCATCCGGAAACCTCTGCATATATTTTTGCACCACGAGCAACTGCTTTATCATAATTTTCTAATACTAAAATTCCAGCACCCTCACCAATAACAAAACCATCACGATCTCTGTCAAAAGGTCTCGACGCTCTTTCAGGTTCAGTATTATTTTTTGCAAGTGCTTTCATATTTATAAAACCAGCAATTGGTAGACCGGCTAGGGCACCTTCTGCACCACCTGAGATGACAACATCTTGGCGTCCGAGCATAATTTCCATTGCAGCATTTCCAATTGCATGAGTACCAGAGGCACATGCACTGGCAGTGGTATAATTAATTCCTTTAAGGCCAAGTTTAATAGTAACCAGACCAGAAGCCATATTAGGAATAATGGCAGGAATAAAAAATGGGCTTACTCTTCGAGGCCCCTTATCAAAAAGACTGTGCATATCTTTTTCAATTACAGGAAAGCCACCCATCCCAACACCGAGGATACAGCCAATATTTTCAGCTTTATAATCACGACTGGTTAGTCCTGAATCTCTATAAGCTTCAAAAGCGCTTAATAGAGCAAAGTGGAGGAAGCGGTCATATCTTGAAACTTCTTTAGCATCTAAAATATCTTCGGGGATAGAGTAGTCTTTAACTTCTCCAGCAATTTTACAGGTTAGCTTATCAATACTGTAGCTTTCCATAAAAGAAATTCCAGACTTTCCTTGAATAAGTGCTGGCCAGATCTCTTGTAAATTATGGCCTAAACCACAACATGCACCGAGTCCTGTAATTGCAACTCTATTAAGTTTCATGAGCTCCCCCCAAAATAAAAAAGGCCCTACATATTACAGTAAGGCCTTCCCATATTTTTTAAAATTATTTGCTTAAGTATGTAACAACGTCTTGAACTGTCTTAAGTCCTTCTGCGTCTTCTTCTGGAATTTCAACTCCAAACTCATCTTCCATTTTCATCATTAATTCAACGATATCAAGTGAGTCTAAGTTAAGATCATCAACGAAAGATGTTGCACCTGTAATTTTTGCTACATCAACCTTAGTTGCATCACTTACTAAATTTATTACTTTTTGTTCCATCTCTATTCTCCTTAAGTTTGTCTTTTTAGACTTATTTTTAAATGTATAATCCACCATCTATTTTAATAATTTCACCTGTTATATATGAAGAGGCTCCGGATAGCAAAAAGAGTGTTAAATTTGCAATTTCTTCACTTTCTCCGAATCTTTTCAATGGGATAGAAGAGAAATATGCCTCTTTGGCTTTCTCATCTAGCTCTGCAGTCATCTCGGTAGCAATAAATCCAGGACAAATTGCGTTGCAGCGAATATTTTTTGCTGCTAGCTCTTTGGCATATGACTTGGTTAGTCCGATCAGACCTGCTTTAGAAGCTGCATAAGCTACTTGTGCCGTATTTCCCATGAGTCCAACAATTGAGCTCATATTTATAATTGAGACATTCTCTGCTTTTAGAAAATTTCTGGTTAAAATCTGACTTAGCATAATTGCAGCTTTAAGATTAGTATCTAAAATACGTGTAACATCTTCCTCTTTTAAACGGAGTACAAGTGTATCTTTTGATATTCCGGCGTTATTAATTAGTCCAGAAATAGGACCTACTTCTTTTGTAAAAGTTGTTAGAACATCTTTCATTTTTTCTGTGTCTGTAATATCAAAAGCAAGTGGATATACTGCACTTGCTCCTAGCTCTAGCAGAGTGGCTTTTAAATCTTCTGCGATAGAACTTTCACCACGGTAGTTAAATACAATCTCTGCTTTTTGTTTTGCCAATTCGATAGCAATCTTTTTACCGATTCCTCTGGTTGCCCCAGTAAGTAGTACGCGTTTATTTTCTAAATCTGAATAGGTTACTTGCATGAGTTACTCCTCATTAAAGACAGTATTAAGTTCATCAAATGATCCCTCACTATCTAAAGAAATCACCTTAATACTAGGATTAATCTTTTTAACTAGTCCAGCTAAAACTTTACCTGGACCAACTTCAATACATAGTGAGTTATCGTTAAGTCTTTGAATACTTTGGGTCCAGCGAACACTGCCTTCGACCTGATTTAAAAGGTTCGTCTCAATAGTGCTACTGTCGGTACCAATGTCATACTTTTTAGCATCGACATTGGCAATATAAGGGATCTTGTTGTTTTCAAATGAGATCTCTGAAAATGTAACTTTTAGCTTTGGTACGGCTGGGGCCATAAGTTTTGAATGGAATGGGGCAGAGACGTTTAGAGGAATTGCTCGCATACGTCCTTCAAAGTTTTCTTCTAACCACTTCACTGCATTTTCACAAGCATTTTTAGTTCCGGAAATTACAGTCTGATTTGGCTCATTGAAATTGGCTGGCATGGCCATGTCGCGATCAGTTGAAACACTTTGACAAGCTTCAGAGACAACTTCTTGTGGAACACGCATTATGGCAAACATTGCTCCAATTCCTGCAGGAACGGCTTCTTGCATGAACTTACCACGGTAGTGTACTGCTTTTGTTGCATCGAGGTGGCTTAAGCTACCGGCTGCAACGAGTGCTGCATATTCACCAACCGAGTGACCTAGCACTTGGTCAATGGTGATATTATATTTTTCTAAAAGTGGCTGTAGTTTAGCAAGTAGGGCACATGAGTAAGTAACAATGGCGGGCTGAGTATTTTTAGTTAGTGCGAGATCTTGTGCAGGACCTTCAAAACATATTTTTGAAAGAGCATAACCTAGAATCTCGTCGGCTTGTTTAAAAAAACTTTCTAGCTCAGTTCCTAAAAATTGCTTACCCATTCCAACATATTGAGCACCTTGACCTGGAAAAAGTAGAGTTACAGATTTTGTCATAATATATCCTTAAGTTAGTAGCGTAGTAGGGTTGCACCAGTAGTTAGACCGGCACCAAAAGTATCAAAAAGTACAATGTCGCCTCGATTGATACGTCCATCTAAAATAGCTTCATGAAAGGCAATAGGAATAGTTCCCGCGGAAGTATTCCCATATTTTTCAATATTAATTACAACTTTATCTAAATTTATTTTTAGTAATTTTGCAGTCGTCTCAATGATCCGTACATTTGCTTGATGAGGAATAAACCAGTCAATATCCTCATAAGTCATGTCAGCTGCTTCCAGCATACGTTTCGCATTTTTTGCTAAAGTACGAGTTGCAACTTTAAACATCTCACGACCTCGCATTTGCATATAGTGATCGCCCTTTTCTAAATTTTCAATAGTCATGGGATTAACTGACCCACCAATAGGTTGGTCAAAAAATTCACGCCCCGTTCCATCGGCACCCAGATAGGAAGCTAGTATTTCTGAAGAGTCATCATCCTTGTCATTTGCCCCAACGATTGCAACAGCACATCCGTCACCAAAGAGGATACAAGAGCCACGATCAGACCAATCTACTTCACGACTTAGCATTTCTGAAGCAACAACTAATATATTTTTATTAGCCCCTGTTTTAATCATGCCGTTTGCTAGGTTTAGTCCATAGACAAATCCTGAACAGGCTGCGGCAATATCTAAACAGCCACAGTTGTTGGTAATTCCGAGGCTGGTTTGTAAAATTGTCGCTGAATTAGGTAGCTTGTAGTCAGGTGTAACAGAAGCAAATAAGATTAGATCAATATCATTAGGTTCAAGATTGGCATTCTTAAGTGCTTCTAGAGTTGCATTGTGTGCCATGTCTGCAGGCCATTCTCCACCTTCGGTTGAACAAATTCTTCTTTCACGAATTCCTGTTCTTTCAAAAATCCACTCATCATTAGTGTCGATCATTTTTTCAAGATCTTTATTGTGTCTGATTTGTTTGGGGAGATAAAAACCAGTTCCTTTGATTTTTGTTTTGATATTAGTTGTCATCAGTGACTCCTCTTAGGAAAAAAATCCTAAAAAAAAACCCTAAGCAGAGAGACTCAGCTAAGGGTTGGTATTTAATTGAAAATGTCTTATCAATTGCGGAGCTCACGCTCTTAAGTCTCTACCTAACTACTCAGCAGTTTCAGTTTCTTCTTCTTGCATTTTGATAATTTCATTGCCTTTGTAGTGACCACAACTTGGGCACACGTGGTGAGGCTTAGTAATTCCACCACAGTTAGGACAACTTGAAGTTGTTTTTGCATATAATTTATGAGTGTGACCGCCGCGTCTTTTACCTTTACGTGATACACTGGTTTTTTTCTTTGGTACTGCCATTTTCTACTCCACTTTTATCTAAAATATTTCTAAATATTATATTAAGATGAAATCTATACGCTAAATCCACAAGGATTGCAAGATTTTATCACAAAAACCCTGTGTAAGGAGATTTTATTTATTGTGCTTACAGCTCTCTAGGTTCAAGTTAACACCACACTGATTACATAGCCCTTTGCACCCTTTTTCATGTATCGAGTAAGGAGTTAAGTACATTAAGACTTGTTCACGGATAAATTCCTTGAATGGGATATTTTGCTTAGTGTAGTAGTAAAGCTCGTACTCTTCATTTTCTATAATTAATGAATCCTCTTCTTCATACTCTTCTAGCTTGGAAAACTGATCATTTAAAAAGCAGACTGCAAAGGAAACTTTTAACTTTTCATACGACGGCAGGAGGCAGCGAGTACACGAGGTGTAGTAAGCAAGGCTAGTATCTGCTTTGACCAGTAGGTACTCTTTAAAACGTGGATTTATATCCCGTTTAATATCTAGCTTGGCAGTAAAGCGGAGCTGTTTTTTGACCATATCGGAGTGGTCCTTATCGTAGTCGCAAAATTCATCAAGAATCTCTGCTAGCCATGGAGTATTATCCGCACTAAGTTCAAAAGTTTGGAAATTCTCGTAAGGGAGGCGCTGCAATCTCTCTACTGCCTTGACTTCAACATTTTGCTGCTCCATTTATATCTCTCCTAGTATGTTATAGACTCGCATGTACCACTAGCTAATGGGGAGTGTAAATGGTTATATACTTTTTATACTAAATTGGTAAACTATATCCCTTAGGAATATTTTTAGGAGTTATTTTGATTACTTTCATAACAGGATTTATGGGAGCGGGAAAAAGCTATCTTGGCAAAAGGCTTGCTGATGCAGATAGTGAGATTATTTTTCGCGACCTTGATGAGATAATTTTTGAGCAGTGTGGAAAAGGTCTAAGTAATATTGGCCAACTGATTAGAGTCGCGGGATGGGATAAATTTCGCGAGCAGGAGAGTCGTTTTTTGCGTGAGGTGACCAACGAACTAGAAGGAAAAGATAAAGTCTTGTTTTCCCTTGGTGGAGGAACCTTGCTGAACCCTAAAAATAGTGAGTTTATCGCTTCACTAGAAGGGGCTAGAATTTTACACTTAGCGACTTCATTTGAGGAGTGCTATGACAGAATCAAAGGTGGAGAGGATCGTCCTTTGGCACAGTTAGGTGAAAAAGGGATGGAGGAACTCTATCGCAAGCGTGAAATAGGTTACAATGCCTGCAGTGATGCTTCCGTTGTCGACAGTGAAAAAATTACCAGTTTTACTGATCTAGAAGATCTTTTTTGACTTACAGTGTTATAAACTGCGATAATATTAGTTGTTTACTAAGCAACTTAGTATTAAAGGGTATGCCATGAATGTAAAAACTGAAATTGAAGATAAGAAATTAACCGTAGGACTCCTATTAGGTGATATTTTAGTTGCTAAGAAAATTTCAAGAGTTTTTAGAAAAATTGGTATTGTTCCTTATGTTTACGAGACTCTAGCAGAGGTTACTGCAGAGACAAATTACCCATCACTATTAATTGCCGATGTGACTCTTATGAGTGACGGCAGTTCTGCACTTTTAGATATTGATGAAGTGGCGCAAGAGAAGCTTCCTTTAGCTTTTTACTATGAAGAGAGCACCAAACCCTTACTCGTTTCAACTTACAATCTTTTTCATCTCGGTTTGATCAGTGGTGAAGGATCACTTGAGGGACAATTAAAGGGTGTACTAAAAAGGTTGAATCACTTTTTTAGGTTAGAAGCAGATAGCCAGCGGCTAGAATATGTAGATGACCAGCACAAGCGTGAAGTGCGTTCTCTGTATCAGAGAAATGAAGAGTTTAAGCAGTTTCATTTTTATAATGAAGAGCTAGGACGGATGATTCGTCTAATTGAAGCTCAAAAAGGGCAGGGGGATTTTTATCTTGCCTGTGAGAAGGTATTTGAAAATGAGTCAATGGTCGAAAGCTTTACATTTTTTGAACTTAGCCTGACTGGACAAAAATTAATCACACCGACTACGGCATCGAAAAAATTTCATAAGATACCATCACTATGGTTAAAAGATGCTTGTACTAGAGGAATTGATCCTTACGCACAAAATTTAGCATCACAAGTATCAGTTGAATTGATGGGTGATAATATTGTTTCTCTATATCTCAAATCACAATTTTCACAGCCCTCAGCACTCTTTTTTATTAAAGTTGCTGATAGTGATTTCCTTTCACTTTTTGATTGGGATCTGTTTGAGACCTATTTGAATGGTCTCTATAGTTACTTTGATATGAAAAAGCAGCAGGGGGCAAAAAACCTTACGAAGTTGACAACACTTTGGGATATGTTCTCTGTATTAGATAATCAAATTTATACTAGTATGAGTGGTAGAACCCTAGTGGAAGATGAAGAGTGGAAAATTGTGCAACTCTCATTTCAAAAACTCCTAGGAAATATTGCACATAACCAAGGGATAAGATTTTATTGGGATAGTTTTTATGCCGATTTTGTAAAACTTCTTTTTGAAAAAACACAATTTGATTTTTCAATTGCCCCTTCTGGTATTGTTGATCTAACTTTTTTAGTACAAGAAGCTGATAAAGATGAGTTTTACTCAGTGCTTAGTGAGCACGCTAAGACCTTCTCTTACTGGCGTTATTTTGATGATGCCGACATGGTATTAAACCAAGACTTTACTCCATATATTTTAACTTTACCGAATTCAACTAAGGCCCTAAGTGACTATTTAGCAGATTCGAAAAGTTCTCCATATGCTGAGACCAATAATCCACGCTTAGAGAGTGCTAGTGCAAAGCGAGCAGCTCTTTTAGATGAATCGCGAGTTGTGGGATTGGTTGAGCAATAAGATAAGAGTGTAGTGAAAATCCGTAGTAGTTTTTTTATTGATTTTAATATTTTAGATGAAAACCTTTCTAAACTGAAGTTTCTTGCCCCAAATAATAAAATTATATTTATGATAAAAGCTAATGCTTATGGGCATGGCATGGTTCGAATTGTTAAATTTGCAGTAGAACAATTAGGTATTACAGAGTTTGGATGTGCCACAATTGATGAGGCAAAAATATTAAGACGTGTCTTACCAAAACATATTTTTGATATTTATGTTTTTTCTGATGTGCAGATAAATACAAAAAGTTCTAGTGAATTTTATTTAAACAGCAGAACATTGCCTGTCATCTCGAGTCTAGAAGACTTAGAATATATTTTGGATGATCATGATTTTCGGCATATGCCGCTGTGTCTTAAATTTAACACAGGAATGAACCGGCTTGGTATTGAGTTAGAGCAACAAGATGAAGTGATCAAGTTGTTAAAGCATCATGACAAAAAAGAAATTTATCATCTTTTCTCGCACTTTTCATCCGCCTCACTATCTGTGAAAAAGAAGCGTCCACGTGAGCAATACGATAACTTTTTAGAGCTGAAACAAAATTTAAAAAGTAGTAGTATTGAAATTAAATACTCATCTATGGCAAATTCTGGAGCTATTGAACAGCAGTTTTCTTTAGATGAAACTCATGTGCGACCTGGACTTATGTTATACGGGCCATCTGCTCTGTTAAATCCAAATATTACTACAACTCCTTGGTCTGGAAAGCTGATTGGCCGCCTTGAAACTTACATTTTAAAAACCTTTGAGGTGAAACGAGGTACTCCTGTAGGCTATGGGGGAACCATTGCCCACGATGATGGCATGGTTGCTGTTTTGGCATTAGGGTATGGGGATGGTATTTCAACTGAGTTTCAAGGAAAAAAATTGCAATATCTAAACCATGCAGGGACTGTTTTAGGTCGAGTGAATATGGACATGTTACAACTATTTTTTCCACGCTCACAAAACTGTCCACTCAGGGCAGGGGATCGTTTTTTGATGTGGGGCCATGATCCAGAGTACTTTAGAAACCTATGTCAGCAGCTAAAAATGATACCATACGAACTACTGTGTCAGTTAACAGTTCGAGTTCCTAGAATGTACTAATATATAGTATTAACCACTTGAAATTTATAGTTCCAAATAGTGTACAATGTCGAGGTCTATTGTAGACTTTACACGGGTACTTTCTCTTTTTGTGCGACGTGTTACTTTGTTTTTACTTTTAAAACAATGGCTTTATCGTCACTAAACATAGCAAGGAGTATTCTATGACATTATTTAACAAATCTTTAACGACTGTTTTACTGGCCTCAACTCTTTTTGCAGGAAGCGCTCAAGCTGATGCACTTTATGATATTTTATCAGCTCCTGCTGAAAATATAAGAATGTCTTTAGACGGAATGGTAGGGGCTCGTTATTTTGAAGATTCAAAAAGTGGAACTCAGATTTTGCAAAATATGGTTACCCTTCGTTTTGCTGTCGATTTTAATGGTAAATTACAATTAGTAAGTGAGGCGATGACTGGTGGCCATTATAAAGGCGGCATGAATACTTTTAACTCTATTGAGGGAAGTAGAGAGCCGATGCAAGAAATTCATATTCGACGTTTATTTGCTCGGGCAAAAATCACTGATAATGTTACAGCTGAGGTAGGGGCATTAGCACCTACTGATGGAAAAGGTAGTTTGGTTGGTCTAGGTAAAATGGGCTGGATCGATGGGGCGCGGGTTACTTTAGAAACTGATAGCAAAGAGAAAATTGAAGTTACTGCTGGACGACTTAGTGGAGTAAAAGATGTAGATGCATTAGAGCGTTTCCGCGAAGGAGTAGACGGACTTGATTTTATTGAAGTTAAAATTTCTGGAAAGATGTTTGATAAGATTGCTTATCAGGCAGGAGTGGAAAGAATTGAAGATGAAAATTATGCAAAAGTCTTTGTTAAAAAAGATATAGAAGTTGTAGCAGGACATCTCGTTAAGCTTGTTGGAGAAGGGATGGTAAACCTGGATACTAGTGGGCATAAATTTAGAGTAGGTTTTGAGACTGAAATAATTAAAGCTTTTTCAAAAAATTCATCGGGAGTTATCCTATATGCCGATTACTTAAATACAGCTGATGATTTTGGTGTGCATAACTCATATGTATTTCTTGATGGACAAGGGACGGGAGAAAAAGTACGAGTAGGACTTAAAGGAACTTTAAGTAAGAAGCACAAAATTGGTTGGTATGTTAATTTCTTGCGAGATATGAATACTGGTGAGTTCCAGACACGAACTGGATTTAGTATGAAGTTTGGGCGTAAAGCTCCTAAAAAGCCTGTTAGTAACTAGTTTTAGGTAATATTTAATATTAGAGAAAGGCCCACATCTGTGGGCCTTTCTTATTTACAAAAGCGGGAGTTTTTTATAAAATAACTAAGTTTTTTACAATTGCAATTGGAGTAAAAATTAAAACATCATTTGGGTTTTTATTACTATTTTTATCTTTGCAGCTAGCCGCTGTTGATTTAGGAGTACTGAGTAAGCTTTATACTAAAGAGTGTGGAGAGTCAGTATCACCACTACTTATAAAAAAAATGATCTTACAAGTGTATAGATCAAAGCATAGTGAGCTATGTAAAAATAGGCGCATGATTGAGATGGTTAAGCAGTGCCCTAATTATAATAATCACGAGCATCTGTGTTTAACTTTTGTAAGTATTTTTGATAAAGAAGAAGCTAAGGGGCATGGAAATGTTATTGGAAAGTAAGTTTGGTAAAAAAATTGTTTTAATGCTGGCCTTGATAAGCTTCACATCTGCTGCACAGGCTACAATTTCTCTTGAGCAAAGAGTCGCTGAGATGGAAAGCCAGATGCTAGATATGCAGTTGCAAAAAGAGAGCCTGTCTGCCAGTAGTATTAAGCTGAGTGGAGCCTTTAATACTGTAGCTGAAGTTATAGATGCTAAAAGTGACCTAGCGGCACTAAAAGAGGACACGTACTCACTATTTATCTCTAAGTTTCAAGTTAACATGAGTGCAAAACCACTTGCACAGTTTAGCTTTTATGGAAGCTTAAGTGGTTCATACTTGTGGAATAGCTCACAAATGCGTAGTCAAGATATTCAAGATGAGGGGCAAGAAGAGTTAACATCTTCATATATTCATATTGATAAAGCCTTTGTGAATTGGAAAATGTCTGATCGCTTTACATTATCGTTTGGTAGGCTTCCAACTCAAAATGGTCCTCCTAATAATTTTCATACGGGAGATGCTAGATTGGGAACCTACCCACTGTTAGCATATAGTACCCCTTTTGATGGTTTAGCATTAACTTATAGTGATAGCTATTCAGCAAATTTAGACTGGGCTGCAAGATTAATTTATAGCCCTTTTATGGCACATACGCTTACTAATAGTGGGGTCGAGATACAAGGGATGAATGCTCCTTTTGATACTACTGCTCCTCAAAATTCAGATGTATTCTTTTTAAATCTTGAATTGCACGCTAAGCAGCTTAGTTTTACTAGTGAGTTGTTACTACTTTTAGAAGCTCACTACATTCGAATTGGTAAACCTAGGACGAAAGTAATCATAGGTCCCAATGGTGGTGGATGGGAGATCGGAACTAAAGATGACTATCTGGCAGAGGTTAATGAGGTAACTGGTTATTTGGGTATCAAAGATATTTTTAGTCTACCATTTGACTTTGTTATGAGTATGAAAAAAACTTTTTTTCGTAAGCGAGGAGGCATTACCATGGCAGAAATTGGTACTGTGGAAGAAAAGCCAGTTGGAGGATTTATATATAACGAAGATAATGAAGGGACAACTTTTCTGGCAGCAGGAAGAGTTCATTATAAAAGGAAATATTATTTAGGGTATGAGTATATTAATCGTACCTATGGTGCGATGCCATCGAGTATTAGAGATATCTCTTTTTCAAATACATTATTGCAGGTTGGTCAGTCTGATCACATCTTTTTTATCTATAATATTGATGTTTACCTAGCAAAGCTTATTGTTGGCTATGTACACACGGATACAACTCACTCCTTTGATAAGTTTAACTATGTTTCTGATATTGGAGTGCAAGATAAAGTTTACACTCAATTTATCCTGCGGTTTTAGATGAAATTAAAATTAGTATGGTTTATTTATATTATGGCTGGAGGTATTTTAGGGCTAATCATTCCAAGCCTATTTGTCTTGTCAGATATGTTGGAGCTTGGAGTAACATGGGATCTCTCTAGTATTGTTTGGACTATTCAATCACAAAATGCCATTAAATTTTCTTTTATTTTATTTCCTATCTTAACTGGAATTTTAACTTTTTTTATTATTGAGGTAAAAAGAAAGACTCGCAACCTTGCTAATGCAAATATTCAGATAAAAAAAGAGCATGAAAAAGCAGAAGAGTCGGCTAGACTAGCGGCGATAGGAGAGATGGCCGCAGGTATTGCACATGAAATTAATAACCCTTTGGCCATTATAAAAGGTTTTAATACTCAAATAAAAAAGGCAGTCGAAAGAGAAGATTTTTCGCGGCTGGATGATTTTATAGGTAAATCAATTAAGGCAGTAGACCGGGCAGCAAGTATTATTTTAACCTTGAAAAATGTTTCACGTAAAACAGCTCCCACGAGCTTAAGTTCACTTGCCTTACATCGTGCTATAAAAGAAGCTGAAGAATATAGTAGTATTGACTTTAAGTCTCTTGGAATTGATTTTAGCATTGAGTGCCGTGACGATTATAAAATTCAATGTTCACCTCTAGAATTTACTCAAGTTGTGACTAATTTAATTACGAATGCCACAGATGCACTTGAGCTGTTAGAAGTTAAGTGGATAAAGGTACTAGTAAGTGAGCAGGGTAAGTTTATTATTATCGATTTCATTGATTCGGGGGCTGGTATTTCCGAAGATATACGCAAGAAAATATTTGAGCCCTTTTTTACAACAAAGTCTCCAGGAAAGGGGACAGGTCTAGGTCTTAGCCTATCAAGAACACTGATTGAAAAGCAGCAGGGTGAATTTTCATATGTTGAAGGCATAAATACTCACTTTCAAATAAAAATGTTGTCAGCTCAGAACTGAGTACAGCCTTACAAATAGTGCCACTTTTCTCTTGTTTTTTACAAGAATGCTAAAAATCTAAAGAAAACAGTAGCTTTCGTCGATAAGTTCTCATATGAAATTAATATTTTTACTTTTAATACTACTTTTTTCTAAGGTACTGGTTGCAAACGTACAGACAGAAGTTCGTCAGCTGGACGTACTTGTGCAAAAGCAAGAGTTACTAAATCAACAAATACGGGTCTTGGAACTTAAGCTGAAAGAGCCTCAACTTATAGGAAAAGCTAAAAAGCAGATCTATGGAGAAATTGCCAAACGTAGCAAAGAGCTTGATCAGACGGAGAGTTATTTTCGTTATATCTCAACAGGTGTAAATGCTCAACCAGAGGGGAAGGTAAAAAAGAGAAACCTCCTAAGAGAGGTTGAAAATATTATTAACCCTCTGATAAATGCTATTAGTAGAATTAGTGAGCGTCCTAGAAAAATTGAGAAACTTCGTTATGATCTAGAAGAGGTTAAGAGAAACAAGAGTGAATTAAATAGTGGAGTGGAACGTTTAAAGAGTTACTCTGGTAAGCTTAATTCAGCGAAAATTGAAAAAAAAATAGAGGCTCTATCAAAAGAATATCTTCAGGATATCGCAACTTTTGAGCTTACTGAAAAACAGTTGCAAATAGATTTAGACGAGCTACTCGATTCAAAAGAGTCTCTTTTGAGCGTGTGGTCTAAAACTCTTTTTCATTTTTTTAAGACAAAAGGCATTAATCTTTTATTAGCATTTATGGCCTTTGGCTTTTTTTGGATTGTGCTGATGCAATTAAAAAAGAGAGCGTTAAATTCTCATTTACTACAGACGCAGTTTCAATGGGCAATTAGACCTTTAAATGTTCTATATACTAGTTTGATTTTTATTTTTGGGATTATTGTTAGTATTATTGTTTTATACATCAGAAATGACTGGTTTCTCGTAACAATAATTGTAATTTTTATTATTGGTTTTGCTTGGTCGATTAAGCAGTGGATTCCGCAATTTTTGAATAAGGGAAAATTACTGCTTAATCTTGGACCTATTAGGGAACAAGAGCTTGTTTTATGGAAAGGGGTTCCATATCAAATAGATAAACTCTCATACTTTAGTACGTTGGTTAATCCACTGATCATGGGGGGGCGACTTAGAATCTCTATTGAAGAGTTGGCTCAGTTGCAGTCTCGACCAGTGCTTGAGAATGAAATTTGGTTTGCTTCTAAGATAGGGGACTGGGTTGCACTTAGTGATGGAGAGTATGGTGTAATACAGATGCAAACTCCTGAGCAAGTAGTACTAAAAAGTTGTAATGGAATGGAAATTTATTATAAAATTGCTGATTATCTTGATCTGCACCCAATTAATTATTCAAAAGGTTTTTTACTAGATGTTCGTTTTAACTTTGATATTAGTGAACAAGAACGACTGGATAATCCATTTTTTACTAAGCTAGAAAAAAATATTATTACATCATTAAAAGAATATGATATTGAAAGTAGCTACATAAAGATAGATGGGCTACGCAATGGTACTATTGATTTAGTCGCACGGGTTAAAGTTGCAGGAACGGAAGCAAAAAACAGAAACGAAATTGAGTTTCTAACTTATCGTTCTATTTTTGATTTTATGCAACAGGAGAAAATATCCTTTCCAAGACAGAGTTATAATATTGAAATGAAAAATAGTTAGGAGTTAAGTAACGTGGCAAAACAATTTAAACCGGCAATATCACCAACCAGAGAAGAAAATTATCCAGAGTGGTACCAACAAGTTATTAAAGCAGCGGATTTAGCTGAAAATTCACCTGCACGAGGATGCATGGTAATTAAACCATGGGGCTGGGGCATTTGGGAAAATATCCAAAAAGTTTTAGATATTAAATTTAAAGAGACGGGACATGAAAATGCTTACTTTCCTCTTTTTATTCCGAAGAGCTTTATTGAAAAAGAAGCTGAACATGTTAAAGGATTTGCTAAAGAGTGTGCAGTCGTTACTCACCATAGACTTGAGCAAAATGAAGATGGAACGCTCTCACCTGCGGGCGAGTTATCAGAACCATATATTGTCAGACCTACGTCCGAAACAATTATTGGTGCTGTATATGCCAAGTGGGTCAATTCTTATAATGATTTACCTATTCTAATTAATCAATGGGCCAACGTCGTTCGTTGGGAGATGCGTCCTCGGATGTTTCTGCGAACGGTAGAGTTTTTATGGCAAGAGGGACATACTGTTCATGCTACAAAAGAGGAAGCCATTGAAGAGACAGAGAAAATGTTGGAAGTTTACCGTTGGTTTGCCCACGAGTATTTGGCAATTCCTGTTTTGACAGGAAAAAAGTCGGCGAATGAACGCTTTCCTGGTGCAGTAGAAACTTATTGTATTGAAGCCATGATGCAGGATGGAAAAGCTTTACAGGCTGGAACATCACACTTTTTAGGTCAAAATTTTTCAAAATCTAGTGATATCAAATTTACTGATAGCGATGGCTCAATCAAGCATGCTTGGACAACGTCATGGGGAGTCTCAACTCGTTTGATTGGTGGACTTATTATGACCCATTCAGATGATGATGGATTAATTTTACCTCCAAAAATTGCACCACAACATGTGGTGATCCTACCTATCTTAAGAAAAAATGTTGATAAGCAAGAGATATACAACTTCTGTCAAGAGGTTGAGACAAAGCTTAAAACAAAGACATTTGATGGAGCTCCAATCAAAGTAAAAATAGATCAACGTGAGCATCTTAATGCTGGCGAGAAATCTTGGGGTTGGATTAAAAAGGGAATTCCTGTACGTGTGGAAATTGGACCACGTGATATGGAGGCAGGATCTGTTTTTGTAGGTCGCCGAGATAAAGGTGTAAAAGAGAAAGAGTCACTCAGTGTTGATGACTTCGTAGATAGTATTGAAGAAACGTTACAGTCGATTCAAGATAACCTGTATAAGCGTGCCTTAGAGCTTCGTAATAGTAGAACGGTTATAATAAACTCTAAAGAAGAATTTTACGCATATTTCAAAAAAAATACTGGATTTGTCGAAACCTACTGGGCCGGAACTGCTGAGGAAGAAGAGCTGATAAAAAAACATCTAAATGTTACGATCCGTCTTTTAACTGAGAGTGATGATACAGGAGAGTGTTTTTATACGCAGAAAAAGACAACGACGAAAGCAATTTATGCAAAGTCCTATTAGCGAAAAGCATACTCTTATTATATGCCCCAACCTTCCTCCAATGAGAGATGGACTTAGTGGGTATACTGATCAGTTCGCAAAGGAATTATCCAAAAGATCTAAGGTATCGGTGATAACAAGTTACAGTGATTATAGATCGGATGGAGCTGAGTACCAACGTTACAATATAATAAAAAATTGGAGTTTTCCTTTTAATTTAAGACTTGTGATTGCAGTCTTAAAAATTCCCTCAAATGAAATTCTGATTCAGTACTTGCCATTTCTTTATGCTCGTAGAGGAGGAATTAATTTTAGTATTATAGCGATATTTCTATTTTTTAGAGTATTTACACGTCGTAAAATTAAAATTTTAATTCATGAGATGTACTATCCAAAGCAGAACAATTGGAAAGCCTTATTAATGCACTATTCCCATCGTCTTATGCTCTGGGGAGTGATAAAAAGCGCACATAGAATATTTACAACAACAGAATATTTTCAAAATTTATTACAAAGATACGGTGCTGAAGTTTTGGTTGTTGGGGCAAATATTGAAGCACCTATTCCAACAAGGGAACAGGTTTTACACTTTAAGAAAAAATATAATTTTGAAGATAAAAAGGTTATTTCACTATTTGGCTTTCTTCATCCTTGTAAGAGATATGACCTTATTTTTGAAGCAATATCCAAACTTGAACAGCTAAATAATTATAAACTACTTTTTATTGGGAGAACTCAAGAAGACTTATCTGAGCTTCTTTTACAGTATCCTAAAGTTAAAGAAATTATTGTTCCTCTTGGAGTTATGGACGATTGTGACGTTGTCCTAGCATTGAAGGCAACTGATTTATTCGTAAGTTATTTTTGCGATGGTATGAGTAGCCGACGAGGTAGTGTTATGGGTGCTCTTAAATATCATGTTCCGACAGTATCAACTACGTCAGAACGTACAGAAGATATATTTACTGAGTGCTCTTACTTAAAGCTACTTCCAGTCGATGAGAAAGTATTTGTGTCACAACTACAAATTGAGTTGGATAAAGTATTGGTTAATCAAGATAAGCCTATGAGTGATTTTTATAAAGTAAACTTTAGTTGGAAGCAGATAATAGAAAAGTATAGTAGCTAAAGCTTAGGACTCCAGTCGAGCCACTCTTTTTCAGGTTTTTCGTATAGATGAAATGTATCACCATTTTTAGCTTTAGCTCCTCGCTTACGAGTAGGGATCGCAAAGGCAACTCCTCCATTAATCATACTTTCAATTGATTCTGTTTTTATTTTTACACTAAATAGATTGAACTGTGTATTTATGACACCAACGTTCCAAAATTTAGCTTTTTTATGCATTATATGAGCATAGGTAGGTTGAATGAAAATCTGTACTAAGACATACTGAGCATTAAGGGCCAGTTTTGCCCACTCCACGTGACCTACTTTTATTTGACGATAGTATACCGGATCTCCTGATGAAAGTGATCTCGATACTGGAGAGTGAAGAATTATACGTAGTCCCTTTCTTAAGCTTTCGATATAGGAATTAACGAGCGAGTAAGAGTTAAATACTTTATATCCACGCAGCTTTCTATTTTGTTTTTTTATTTTTACTGATGGATTTTTAAATTCGATTCCACCTTTGATAATTGAGGTAATGGGAGCTGAAGTTACAGAAAGGTTTTTGCCTTTTATATTAAAATCAAAATTACCTTGTAGCCAGAAGATGCTACTATTTTTAACAAATTTTCTATATTTAGAATATATTACAGCTTTGATAAAGACATTTTCACCATCTTTAGCTAATGATAGACTTTTAACTTCTCCCACTTTTATTTTTTTAAAAAAAACAGGAGAACCTGGTTGAATATTATTTGGATTCTTACTGTAGAGTGTTATCAATTTAGAATTTGTAAATTTATAAAAGGCATCTTCTGCACTTTGTTTTGATTCGTAAAGAATTTGCTGAGCATATTGTGGAAAATCTAGTTTTTGCTGTGGAAATAGATGCAGTTCAAGTCCACCTTTTAAAAATATTTCCATATTTTGTATGTTCACTGTTACACCATTTGTATCCATGTTAATGGATGATAATGGAATGCGTGATAAGAGATGGGGTGAGTCTAATAGTTGTTCATATTGTGAATATATAACTACAGTAAACTGGATAAGCTTTGATGAATTGTCTAATTTATAGTCTGCAATATGGCCGATTTGAATGTCTTTATAATAGACTCCAGAGTCAACATCTAGGTTGCCTTTAGATTTAGCAGTGAAATCTATTCGTTTGCCATTGGTTATATGTTCTTCGGTAGGTGGGCGCTCATAGCAAGGAAAGATTGTTTTCTTTTTTAGTTTTGCCAGCTCTTTTCTATTTGTGATTGGTGGCTTAACGGCAATGTGTTGGCCTTTAACAATAGTTTCTAAACCAGAAATCTTTTTTAAACTAAAAATAGGTTTGACCAGCCAAAAAGTTGTTCCCTCTACTGCAAGAGCAGTTGCTCTTTTTCTCAGACGAACTGTAACATCAATAGTTGTTGGAACATCCTTGTTTATGTCAACATCAACAACTTTTCCAACGACAACGCCAAGATATTTAACAGTTGTTTTACCTGCAGTAATTTGTTCTCCTGAATTTAGCTGGAGGGTGATATCGATGCCAGTATTAAGATAGTCATTATACATTAGCCCGCCGGTGATCAGTAGCGTTAGTAATGGAATGATCCATATGAGGGAGAATATACTCTCTTTTTCCATATCTGCTTGTCGACGATTATGTATGATTGGAGGGGTTAACATAGACTTCCTTTAGTTTTGTCCCATAGTAATCTTGAGTCAAATGACTGACTAGCAAGAAGTGTTGAAAGGACCACAAGTGTAAAATATATTGATGCTGGACCAGTTGAAACCTTAGTAACAAAACCGAGGTTTACAAGTGCCATAAATACAGCAATTACGTAAATATCAAGCATTGACCATTTGCCAATAAACTCTAGAAAATGAAAAAGTGTTGTATGTGCTTTACTCGACTTAGATGGAATCTTTACCCGGTACAGTAAGAAGAGAAGTGAAATTATCTTGATTAATGGAATGACGATACTTGCAGTAAATACAATTGCCCCAATGAAAAACATATCATGATGAATTAGGTCTAAAACCCCACTCATAATTGTATTAGATCTAGTGTCGTGTAGATTTTTTATAATCATAATAGGATAGAAATTTGCAGGGAAGTAAAGAATTAAAGCTGTAATTGTTAAGGCAAATGTTTTCTGGATGCTTTTATTCTTACGAAATAGTAGCTTGTGGTGACATCGTGGGCAGACACTATGCTGCTTAGTATTTAAATCAATAACTAAATGACACTGGTTACACAAAATAATATTTGATTTAATATCATTCATAAGAGATATAGTTCCATGCTTGTTTGATATCAAAGAAGTGGTTAGTTATTGTAATTGTAATGGTTAGTAGAGTAATGAAATAAAAGCCAATTCCAATATTAAGGTGAAAATCTCCTAGTAATTTTATAATAGAAACTAATACACCCATTAGGAATACATCAACCATATGCCATGTTTGAATAATAGAAATTATTTTTAGTATCACACGAGATAAATATGATTTTCTTTTAATAATAAATATGGAAGCAATGAGTGATAGGTATGTAAAGGGAATGATTAAAATAGTCATGGCGACAGTTAGACCGACAAATGGATATTGCTCAGTAAAGAGAGTTTCAATGGTATTAATAATATTAACTTGGTTGTCAAAACTATGTAGAGATATTTTTAGCAGTGGCATTGTGAGAGCGGGGTAAAAAAGTATAAGAGAGGTAATAGCAAATAAAAAACTAAGTAATAATGCACCTCGCTTAGTTCGTTTCAGCAACGTATGACACTGAAAACAACGTATGTTTTTTCCAATACTAGTATATTCTAAAAATATAACCTCACCACAAGCATGGCAGCACAATGTTTTCTTACTAAAATGTTCCATCTTATCTATTTTACAAGAAAATCAGAAGTTTTCAGTAGGAAGAAAAAATTGCACTTATAATGATAAAGGAAGCTCTAATTGTTTACGTTGAGCAGTAGTTATTTTAACTTCTCCTTGGAAGTTTCTGAGTGATACCCCTAGAAGGCGTATCGAATTGGTGGTGATCTCTGGAACTTCTAGCAGTAGATTTGATGAGACCTTAACGAGAGTCTCTTCATCATTGGTATAGTAATTAAGAGTGATACTTCTAGTTTTTACGCTAAAATCAGAAAATTTCACTTTTACTGTTACGGTTTTAATTTTTAACTGCTGTTTTTTTAGATCAGTGCTGAGATAGTGAGAAAAATGGCGTAGCTTCTCTTGTTTATCAGAGATAGAAGTTAGATCTTTAGAAAATGTTTGCTCTTGAGCAATACTCTTTGAAGCGGATGGAGTTCCTACAATTCGTAGATCACGTCCATAAGAGAGGTCATATAGAAAAATCCCTTGTTTCCCTAAGTGAGTAAATAGGTAGTGAGGAGTTTTTTGTCTTAGATCTTTGACGGTGTAAATACCAAGTGAGTGTAGTTTTTGCTCGGTTTTTGTGCCTACTCCCCAAAGTTTTTTGACTGGAAGATCTGTAATAAAAGATATTATTTTTTCAGGAGGAATTGTCGTAATTCCAGCTGGCTTTTTCATATCACTGGCCATTTTTGCAATAAATTTTACAGATGATACTCCTGCTGAAGCCGTTAAGTGGAGCTGAGCTTTAATTCTTAAAGTTAGGTATTGTGCTAGCAGAGTTGCAGATGGCTCATTAAATTTATTTTCAGTAACATCTAGAAAAGCTTCATCTAGTGATATAGGCTCGATTATGTCTGTAACTTCATGAAAGATCTTATGAAGTTGAACGGACACTTCTTTATATTTAGATATATTAGGGTTTATAAATATTGCATGAGGACAGAGTCTTTTTGCTTGTGAGCAAGGCATTGCCGAGTGAATTCCAAATTTACGAGCTTCATATGAAGCAGTACATACAACTCCTCGACTATTTGGTGACCCACCTACCACTAAAGGCTTTCCACGATAGCGTGGATTATCTCTTTGCTCGACAGAAGCGTAGAAGGCATCCATGTCAATATGGATTATTTTAGCTATATTTTCACTCATCACTAAATCGTATCATTATTGTTATGCTTTATACAGGCCATTATATAAGATATGGAAGGGGGATATTGTATTGTTTACAAAGTATTTTTCGCATTTAGTACGGGGTGGTAGGTTCAGCCATATTTGCATAGGAGACAGTAATGATAAAAAAAGTATTATTAACAATTGGTTTATTAGCAACCCTGCAAGCTAACGCTATTGTTGGACTTGTGGCACCTAGTTTAGCACTTGTAGTTGCAGGTAGTGTTTTAGCTGGTTCGTCAATATATATGCCAAATGGACCTGATAGTTCAGGTAATTTGTGGCCAAAAACAATTGGTCTTTTCATTGGGCTTGCTGCTCTTGATGGTGAGGGAGGTCTCCAGTATAAAACTCTTGGTAATGATGGAGCCGAGAAACTGGGCATTACAATGGCCTTCCAAGACCAATTTAATAGTGAAATTGAAGAGGTAAATATGCTTTTTGATGCTATTAAAAGTGAAAAGGAAGCTAATCCAGATATGGATAGAGTTGAAATATCTAAAATGTGGCACGAGCTTGCTGAAAATATTTCACCAGAGAGTTTCGAAGTTCTGACAGCAATTTCAAAATCAATATCTAAATAGTTTTACTCTACTGAAAAAAAAGGCCCCGCACTCTTACGAGTGCGAGGAAGGTAGGAATTAGAACTTTTTAAACAAAATCCTTTTAATTTAAAAAGTAAGAAGGTCGCTTCAGCTGGGTGAATGGATTAAGAGCGTTGATAATTCCATGAAGCGCCAGAAGATTATCACTCTAACTAATTAAAATTCGTTTAAAATACTCTGTTTCATATGAGTCTGATACTTGCTCTATTTCATAGGCTTGCAAGTCCTCGTTTTCTTGCTCTGTAGTGCATACTTCTTGCCGTTTACCATCTGAGTTACTATCAGAAATGAAGCAATTCTCTACTAAAGAGTTGTAGAATGTTGCATTTACGGCCGTTTCAAGGTCGATAAAAGAGCTTTGCAGAAGGGTTGTTCTTATGGGAGTTGCTTCCCAGCTGCAATTATCAATTGTTGTAGCACTAAAATTACAGTCATAAACCTTTGAATATTCGAATCTGCAATTTTTGAAAGAGCATCCAATAAATTCACAATGCTCAATATATGTACCGTAGAAAACACAGGACTCGAAGGTTACCTCTCTAAAAGTAGTTTGAGAAAGAAGAGAGCCTGAAATTGTTAAGCCTATGAAATCTAAAGAGGAAATGATCTCATTTGCTATAACATGATACTGCTTACTATCTCCAGGTTGGCAAAAAAGTGGTACTGTTATAGCGGTTTGAGTTTTCATTGTTTACCTCCTCGTCCCGTGTTCTAGATACAGAATACAATACTTGACTCATTGCGTCAAGAAATAAAATTGCTTAATGCAATTTAAATTTGTTCCGATAGGAATATTAACGACCTAGATGCATTGCAAAACGAAATTCAGAGCAAGGAAGATGAGATGGCAGAATTCAATATTAAATACTTAGATCACTTTTTAGGAATTGTCCGAAAATATATGCAGCTACGTGGTCCATACTCCCAAAAGGAACTTGCAGAATTGGTGGGGTTTGGAGTTTCGACCATGAGTCGATTTCTAAATAAAAAAACGACAGATCTTAATACACAGTTGATTGCGGCAATTGTTGCAAAGCTTAACATCCCTTTAAACGAGGTCATTGATTTTGTCGATGAGTCTTATGAGAGTAAGTTTAAGCGATTGGTGCAATTCAATAAAAATGATGGTGCACCACCAGTTCAAGGGGAGAGTGATGAAGCAGCTAGGAAAAATCGTGATGGAGATAATACAGAAACTTATGGAAGAAGGGTTTCAGATGCTACGCCGCCCACAACTTCGCCCAGTGCGGATTCGTCAAGTGGATCCAAGGTTGCGCAAGAGGGATCGATAAAAGATAAATTAAATGGGCTCTCTTTACGTCAGAGAAAATTTCTTGAAGAGTTTGTAAATTTAGGAATTGATGAAAGAGATCTAATTGTAGATGTAGCGGAAAAGATGTTTGTATATTTTAAAGATAAGGCTTAGTACCATGAAAATTATTTGTTTTATTTTATGTATGGGCATAAGCCTTGTATCACAGGCGAGGTCAAAACGGGTTCACGTATGGTTTCTCTCGACTCCTAAAGTTGTAAATTTATTTGAAACTCCAGCGACGTACTCAAAAATGCTGGCGAGTAACAATGAGTCCCACTGTGAAAAAATTGAGGGGGGATGTTTTGATCCTCAAAGAGGCTTTATTGCTGATGAATCTGCTCCTATCAAAAAAGATAAAGAAGTTGATATTAGAGGATTTTCTGGTGATGCAATTAAATGTGAAAAAGGAAATTTCTTTGATCTGTATTGTGGAAAGGCACGGTCACAAAAGAGTGTTAACCATTATAAAAAAATGAAGACAGGTCTTTGGATTGATATTAGCGGTAGTATGAAAGAAGAGGATTACTCAAAAGATAATATTTATTGCAAAAGAAGAAAGTTTGTTGAGCTGCTACTATCTAAGTGTAGTGACTCTCTTGCAGTGTCACTATTTACAACAAGTATTTTTGCTTTAGGGGATTATCAAAAAATATGTTCTTCAAGCGGTACAAATAATACTAAGCGTATGATTCAATGGATAGAGGGATCTAAATATGATGATCTATATATCGTTACTGATACAGAGGAATATAACTTGGAACTTTCAACTTATCTTGCAAAAATTCAAGCAGAGGTAGTCGGAGGGGGAAGTAGTAACTTTTATGCAACTGACTTAGAGTCTAAAATGAAGAGTATTGTAAAAAACTGTAAAAAATAATTTTATTTTTGTTTGAAAGTTTTAATACCCATTACTTTTTGGGGCTTTTCAATATTGTCGGTGGCAACAGGATGGCAGCTTAGCTGTCCTTGACAAATGTTTTTCATAGCTCCAACGGCACTATTAAAAGCAGATATAATTGACCCACCTTTTTTACCAGCAGCAAGATCACCTAAAAGATAAAGTCCTTTAACCGTTGTTTCATTACCATTTTTTAAGATAGGCTGTTCACCATTAAATTTAATACCAATAAGTTTTAAAAAGTTTTGTGGCGTTGTTCCACCTAGAGCAAAAATGACATGATCGACAGTAATTGGTGGAAGCTCTTCTTCAAAGGTAACAATAACCTTTTGGTCTGGACTGGCTTCAAGCATTTTGATATTAGAATTGTAGATAATATTAACTTTTTTATTAGTAGATAGAGCGAGCAGACTATCTCGGTTGATATCATTCATTCTGGAAAAGTTATCACGCCTATATGAAAAGCTAATACTATTGTTATTTTCAACAAGAAATTGGGCGTACTCAGAGGCAGAGTCACCTCCGCCTACAACTAATACCTTTTCGTTATTAAATTTGTAGGAAGTTATATCAAAATGGACTTGCTTTTTTATATCACTTGAAATTTTAAGATCAGGCTTCTTAGGTTTTCCAAAAATACCAATGGCAATGGCACATGTTTTAGTTTGATAGCTATTTTCACTGGTTTCTATATCAAAGCCTTTTTCAGTAGGGGACATTGATAGAACTTCTTCTTGGTAGTGCACCTTAATATTATTTTTTTTAATTGCTTGATCGAAGTAAGATAGAGTTTCTGATTTATTCATATCTTCAATACACATGACACCATGACATACGGCAGGCTGACCTTTAAAGTTAGCGGTAACTTGTTTTTTTTCTTGGTAAAATTTTTGAATAGACCAAGCGTGCGCTTCACCTTTTTCTAAAATCAGAATTTTACTATTACATATTCCTGCATTTATAGCCTCGACGGCCATACTTATACCAGCAGGCCCAGCACCGATGATGATTAGATCAAGTTCACTGAAATTCATAGAGACTCCTAAAGAAAAAAACCAAGAAAGAGAGTAAGCCGGGTCCTGTTTCTCCCTATCATTCATCTAGACCTAAAATTGCTCCTAGGTTCAAGCGCCCTACCCGTTATCAGAGACTGGCCGTCCCCAAAATGATAACCTATTTGGGCTTGCATCGCATAGAGTTTACCTGTTTTCACTACAGCAGGTGGACTAACCGTCGATACTGAGTCGGCGTAAGCTACCCTCAGTCATCTCAGACCCCTGTACTTCCTTTCTGTTGCACTTGTCCTCACCTCACGGTGGACGGGCGTTACCCGCTATGCTGCCATATGATGCCCGGACTTTCCTCCCGAGTTTCCTCCGGCGATAAGACCTCTTTCTTGGCGATTTGATATTGCCTAAAAATGGGCGTCTCGTCAACGAAACAATTTACTTTTGAATATGAAGTAACTAAGTCCTACACCACATGAATTCGCTACGATATCAAGTAGTTCAAAGCTTCTGTAAGATATAAAGGATTGTAATATTTCAATGATAATACCGACCGAAACAGCTACAAGCATGGCCCATCGTTTGGATGGAAGACTCTTTTGATATGAGAGTCCCAATAAAAGGTAGGCTCCTAGGTGCATAAACTTATCTTGATAAGAAAAGATATCTCCTAGTTCGGGAGGAATACGACGCAAGGACAGGTAGAATAATATAAACGTGTAGGACAATGTGAGGGAGATTATCGCTCGGTGCATAATTACTTCACTAAAAAAAGTCTGCCACAGTTGCTACAGTATTCTAGATTGTTACAAGTGTTAACCTGTTGCTCTACATTTGCTGGAACTTGAATAAAGCATTCGGTGCATTTTTGTTTTTCGATAAAAGAAAATGGAGCAGTGAAGTTACTCATAAGATTTTGATAGGCATTTAGTACAACAGGTGTGAGCTCCGACTCTAGTTGGGTAATGCGCTCATTATATCCTACAATTATATGTTGTTCTGAGGTGGTATCTTGTAGAACCTCAGACTCAATATTTTTAATACTTTTGCTGAGCCCACTCTCTTCTTCAGTTTTAGTCGTTATACGCTCTGTCCACTCATCTTCTTGCTCGAGAGTTTCTAAGATATTATCTTCAAGTTGTTCCATTTCGTTCTTTATAGTTGCTAACTCTTTTTCACACGCCGTTACCTGTTGGTTATTTGTAGCTACCTCGAGATGGTTAGTTGTTTTGGTTTGTGATTGCTCAAGCATTGAGTAACTATTTTCTTGTGCAAGTCTCTCTTTTTGTCTACCGAGTAGATCTGTTTTAGTATCTGTAATGAGCATAGAGCACTCGTCAATTTTTTGTTGAAAATCAGACAGTCTCTTTTGATGTTTTTCTACTATCTGTTGTGACTCCATAACATGGCGGTGGAGAGATCTAATTTCAATAAGAGTTGCAAAAGATTCTTTATACATGTTGACCTCTTTTTATAGGAAAATATATAGTAACGGATGTGCCACTATTATCAGATTCCTCTGATGATTTTACTTCAATTTTAGCATTGTACATATCGACAAAAATTTTAACAAGAGGCAGTCCAAAACCTGTTCCTGATTCACCACTTATACCTTTTCGTGAAGTTGGTGCCGTAAAATCAAAAAAAAATGGAATGAGCTTTTGGTCTCTCTTTGCACGAATTGTAATGGGAACTCGCTCTTTAGGATAGTAAAATTTAATTAAATTATTTAAAGTCATAGTCATCTTTTATCCTCACTATATCTATAGTGTAGCAAAATCTGAAGGTATTCAAAGAGGTAAAAACAGGCTAAGCTATGTATAAGATTGATTTTAATTTTAAAGGGATTAAATATGTCGGGAAATGTATTTGGAAAATATCTTACAATGACCTCATTTGGCGAGTCTCATGGAAGCGCTCTTGGTGTCGTGGTTGATGGGATTCCTGCAAACTTAGCTGTAGACCTTAAAGAGTTACAAATATGGTTAGATAGGCGCTCTCCTGGTCAGCCCGGAACCACTGCTCGTGTAGAGGGAGATCTCGCTGAGATCCTTTCAGGGGTATTTGAGGGAAAAACTCTAGGAACTCCAGTATGCGTAATTGTAAAAAATATGGCCCAGCAGTCTAAAGACTATAATAAATTGAAAGGCACCTTCCGTGTTGGGCATGCTGATAAAACAACTATAGATAAATATGGGATTAGAGACCACCGAGGAGGTGGACGTAGTAGTGGCCGTGAAACTCTGGCTCGAGTGGTTGGAGGATACTTTGCATCGTTAATTGTTCCAAGCATTTCGGTAGCGGCTAGTATTGCAAATATGGGAAATATGTCACATGTGGTCTATCCCTTAGAAGATAGTGCAATTGAGTATTTAAATGACTTGAAACAGCAGGGTGAATCTGTTGGGGGACGAGTAAAATTAACTATCACTAACTGTCCTGCATCTCTTGGTGAGCCCGTATTTGATAAATTAAAAGCAGACTTAGCTAAAGCGATTATGTCTATTGGTGCTGTTACTTCATTCTCATATGGAATAGGTGAAGATTTCGCACAGAAAAAAGGCAGTGAATGCTCACTGCATCCAGAATATTTTGGTGGTATTGAAGGTGGTATTTCCAATGGTAGTGACTTGGTCGTTTCATTTTGTGTTAAGCCAACCTCAACTACTGGAGATAGTGCTAAGCAGGGGCGTCATGATCCATGTATTATTCCAAGATTAATTCCAGTAGCACAAGCGATGGTACTGTTTACAATTGCAGACCACTATTTACGGCAGAAAATATATGAGTAGTAATCTTAGCTTTGGAAATTTAGAAGTAGTTAGAAAATGGATTAATGAATGTCCAAAAAATTCTTTTTTTATTGTAGATAGCAAGGTGAGCTCATTATACATTCAGCTGTTTGGCGATCATCTGAATATGGTAGAAGTTGAAGCGGGTGAACAGTTAAAATCAATGATAGAATATGAGAGAACTGTGAACTCTTTACTAAAGCTTAAAGTAGATAGGCAGTCTCATTTGATAGCAGTTGGTGGAGGTACAGTTAGTGATCTAACTGGTTTTGTGGCATCAACTCTATTTAGGGGAGTGGATTGGTCAGTAGTTCCAACAACTCTGCTCGGAATGGTAGATGCTGCAATTGGTGGAAAAACAGCTATCAATCTACCACAAGGAAAAAACTTATTAGGAGCATTTCACTTTCCACAAAATATTATTATTGGTCCAGAGTTTATAGATACGCTTGAACTACAAGATATTGAGAGTGGGTTAGGTGAAGTTATTAAATATGCATTTTTAGATAAAAATATTTTTAATATATTATTAGAAAAAGGACTTTGCCAAGAGACTATTCAGGCTTGTGCTGCCTATAAAGAATCTATCATCAGTCAGGACCCTTTAGATAAAGGAATTAGAAAAACTTTAAACCTGGGACATTCATGGGGACATGCCTTAGAAAAAGAGTTTTCGCTTCCTCATGGAATTGCCGTTTTATTGGGCATGAAACTGCTATTC
>DAOWEO010000038.1 GCA_030638415.1 Bdellovibrionales bacterium | reverse complement strand
TAGCCTTATGTGGCTCTTATAATTTTATATAAATAGTATATTTTACACTATCTTAGAACTTCACTGTACGCTCTGGTTTTGATTCGGTAATAGTTATTTATTATAGGATTTATGTAAGGAGACCATCGTGAAAAAAATAGTTTTAGCCACTCTTATTATGTTTAGTTTTTCTTTTAGTACGTTTGCTTATGATTGTTCACACAATGATATTCAACAGGCAGTAGAGAGTGATATTAATTACTCATTTAATTCTGATGATTTTAGAATTGATGGAATGTTACTAGTGGCGATTGATGATGATGTTATTGAGTATTCAGTATTTACTAATGTTTGCATTGCAGGTGAGCTTTTTGAGATGATCTATATGGTTATTTTTTCAAATACTGCAGTTACTTCATGTCAAATGCAAATTGTTACTCCTGTGCATTCATTAGCAATAGGCAGCTGCCAGTAAGTAAAATTACTTAGCTAGGTTTGATTTACTTGTAACGAAGATGTTTTTATTTAATATATTGCAGCTTTAAAATTTTAACTCCCCAGGTTCTAGAAGGAACATAGGTGGAGCTTATTATTAGCTCAATGCTATCACCATCTAAATACTCAGTTGTATAATTTTCTCCAGCTCCTGTAAGTTCGTCGATGACAATTCGGTGGACACTCTGGCCACCTTCTTTAATTTTAAAAAAATCAAATCCATCTTCAAGGTCAAACTTTTCAACAATAACTCTGATAAATCGTGCTCCAGGAATCTTAATTTGCTTTGTGATCCATGCTCCTCGTGGCATAGGATGTACTGATTCAAAAGGTTCATCAAGTTCATAATCTTTCCATGCAGAATCGTCAGGTCTTGGTGGGACAAATTTTGTTAAAAGTGCTTCTGCATGGATACGGCCTTCAGTCATAATTCTTTTAAAGTTTCTTGAAGGAACTGAGTTATCTAAAAATCTCTGTTGAAGCTCGTCAAAAGGTAGGGACCCTTCATGTGAAATAAGTAGTCCAATAATTCCTGCAACGTAGGGAGCGGCCATGGAAGTTCCTGACATTGTCATTACCATATCGTTAGGAGTTGTTGATAAAATATTATCTCCAGGAGCGGCAATGGTGACACTCTCATTTCCATAATTTGAAAAATATGAAAGTGAAAGGTTTGGAGTATGAGATGCAACAGAGAATACATTATTTAGGTCTTTAGCATATACTGAAGGGTACATTGGATATGAGTCAGTATCGTCAGCATTGTTGCCTGCGGCCACTACAAAATATATTCCACTCTCTTGTGCCTTTTGTACTATCTCTTTAAGGAAGATAGATCCCTGCGAGCTTCCCCATGAGTTAGACATAATATCAACGCCTGCTTTAATGGCATATTCGATGGCCTCAATTGCATTGCTATCTTCTCCACCTCCACTCGCACCTAAGAATTTGACAGCAACAAGTGTTACTTCTGGCATTATTCCTGAAATGCCTAGACCATTATTTTGAACAGCTCCAATGATTCCTGCACAGTGAGTACCGTGACCATTGTCATCCATTGGATCACCGTTGTGTTCAACAGTGTTGTAACCATGAATATCATCAATATATCCATTGTTGTCGTCATCAACTCCAGTCTTGCCATTTAGTTCCACTTCATTTACCCACATGTTTGCTTTAAGCTCTTTATGGTTATAGTCAATACCAGTATCAATTACTGCTATTTTTATTTTTTTAGAACCTTTGGTAATTTTCCATGCCTCAAGTGCTCCGAGGTCTTTTCTAAAGGGAGAAGCCTCGTCATTTTCCTCTTGGTATAGTGCCCACTGCTCATTAAAGTATGGATCATTTGGAAAACCTTCTTCACTGACAAGTGCTCTTTTTTTACACTGCAAAGCTTTTCCTATTTTGGTTGGAAGAATTGAGATTTTATGGTTTAGCTCTCCACGCTTAGTATCTTTTTGGGCAAGAAGGTTATCTAACAAAAATTTGTCTGATCTAAATTCTGATTGAATATGGTAGAGGTTTGGAATAAGAGTTGAAATTTTTCTTATTTTTGTATTTTGTTCACTCTTTAAATCGGCAAGTAGGCTACTTTTAGAAGAGTCAAATTGTACTAAAACTCCACCTGCAAAAAGCACTGAAGGAAGTAGGGCAAAAAGAGAGATAAGATATTTCATACAAGCTCCAAAATATAAGTTAATAAAATGTATCTTAAAGAGGAAGTTATGTAAAAAAATGGATAGTAATTATGCATGTTGAAATAGTTTCTTTACAACTACCTGAAAGTTGATTATCAACAGTCATGAACGAAACTAAAAGAACCATTGAACTAGTGCCATATTCTGCTATGTGGCAGAAATACTATGCTAAGGAGTGTCTTACTCTGCAAGCTCTCCTACGAAAAAATCTCATAGAGGCTTACCATATTGGCTCAACTGCCATTCGTGACATTGTCTCTCGACCTACGCTGGATATTCTTTGTGTGGTTCATACCCTCGATGGAATTAGATCTTTCGAAGCGGAGTTTCAAAGAGTGGGACTAACTTTCAAAGCAGCTGATCTTGATTCTAAAAGATTACTTTTTATTCGTCAGGAAGAAGGTGGGGAGAGTGAGCTTTGTCATATCCATATCATTGAAAAAAGTAGCTCTCTTATTGATGACTATATTGATTTTAGAAATTACTTAAATTCTGAACCTAAAGTGGCTAAAGAGTATAATAAACTTAAAACAGAACTCCAAAAAGAATATGCAAATAATCCAACACTCTATACCAAGGGAAAGAGTGAGTTTATTCAGATTATCCTACAAAATTTAAAAAACTAATATTTGGTTGTAATTACAATGCCTTAATAAGAGTTTTAGCAGAAAAAACGATGATTAATAGCTTTAGAAAGCTCTCTAACCTGTCGATAAGAGTATGGGAGAGTTTATGAAAATAGTAATGCTATATATGTTAGTGAGTCTTTTTAATTTTGCTTATGGTGAGTCTGGGCAGTTACCAAAATACTGTGAACAGTTCGGCCATATGGATGCAAGAGAATATAAAGAATCTTTACAATCTCAAAATCCTAATGAACTTCTATATGAGACATGTTCCACACGTGGAACTGCGGGCTATACAATTGTTATAAAAGATTTAATGGATAACTACTTAGAGATTGAAAAGCAGCAAAATGCAATAAATATATCAAGTTTAAAAAGAACTATGAGTAACAATGCCTTTTCCAAGTTACTAGAGAAGAAAAATATGTATCTATCCTTAGTGTCTGGTCGTGAATCAGGAGAGTCCTTAGAAGAGGTGAGAAAGTGTGCTCGAGAGGATTTTGGAAATCCTAAAATGCAAAAACTTTTAGACGCAAAAATGACGGAACATGTGGATGAGGTCAAAAGTTTTTCAAAAAATGGTAATGAACAAAAAGCACTTTTTGAAGATTTTATGAAAATTCAACTTATTAACTCTATGTTAGTTGCAAATATCGAGGCAGATAAAGTTGCAATTGAAATGAAATATAAAAAGCTGGTTGATAAGGAGCATTCACGTATTTTCAAGTCAGGGGGCGGACGCACCAAGATGAGAACATTTTCTAAAATCAGAGGAAAATTATTAAAGGAACAAGCAAGTCATATAAAACAGCAAGATGAAGTACTAGCCTCAATGGTCGGAAAAAATCCACTGTTAATTGATACTGAAAATGACTTCTCTATGGGCGACTGGTTTAATTACAAAGTGACTCCGTCTAAACTACAGCAAGAACTGGTATCTAGCGTTCCCTCATCTTTACAACAACAATTTAAGCTTGCAGTTCAAAATAGAAAATTTAAAGATTTTTTTATTAATAATAAAAATGCATTTAATAAGGTTTTACAAACAAATGTTGGATCAAAGCAGTTAGTGAGAAAGGTTAGGTACAAAATTAAACAACATATAGATAATGTTAATAAATCTCTAGTTCATATTTGTGAAAGTAAGGGGGATAGCCTACACCATTTTCCTGAATATGTAGAAGAGGTATTTGCAGCATCTTATGGTGAAGATAAAAGTAAAAAAGATGTAGTAGAGGACATGTCTGCTTACTGCTATTTATTGGTCTCTGAGCCGAAAGAAGATCTGAATCGTATAACATGGAAAACTGGAGTTGGTTTTGCGTTGATTGGTACTGGAGCTTTAGCCCAGTTTGTTCCTTTAATTGGAAATTTGACTGGCTTTGGGTTAATTGCTGGCGGTAGTTCTATAATTGCTTACGAAGACGTACAAAATTATATAACGGCTAATGAGGAGTTTGAAAATGCCTCTTCACTGCACTCTGCAGGATGGATAGATTACAAAAGAGTATTAGATAGTAAAAATCAATTATACGATGAGATGGGTGATGTCGCTCTTGATGGTTTGATTGTTCTGGATGGACTGGCATTTATTAAAGGTGCTAAACATGTCTTTAAAATTGGTGCTAAAGCTGACTCACAGATTGCTCGTAAGTTTTATGTAACTAAGCAATTGAGTAAAAATAGTGACGATGCAGGTCGCTTTAAAGATGTTGTATGGAAAAGACATAAGGTAGCTCATGGAGCTGAAAAGGTTGATCCTCTTCTTGCCGGTAAGCGTGCACAAGTTCGAGATGAACTTATGTACTTTAATAAAAATGATGGAATTCCTGCTTTTTACAGATATGGGAAAGATGGAGATGATACTTTTGGAGTTATTGATACCTTTCTTGATCCTAAGCGTATAGGAAGTGATGATGCAGTTGATAGTTTAAAACAGATAAATGTTTGGATTGATGATTTTGGAGATTATAAAAAATTGTTAAATGGGAAAATTGACGAGGGATTTACAGTACATAAACAGTTAGAGGAATTAGGTAAGTACAAAACTACATCTAGAAGTA